>NZ_ATMC01000079.1 GCF_000454545.1 Xanthomonas cassavae CFBP 4642
TGCCACGGCCATGATGCAATCCACACCATGCCCAGAGCCGGTTTTACGTGCAGCGAGCAATTTTCATGGCTGAGAGTCGGGGCTAATCAGGTGGTTTTATGATCTCTCATTCATTTAGAAAAAATCCTTTGGCGGCTGGCATCGCTGTTGTTATCGCTGTGGGTGCGTATGCTTTTCCAGCCGCATCCATGGCGGCAATTGTCACTGTAACTGGCGATCAGGTCTACGCACCAGGACTTTTCGCTGCAGGCGATCGCCTGTTTATCGGACAAGACGTCGACTCTAGCCTGCTGATCAATAATGACGCAGTGCCGGTATTGGCATATCTGAAATTGGGCGGGGCGGCTGGGGTCAAGGGCGGGCTGACTCTTTCAGGTGTGGGAAGCAACTTGGACTTATCTTCTTCGGATGGCGTATTAGTATTAGGCGACATTGGCGAGGTCGGCACCGGTAATCTAACCATCAACGAAGGCGGAACACTGAGCGTTGGCGGTGGCGCGTTTGCTCATGAATTTTCCCTAGGTTCTAAGTCATCAGGTGATGGTACCTTGACCGTGTCCGGCGCCGGGTCGTCATTTGACGTGAGAGGTGGAACGAGCGTGGTCGTTGGCGATGCCGGCACCGGTACGCTGAACATCGAAAGTGGTGGCACGGTTACGGTTGGAAGTTACGGGATTAGTCTGGGCGCGCAATCGACGGGCCTCGGTACCGTAACGGTGTCCGGTACCGGGTCGTCGTTACACGACTCGGGTGCGATAAGTATCGGCAGTGTCGGTCAGGGTGCCTTGAACGTCGAGGATGGCGGCGCGATTGAACTAGATGGGGCAAGAGCCGTGTACGTCGGCGATGCCGGCACCGGTACGCTGAACATTGAAAGTGGTGGCACGGTTACGGTTGGAAGTTACGGCATTGCCCTGGGCGCGCAATCGACGGGCCTCGGTACCGTAACGGTGTCCGGTACCGGGTCGTCGTTACACGACTCGGGTGTGATGAGTATCGGCAGTGTCGGTCAGGGTGCCGTGAACGTCGAGGATGGCGGTGCGATTGGACTAGTTGGGGCAGGAACCGTGCACGTCGGCGATGCCGGCACCGGTACGCTGAACATCGAAAGTGGTGGCACGGTTACGGTTGGAGGTTACGGCATTGACCTGGGCGCGCAATCGACGGGCTTCGGTACCGTAACGGTGTCCGGTACCGGGTCGTCGTTACACGACTCGGGTGTGATGAGTATCGGCAGTGTCGGTCAGGGTGCCGTGAACGTCGAAAGTGGTGGCACGGTTACGGTTGGAAGTTACGGCATTGCCCTGGGCGCGCAATCGACGGGCTTCGGTGCCGTAACGGTGTCCGGTACCGGGTCGTCGTTACACAGCAGTCATGCGATGAGTATCGGCAGTGTCGGTCAGGGTGCCGTGAACGTCGAGGATGGCGGTGCGATTGAACTAAAGGGGGCAAGCCCCGTGTACGTCGGCGATGCCGGCACCGGTACGCTGAACATCGAAAGTGGTGGCACGGTTACGGTTGGAAGTTACGGCATTGCCCTGGGCGCGCAATCGACGGGCTTCGGTACCGTAACGGTGTCCGGTACCGGGTCGTTGTTACACAGCAGTCATGCGATGAACATCGGCAGTGTCGGTCAGGGTGCCGTGAACGTCGAGGATGGCGGTGCGATTGAACTAGATGGGGCAGTAGCCGTGCACGTCGGCGATGCCGGCACCGGTACGCTGAACATCGAAAGTGGTGGCACGGTTACGGTTGGAGGTTATGGCATTGACCTGGGCGCGCAATCGACGGGCTCCGGTACCGTAACGGTGTCCGGTACCGAGTCGTCGTTACACAGCAAAGGTGTTGTCATGGTGGGCAAGGCCGGCGTTGGCAGCCTCAACGTAGGCGATGGAGGGAAGTTTGCTACCGACGGGACACTGACCTTGGGCAGCACGGACGGAAGCAGCGGCACTCTCGTCATCGGCGCGGCCGCTGGCAATATGGCGGTGGCATCGGGAACCGTCGATACGGGCGATGGCGATATCCATGTTGGCGCAGGGACAGGCAACCTGATCTTTAACCACACCGATTCGAACTACGACTTCAGCAAGAATCTGGTCGTGGCAACGGGCGGTACACTCAACCTCAACGTCCTCAGTGGCGCCACCACCCTGACCACGAACGCGTGGGCGGGCAACACGGCGTTGAACGGTGGCACGCTGCGTCTGGGGAACTCGGCATCGCTGGGGGCGGGCGATTTGACCTTCAATGGCGGAACGCTCGATCTCGGAACCGACTCCACGGTTCACCAAGTGGCGACGTTGCGCCTGAATTCGGGAACCCTTCGTTACGATCCAAGCACATCGACCTCGGTAGCTCTGACCGAAGCGACCACAGGGAATTGGTTCGACAATAAATACGCGTTTGCGCAAGGCCTGATTTCCGCGACGACATTGATCGGGTCGCCCGACGCGTTGTCGCTGGAGGGTTCAGGCGACGATGGCCTTCTCCGGGCGGCCATCCACGGCAGCGACGGCAGCAGCATCGGCACCGGTGCCTGGCAGAGCAAGCTTGCCCAGCAGGACACCACACTCGGGATTGCCATCAAACTCCAGAGCGTTGCCATCGACCAGGGTAAAGCCCTATCGCTGGACCTGGTGGATGCCGGCTCGACGGCGGCCACCTTCGGCGCGACCCTCACGGGAGACGGCGGCGTGTCGCTCGATGCTGAAGGTGGCACGATGACGTTTGGCAATGCCTTAAATACCTATGCCGGTACGACGGCGCTCACCGGCGGTAGCATCGATCTGGCTACGGACAACGCTCTGGGTAGGACCTCCGCGCTTTCTTTGGGAAGCTCGTCGACATTGAATCTGGGTGGGCATAGGCAAACCGTCGGCCGCGTGGATGCTGCGGCTGGCAGTACTCTCAGTCTGGGGGGCGGCACCTTGAGCCTGGGGGGCGGAACCCTCGATGGCTCGCTCGCTGGGGGTGGATCGCTGGCGTTCACTGGAGGAAGCACCGCCATCAGCGGTGCCAACGCCGGTCTCGATGCGGCGGTAAATATCGCGTCGTCGGCGACGGTCACTTTGTCTCAAGGCAGCGGCTTGGGTACCGGCAGCGTGACGCTTGGCGGTGTTCTTGCCTTGCAGGGCGACGAGGCGACCACCTTCGCCAATGCACTGTCAGGAAACGGATCGCTTGATATGGCTGCAGGGTCGCCAGATACCGCGGTCACGCTCTCCGGGCTGGATGCGTTTACCGGTACGGTGAATCTCGTCAAGGGGCATTACACGCTGGACGCAACCAGCAGCCCGATGTTGGACAAGGCGACGGTCGTCTCCGGTGCCGGCAATCTTCTCACGGTGGGTACGGCCACCACGGGCGCGCTGGGGCTTGCCGGCGGTACCCTGGATCTGGCAGACCAAACGCCCGTCACGGTCAAGTCGCTGTCGATGAGCGGTGGCACCATTGCCGCCGACCTGACAGGTATCGCGCAAGGCCAGATCAACACGCAGGATCTGCTGACGTCAGGCGACAGCATTGAGCGCACGCTTATCCATGCCGACGCCGGACTGAGCGGCTCAGCATCCAACCTCACGCTGAAAGACAGCAACGACGCGGCGCTTGAGCCGTTGAGCGCTGAGCTGAAAGACGGCGCCGGCGGCAGCGTCGGGCTTGGTTCATGGGGCCTCAAACTGGCGCAGGTGTCCAACGATCTCAATGTAGCGTGGGGCTTGCAGGGCGTTAACCTTTACCAAGGCAGGGTGCTTGCGCTGAATCTGGCCGACAGTGGTGCCACCGAGGGCACATTCGACGCTGCACTCAGCGGCATGGGGGGCGTCTCGCTCGATGCCGCGGGCGGGAGCATGACCTTTGGCAACGCGACCAATACGTACACCGGCGTGACGACACTCAAGGCCGGTACGGTGGATCTTTCGACGGACAACGCGCTGGGCGCGACCTCGGGTCTGTCTCTGGCCGCGGATGCCTCCCTCCACCTTAATGGGCATACCCAGGCCGTTGGTCAACTGACCACCGCGGCCAACAGCTCGCTCACGTTGGGCGGTGGCGCGCTGAGCGTGTCGGGTGGAACCGTCGACGGCTCCCTTTCCGGAACCGGTGCGTTGACGTTCGCGGACGGTAACACCCTGATTACCGGAGCGAATGGCGGATTGCAGAGCGCCGTGCGTGTCGCCCGCACCGCGTCGGTGACGCTCTCTCAAGGCAATGGCTTGGGCGGTGGCGACCTGGCACTGGACGGCGCCCTGGTCCTTGGCGGTGCGACGCAGAACACCCTGTCCAACGTAGTTGCCGGCGACGGAAGTCTGACGAGCACGGGCGAATGGGTGCTCGATCACGACAATGCATTTTCCGGCGGAACCACCGTCAGCGCCGGCAGTCTGGCGCTGCTGACCTCCGCAGCGGCGGGAACGGGCGGCATCGTCAACAATGCCTTGCTGACGCTGGAAGGCACCTCGGACGCCACGTTGAACAACGCGTTGTCGGGTAACGGGCGATTGGTCAAGTCGGGCACCAACGCCTGGACCGTTGCGCAAGACAACCCTTCGTTCGACGGAGCGGTGTCGGTCGCCACTGGGGCGCTGGTGCTCAAGACCGCCAACGCGTTGGGCGCGGCGTCCATCGATAACGCCGCCGCACTGCGCTTGAGCGGCGTGTCGGGAACGCTGAACAATGCGGTGACCGGTGCAGGGCAGCTCACGGCTACCGACGGAACCCAAGTGGTCATGGACGGCTTGGCGGCATTCTCCGGCACGTTGAGCGTGGACAGCGGTAGTCAAGTCAGCACGACGGACGTGTCGAACGTGACCTCCGGCATCATCGACGGCCGTCTCGCGGTGGCGGCCGCCGCCGGGCAGGACCTGACCCTCGGCCACGCGTGGCAAGGCAGCGGCGCCCTCGACCTGAGTGCCGGTTCGGCCGATGCAACCTTTCATCTTTCCGGCCTGGATGCATTTGCCGGCACGGTGAACCTGGCCAAGGGTCACTACACCCTCGATGTCGACGGCAGCGCCATGCTCGGCCATGCCACCTTGGTTTCGGGGGTTGGCAGCACCGTTACGTTGGGGACCAACGCCACCGGTGCGCTCGGACTCGCGGGCGGCACCCTAGACCTAGTCGATCAGGAACCCCTGACGGCCCAGTCGTTCAATATGACGAGCGGCACCATCGCGGCCGATCTGAGCAGCCTGTCAGCGGGACAGAGCAACACGAATGACCTGTTCACTTCAGGCGACCAGGTTCGTAGCACGCTTATCCACACGGTGGCCGGCGGTCTGAGCGGATCGGCGTCGAATCTGACGCTGGTCGATCGCCAGGGTACCTCGCTCAACCCGCTGGTGGAGGATATAAAAGGCAGCGGTGGCGACGTCATTGGCCAAGGCTCCTGGGGACTGAAGCTGTCGCAGCAATCCGATGATCTGGACGTGGCCTGGGGCCTGCGCAGCATGGATGTCTACGACGGAAAAGTCCTGGCGCTGAATTTGGCCGACAGCGGCGCAACCACAGCCACCTTCGATGCCGCGCTCAGCGGTTCGGGCGGTGTGTTGATCGATGCGACCGGTGGCACACTCACGTATGGCAACGCCGTGAACACCTACACCGGTAGCACGTCGCTCACGGCCGGCACCGTCGACCTGGCCACGGACAACGCGCTGGGCGCGACCTCGCACGTGTCCCTCACTGAGGGCACGGCATTGAATCTGCAAGGGCATACGCAGGCGGTTGGAGCGCTGGACAGCGCTGCGGGCAGCGTGCTCGATCTGGGCGGCGGCACCTTCGGCGTGGGCGGCGGTACGATCGCCGGGGCGCTGGCCGGTAGCGGCACGCTGAACTTTACCGGTGGATCGACCGCGATCAGCAGCGGCAATGCGGGTTTAAGCGCCGTGGTGGACGTGGCGCCGGCCGCTACCGTCACGCTCTCCAAGGTCACTGGCCTGGGCAGCGGGCCGATCGCCATCGGAGGCCTGCTTGCCTTGCAGGATGTCAACGGGGTGCTCACCAACGCGCTTTCGGGTTTGGGCACGCTGAGCATCGATCCTTCGGATGTCACTCTGAGTGGGGATAACCGCGGATTCACAGGCGTGATGCGCGTCGCCGACGCGGCATCCGTCTTGCGCGTGCGCACACCGGAGAACCTCGGCGATGCGTCGGTCGCCAACGCGGGAACACTGGTCGTCGACACCTCCACGGACTGGTCGTTGGCGAACCCCGTGACCGGTAACGGCAACTTCATCAAGGATGGCGTCGGAACGCTCACGGTCGGGCCGAGCCTTCAGTCGACCGGTACCACCACCGTCGACGCAGGTACGTTGATCCTCGGCCAGGGCAGCGGTGGCGCGAGCCTTATCCAGGTCAATGCGGGCGCGACGCTCGCCGCTGTGGATGCGATCAGCTCGCCTGTCGTCAATCAGGGTACGTTGCAGGGCCTCAGCGCGGCGGAGGCATCCGATCAGGCCAGCCGGGATCTTCGCTTTGATGCCGGTCTGACCAACGCCGGTCTCCTCGACATCTCGACCGTCGGTGGTGCGTCTGACCCAGGCAGCTCGGTCACGGTGCGTGGGGGCTACGTAGGCAATAGTGGTGCCGTTCGGCTGCGGACGGTACTCGGCGGCGACGCTGCGGCGACTGATCGCCTGGTCATCGATGGCGGACAGGCCACCGGGAGTACGAGCCTCATCGTCGAAAACGCCGGGGGCGTCGGCGCGAAGACGTCGATGGGCATCGATGTTGTCAAGACGACCAATGGAGCGACGACGGCCAACGATGCGTTCAGTCTCGACAGTCGGTCGACAGGATACCGCCAACAGTACGGCACGATCGCCGCGGGGGCATATGACTACACCCTCAAGCGCGGCGGCAACGGCGGCGTGGCTGACGATTGGTATCTTGTCTCTAAGAGCAATTTTCGGCCGGAGGTGGGAACCTATCTGGCGAACCGTCGCGCGGCATCATCCCTATTCGACGTCTCGGTGCAGGAGCGGATGGGAAGGGCGTCGGACCGTTCCCATGGGAACACGGACGATGATCATGGTCTGTGGGCATACGCCAGCGGCGGCACGGTGTCCTACGCCGAAACTCACGGCGAAGACATCACGCTGGATTCGAGTAGGTTCCTCACGGGCATCAATGCCTATCGTGCCGACATGGGCGCAAACGGAACGATACGCGTGGGAGCAATGGCGGGATATGGCCGTGTGAGCACGTCGTCGCGGCAGGCCAGCACATCGCTGCGATCGGACGGTACCGTCAAAGGCGTGACGGGTGGGGTGTACGGCGCGTGGTTCGCCAACGGGCAGGAGCCGGTCGGGGCTTACGTCAACGGTGAATTGCGCTATGGCAGCTACCGGAATGTCGTTCATGGGGAGGGGCTGGGAGAAGAAAGGTATGACGCGTCGGACGTGGCGATGTCGTTCGAAACCGGGTATGGCTTCCGACTGAACGATGCCCCCGGTCGATCGGTTTATCTCGAACCCAGGGTTCGGGTGATCTACGACCGCTTCCATCAGGCGGACCATACCGAAATCTCCACCGCATCGCAGGTTGTGGCAAATCAGCCGGATAACGTTGCGTACAGTGTGGGGCTTGGCCTGCATGGATCGTTTGGCGCGCCCGGGCGGCAATTGCAGCCGTTTGCCTCGCTCGACTGGTACCGCAGCAGTCGTCCGGGCTCGGTGTCCATCGACGACCTCCGCGTGGATTCGGAGGCTGCGCGAAGCCACTTCGAGGTCAAGACGGGCGCCACAGCGGAACTGCGTAACAACCTATCGGCCTGGGCGGGCCTGGGGCTGCAGGTTGGGCCTCAAAAATACGATGGCGTATCGCTACAAGCCGGTCTTCGGTACGTGTGGTGAAGCCCCGCTCCAGGGCCTGCATGGGCGTAGGTTTCCCCCGCCTGGCTCCGGAGTGCTTGAACGCGTCCCTTGGCCCGGTCCATCGCGCTGGCGCCGATAGGTCCGGGATTGACCGAGGGTGCTGCCGCTTTAAATTCTTACTATGGTATCCATATGATGAAAAAAGTCTTTCTACTTGTCTGCCTTCTGGCACTTTCCCCGTTGTGCACTGCGAAGGACTTTGTCATTTCGTTCGATACGGAAGCCGATTACGCCAAGTCGATTTCAGACTTCCGGCGTGGGATTGGGACGGAGCTGACGCGGATCGGTAACGTTTACGAGACGTCCCCCGTCGGCGACCTGATAACGGTCTCGCTTTCTAATGATCGTGGTCGCCAGATCCGGCTCGTCTTACGGCCGAGAGATCTGTATGTGATCGGTTATGAGGCATACGGGATCTTCTACCGCTTCAACGATCCGGAATATCAAAGTTTGGCTCTGCCATACGCTGCAACGACTCAGTTGCCGTATAATATGTACTCGACCTATGATTCATTGAGCTCCTTCGGAGATATCCAACTGAGTGACGTGAATGTATCCAGGGCGTCCGTGTACGGTGCGATCGATACGTTGAGTCGCTTTGGCGACGGCTCTGTCAATGCCAACTCTCTCTCGCGTGCGCTGTACCCGCTTATTATCGCCGTGTCTGAAGGTGCGAGATTCAGACCAGTTTCGAGCGCCATCGTCACCGCCCTCGGTAGTTCAACGGCAATGACCCTTGGGCGGAATACCGGCCTTGTGAGGAACTGGCAGCAGATAAGCGAATACGCGTTGCTTATGCAGCAGATGGCAGGGAGCGACGCCGACTATTATTCTGTCGATATCAACCCAACCCATTCTACCTCAAGGCACCGGCTGGCATCAGTGCTCGCTATCGCGCTTACCTGCTTGCCGGCGCGTAGCGCTCAACTGGGGTCTCCCCGTGCCGGGGCTCCCGTGAGCGAAAACTTGATCTTCGACAAATATTCCAGCGCGGTTTCTTGCAACTTGGATAAAGGTTTCGATAAAGATCATGCGTTGTACTACGATGACGAGGGGGACTTTACTCCGGTGCAGCCCATTCCAGTTCGGTACGCGGGCGTTGGCGAGCGAAGTTGGGATTTTGCGGAAGGACAGGTCGAGGACTTTAAAATGGGTGCTAATGCAAATTATGGCATGGGCATTAACTATGGCTGCGAAAAATTCGATTCGTCTCCCGCGTACTTTATCGTCAGATATATTGGCGAGGGACCGGCACCCAAGAATTATCGCGTCGAAGTAGGGTCTGAGCCAGGATCGTTGGTTGAATCCGATGGTTCGACGTATTACGTGCGGACGAGAGGGGATTTTGAGGTGAGTTTCCCGCGTGGCGGTAACTATGTCTACACCATAAGAAACGTTACCGGTAGGCGGGTGATCGGTTCACCGTGTGACGCCGGACTTATATAATAGATCGGGGTTCTATTTGGAGTGACGCAAGGGTTGCGATTTAGCAGCGTTTCTTTCTATATTCTTTCGACATAATCAGAGTTTGTCGCGCCTATGTTTCTGCCATTTTTTATTGCACTGTGTGCAGTGCTCAGTGCGCTAGCTGGAAAAAATAAAACCGGTTATGTTTTATTTTTCATCTTGTTGGTGATGACCTTGTTATTGTTCAGACACCATGCCACCGACTCGCTAAGTCTTTCGTTCTGAGTGAAATTCGTCATGACGACTTCGTTAAAAGTCACTGAAAATAGCGATCTGGCGGCGGCGCTCAATGCCACGGGTCTGTTCTGCACGAGCGCAGCGCTGTTGGTAGCTTTTTACTACCAGCTGATACTTTATGATTTGCCATGTCCACTCTGTTTGTTACAGCGCGTCGGGCTCATATCGATGGGCATCGGTTTTTTATTCAATATGGAATTCGGCGTTAAAGGTGCGCATTACGGAATGGCGTTGACGGGTTGTGCGGTGACGGGCTCGATCGCGGCGCGCCAGATGCTTTTGCACATTATGCCAGGAGATGCCGGTTACGGTTCTACCTTCCTGGCTCTGCATTTCTATACTTGGGCTCTGCTGGCATCTGTGTTCGCCGCAGAGGCGATTGCCGTTATGATGATGCTGGGTCCTAAGGATAGGCCCGCAACAGAAGACGCTTCATCCGTTTCACTGTGGGGGGGAATCACCAAAGTCCTGTTTTGCCTGGTGATAGTGGCCAATCTGGTATCAACCGTGCTTGAATGCGGTGGCGGGCAATGCGCCGATAATCCAACGTTCTATCAATTGCTTGGGTAGATTAGGGAGCCTCTGAAACCCCAGCAATCTTTCGTCATCGATGCGATGCGTGCGAGAGTTGCCACAAATGATCAGTTTGTTTGCTGGTGAAGAACGCGATGCCAAACGCCAGCAGTTGAATGATCTGCTGGCCTAGTTGTCGAGCCACATGGATGTTGGAGGGATTTTCCGTGAGTGGATGCATATTGGGAACCTCTAAAAACCCCAGCATCCTGTCATCATTGACGTAATGCGATGCTAGCGGAGGGTGCTACAGATGATCAGTTTGTTCGCCGGTGAAG
>NZ_ATMC01000080.1 GCF_000454545.1 Xanthomonas cassavae CFBP 4642
TTGGCCGACCATGTCAGAGTGCTGATGTTTCCAAGCATCGTCACCTCCATGCATGCGCCACATCGACTCCGGCATGGTTATTCGAGGTGCCCATAAGTGAGTGGAAGTCCATACGGATAACTGGAGACGATCCGCTTTCGATAGAGTAAAAAATCTCTTGTTCCGGAAAGCGTCACCTTCTCGGTAGGAGTGAGGCGAGTCATGCCAATTTCGATCCATTGGGAGTCGCCGACCGATTGCCGATGATGAACTTGGTAGTCCTCGGCATTATTCTCATTAAGTGGCTCCATGCCCGGCCAGCGCAAACGAATGACGAGACTGCGCAATGGACGCTCACACTTACCTTTCAGTTCCTTCGTACCCGGCTCAGATTCGTAGAAGAGCAGATCCCGTGCTGGCACACGAATGACGTTGGGGCCGATGGTGCCGACCACATCCGGCCGATTCGCCTTATCCGACGGACTGGTCCTGGAGCAGGCGGCCGCGAGCACCGACATTAGCAATAGGACACACCCACGCACAACAGTCCCTATCTGGACGTGTGTGTATGCAGCACGACGCTCCTGACACGTTTGCAGTGCTTGCACCTGTATCAGACAGTGCGCGCTTATGGTTTCAGACATGATCAAGCTGCTCCTAGGTTTTCTGCTGTTACAGACATTGGGCAACCGCTTTTTGCAAGCAGATGTAGACGGCAGAATTTCTAAGTCCGTCCCGCCAAATATTTCCACGATAAAATGCTGATTATAGCTAAGCCGGTGCGGCCCCCACATTGACTTATCTCTCCCTCAAAGATTCTGAGACATGCGTTAGCAAGGGACTCAACAAGTAATCAATCACCCGCCGCTTGCCCGTCTTCACTTCCGCACTCAAGCTCATCCCGGCACTCATCCGCACCTTGACCCCATCGA
>NZ_ATMC01000081.1 GCF_000454545.1 Xanthomonas cassavae CFBP 4642
CCCGCTCCTGCACCTGACCCGGCGGCTTCGTCCTGATTGCCAGCCTGCGTTTTTTCGTCATGACGAAATTTTCCAGCGCCGCTGGAGCCACTACGTTCGTCTCCATCGTCAGACCCGGCCGCTGCCGTTCCCTGAGCGCCTCCACCATTTTTTTCGTCATGACGAAATTTTCCGCCGCAATGTCCATTCTTCGCTCTTGCTCTCGCTTTGGTGTCGAGTGGGCTTGCTTCGGTCGGATTTGCTATCGGCAACGGTAATGTCACGTCTACGCCCTGAGGGCGTTCGGGGTCTGCACATCTGCTCGGTGGGCTCACCCTAGCCTTGCATCCTGCCCAACCGATCAAAGCGGTTTGCAGGGGGATGTCGGGGTTACTCATTGCAGGCGGCGGAAGAACTGTCCCCGAGGCTGAAACCATCCATGTGCGGGTGAGGCGTTATCCGTAGGGGTTCCCCCTACACCCCTGGTACTGGCTCCGAAACGAGAGAGGCGGACTGATAAGCCCGCCTCTTCGTCTCACCTCTCGCCTTCCATCAGCCGGTTGATCTTGACCGTCCCGGCATCCACTTCAGCGTCGCCGCCTCCATCCTCGTAACGAATGCGGATGAGACCGGCAGTAGACGGCCGGCGGTTCAGCAGGACCGCCGCAGCACGCCCGTCATGCTCGACCAGCAACAGGGGGCGCTTCATGCTGTCCGGATCGGACACCGCTTTGCCCCGAGGCCAGCTAGTCAGTTCGCCCGTATCCGCGTCGCCGCTACCCGCTCCTGCACCTGACCCGGCGGCTTCGTCCTGATTGCCAGCCTGCGTTTTTTCGTCATGACGAAATTTTCCAGCGC
>NZ_ATMC01000082.1 GCF_000454545.1 Xanthomonas cassavae CFBP 4642
GATCATCGGACGCGATAGCGCGCAGATGCAGGTCGTTCCAATCGGTCTTCTTGCCGTCGCGCTGGACGATCTGCGCGGCCCGCGAATCGAAGCCCAGCCCCGCTGAGCGCTTGATGTGCTTGTGCGTATACGAACGAGCACCCGGTTCGTTGTCTAGCGCCCACACGAGGGTCGGAAGGTCGGCCATGCGTGCCTTTGCCAGCTCGCGTAGAGATTCTTCCGGAAATGCGTTGGAGGACATGGCCGACACTGCGCACATGCCGTGCTGCAGGAGCGCGATCGCATCAAAGATGCCCTCCACGATCCACACCTCGCGCGCCGTCTGCATGGCTGTCAGCGCGGCAGGCGCGGCCCACCACATCCCTGCATAGCTCTGGCCTGGCGCGAAGCGCGCCTTCTGCTTGCCGAAGCGATGCGGGCGATCGATCAGGCGCTCCCACCAGCCGCCCTTGACGAGCGCAAAGCGCACCGTTGCGGTGCCGGCGCTGATTTTGCGGTCGTAGTGGCTGTCCTGGGTGTAGAGGCCTTTCAGCGGTGCCAGGTCAAAGCCACGGGAGAACTGCAGGTAGGCATCGGCCGCAGCATTGGGAGCCGCAGCCGTTGGCTGGAAGCGCTCGACGTCCCCCCAAGTTTGAGTAGCGCCTTAGTTTGGAGTCCAATTCCCTACCCCGAGGAGATTGGACGTGAAGAAGCGTTTTTCCGAAGAAC
>NZ_ATMC01000083.1 GCF_000454545.1 Xanthomonas cassavae CFBP 4642
CGTGCCGAAAACGGCAAAAAACCGGGGGGGTTGAGCGCCCTCAGCGCGGCGGATGTGGCGTGTTTCGTTTCCGGCTGCGTTGATCAGACCATCCTTAGCATAATCAGGATTTCTCAGTTGACCTTGGGTCGTAATACCGGCATTGCGTTACTGGAGTTTACCCAAGCATCGGTGTTCAACAGTTCCGGGTAAGGAACTGACCACCCTCAAAGCGGATAGTGAAGCTCTCGGATTCGTGTAGCTCAGGCGAACCGCTGGGCCTTCCGTGATGATTTCCAGTGCAGTGAGGCGGGCGAGTACACGGTTGGGCAGCACGAACATCCTGGTGAAGGGGGCAGCCCGACACAACGGTCATAACTTCGTTGATGCCAGAGCCCCCGTATCAGGTGTTGACATGCAGGCAGTCATAGCGATTCAGGATCTATGCGCAAAGCAGGGAACACGGCGGTTGACAGGTTCTTAACAACCTTGGATTCTATTCCGTCATTTGAGCCCGCCGGCTCAGCAAGGATCGCTTTATGTCAGGGGGAAGTGCGTCGCTCTCGTTGGTCGAGGGCGGCTCGTCGGTGCATGACCGGCCGGATCTGGGGCTGCAGGGGTTGGTCCTGCCGGCGCAATTTCATGGCGTTGCCGCAGACGCGGTGCAGCTGGCGCATGGGTTCGGTCGTGGGGGCGAGCCATTCGACGAGACCACACTGCTGCTG
>NZ_CM002139.1:0-22500 GCF_000454545.1 Xanthomonas cassavae CFBP 4642
CTGGCGCACGCTGAGCTGCAGCAGGTCCACCCCGCGCCAGCGCAGATCGGTGCGGCGCAGCGAGGCGCCGAGTTCGGCCACGTCGAAGGATTGGTCGGACAGGGTGAGGCCGGCCGCTTCCAGCCGCGAGGTCTCGCGCAGATAGCGCGCCGAGGCCTGCAACTGCAGCAGGTCCTGGTTGATGAATTTCCAGTCCGCGCCGGCATACATGACTGCGGTCGGCCCTCGCAGACCGAGCCGGGCGAACACGCCATTGCGCACTTCCAGCTCGCTGCGGCTGGCGCCGACCACCGCGCTCAGGCCCGACAGCTGCCCCACCGGCAAGGCGTACGACAGCGCGCCGATCTGGCTCTGCCGCGGCGACAGCGAATAGGCGTAATTGGCCGCGAACACATCGCCCAGGCCGAGCGGGCTGTTCCAGGTGATGCCGGCCTGCGCGCGGTAACGGCCGGTGAGTTCGGTACCGTAGTTGTTGCCGCCCAGGCTGATCACGTACGGGCGCGTGGCTTCGCTGGCGACCAGCACCACGTCGGTCTCGCCGGCGTTCTGGCCGGGTTGCAGCACCGAGGACAACGACACGCCGGGCAGATCGCGCGCATACAGCAGCGCGGTGTCCACGTCCTGCTTGCGCAACGGGCGGCCCTGCAGCTGGCGCAACGGCGCCGACAGCGCCGTGCCGCGATAGCGCGCCGCGCCCTGCACGGTGATCTGGCCGATGCGCCCTTCGAGCACGCGGATCTCGACGATGCGGTCCGCTGCCGGGGTCTGCGCCGGCAGGTAGGCGGTGCTGACGATGAAGCCGGCGCTGCGGTAGGCCTGGGTCACGGTGTCGGCCACTGCCTGCAGCTGGTCGAAGCGCAACGCCACCTCCGGCTGGCCCTTCGCCAGCGCAGCAAAGGCGGCATCGGCCACGGCCTGGATGCGCGCCGGGTCGATGCCGGCGTCGGGATAGTTGCCGACATCGCGCACGCGAAAGCCGCGCACCGGCAGGGTCGCTGCGGCATCGCCACGGTCCTTCATGGCCGGCAAGCTGGCACCGCCGGTGGCAGCGGAGGCAGTCGCGCCATCCTGGGCTTGCGCCCACGCGGGAACGGCCGGCAGCAGGCACGCGGACACCGCCGCGGCCAGACACGTCATACGCATACGTCACTTACCCCTAAAACCATCCGTTGTCGCGCATGTCCGACAGGCCCGGCAGCGCATGCGGCGGGATGCAGACCCGCATGACGTTGGGTGTGGTTGCGCTCGCCCCTGGCTGAACGTCGGTCGAACCCCGACGTACATTTATGGAATGTTAGCAACATTAGTGCGACGAAAGTCGCTGTTACGACAAGTGTCCAGGCGCGCCGGCGGTGTTGACTGAACCGATTAGGCTGCAGCGGCGAGCTGGAGCGCTGACCCGGCGGCGGTGACTGGGTGTTGCGCAAGGTGGCGCCCTGCGCCTGGCGCGCTGCCTCCAGCACACTGCGGCGGCGCATGCGGTATTGCGCGCGGTCGAGCTGGCCGTGCTGATGCGCCTGGGCCAGGGCCTGTAGTTGCGCGTTGGCCGGATGCGCCGGGGTGCCGGGGCTCATGGCAGTTCCCGCAGCACGCGAACGCCCACGTCCGGCTGCGCCGAGCCGTTGTCGCTGCGGCTGGCCTGCACGGTGCAATCGGACCAATAGCTGGCGAAACTGCCACCGCGCGCCTGTACGCCGGCACCGTTGGACACCCATTCCCAGACATTGCCGGTGAGGTTGATCAGGCCCCAGGGATTGGCATCGCGCCCGCGTGCGGACACCGGCGCGCGCACGGCGTCGGCGGCATTGGCAGTGGGCGGCACGCAGTTGCTGTCTTCGGCCTGCCGCCAGTTGGCCCCGGCCTGCGCGGCATGCAGCCATTCGGCATCGCTGGGCAGGCGGTAGCGCCAGCCGCCGCTGCCGATGGTCAGCCAGCGCAGGTAGGCGCGGGCCTGGCTCAGGCTGATGTTGCGCACCGGCGCGCGGGCCAGTTCGGGGGTGCTGGCCGCCTGCGCGGTGCAGCGGCCGGTGGCCTGGCAGAACAGGTTGAAGTCGGCCACCGCCACCTCGCCGCGCGACAGGGCATACGGCTTGCCGCCGGCAAGGCCGGGGACCACCACCAGCATCGGCCCACGGGTGTCGCCCAGGGTGTCGAAACAGGCCGCGCCACGCCCGGGCAGGCCGGCACCGCCGCAGGGGTCGGGCCCGGTGGGCACCGGCGGCAGGCCGGCCGGGTCGTCCGGGCCGGCCGGCGCTGTGGCCGCGTTGGCAGCGCGCGGGGCGCCCGTGGCGGCGGCTGGCCTGGCGGCGGATTTGCCCCGCGCCGGCCTGGCCGTGACGGCCGCTGCTGCCGCTGCTGCCGCTTCGCCAGTGCTGCCAGTGCTGCCGGTCGGCACGCTGTCCGGGGCCGGTGCATCGCTGGCGGGCGCGCGTTGCAGGCGGGCGGACAGCGTGCCGTCGGGCAGTTGCCCGGCGGCCTTCATCTGCGCTTCCAGCTGCGCCATGGCCGTGGCATCGCTGCGATACAGCGCCTGCAGGCGCTGGCCCAGCGGCCGCCGCTCGGCGGCCGGCAGGTCGCCGGCAGCCATCACGGCGGCGACCACCGCATAGCGTTCCTGCGCCTGGCGCAGCTCGGCGCGCAGGCCCAGCCGTTGCCGGGCCTGGGCCAGCAACTCGGCCGCCTGGGCATAGCGGCCCTTGGCGAAGGCGTCGTCGGCGGTGTTGCGGTACACCTGCGCCAGCAACTGCGGGCCTTCGCTGCGCAGCAGCGGGTGGTCCGGCTGCAGGCTGCGGATGCGCGCCAGCGCATCGGTGGTCTTGCCCAGATCGTTGGCGGCCGCGGCACGCCGCAGCGATTCCACCCGCCCGGCCAGTTCGGCCTCGGCGCCTTCGCGTGCCAGCGCCTGTTGCAGTTGCTGCTCCAGGGTCTCAAGGCGCGTGCGCTGGGCCAGCAAGGCGGCCGACTGCGGGGCCAGGCCCAGGCCGAACTCCACCAGCGCCTGCGCGCCGGCCAGTTGCGCCGGATCGGCCTGCGCGGCCACCACGCCAGCGATGGCCTCGGCCACGGCAGCCGCCTGCGCGTTGCGCTCGGCCGGCGGCAATGCGGCCAGGGCGGCAACCACGCGCTCGCGCCAGGCCGGGTCGTTGCCGGGCGGTGCAAGAACGGCGGCCAGCGCCTGGCGTGCACCACCGGCATTGAGCGGCGCGGGCGTGTGCGGGGCACGGCGGGCCTGTTGTTCGGCCACCTGCACCTCGGCGCTGCGCAGTTGCAGGCGCAGCGCGTCCGGGAAGGCGGCGCGGGCCTGGTCGATCTGGTTGCGCGCGGTGGCCAGTTGCCCGGCAGCCACTGCCTGCGCGATGGCCTCGTCCAGGCGCACTTCCAGCGCCGAATGGCGCAGCAGGCTGCTCTGCGGATCGATGCGGCGCACCAGGTCCAGCGTGGCCAGGGCGTTGTCGGCCTGGCTGCGGAACAGCAGTCCGGCGTCGAGCTGGCGATTGAGCGCGGTGTCGAGCGCGTTGAGCCGTTCGTTCTTCTCGCGTTCCATGGTCTGGCGGCGCGCATCTAGCGACGGCGAGTACAGCCGCAGCCGGTCGCGCAGCGCAAACACCTGCAATGCGCCGCGATAGTCGTCGCGGCCGTTGCCCGGATTCCACAGCGCATCCAGCCGGCGCAGCAGGAAATCCTCGATCAGCTCGCTGCGGTCGGTGAGCAGGCGGCGGCGGTCGTCCGGCTCCAGGCTGGACAGCGCCTGCATGGCCTGGGTTTCGTCGCGGTAACGCTGCGGGTCCTGCGCGCCGAAGCGCGCGATCACCTCGGCCAGGTGCTGCTGATGCAGGTAGCGGTGAAGGCCCCACCCGCCCGTGCCCACCACCGCCAGTGCGGCGGCGCCGTAGCCGAGCAACGGCAGTGCGCGCTCGCGCAGCGGGACCTGGCGCAGGCCATCGAGCAACTGCTCCACCCGCTTCAGGCGATGGGTGGCCGGGAACGCCACCGCCGCGCACAGCGTGGCGTACTGGCGCCGGGTCAGGCCGGGCACCGGCGGCGGGCGGCGGCCTTCGCGCAGCGCCACCTCGGCGCTGAGCTTGTCGAACGGGTGCCTGCCGGTGAGCAGCTCGAAACACACGCAGCCCAGCGCGTACAGATCGTCGGCCGCGGTCGGCGCCTGGCCGCGGATCATCTCCAGGCTGGCATAGGCCGGGGTCAATGCGCCGAGCGTGGCGGCGTCGAACACGGTCTGTTCGCCGGATGCATCGGCGGCATGCTTGCCGGCACGTGCGATGCCGAAGTCGAACACCTTGGCCACGTTCTCGCGGGTGACCATGACATTGCCGGGCTTGAAGTCCGAATGCACCACACCGGCCGCATGCGCGCGGATCAGCGCGCGGCCCATGCCATCGATCAGCGGCCAGGCCTGCTTGAGCGGCATGCCGTTGTAGGCCTGCTCGCGGATCAGGGTCTTCAGGTCGCAGCCGTCGATGTACTCCATGGTCATGAAGACCAGGGTGCGGTCCTTGTCGAAGTCGTACACGCGCACGATGTTGTCGTGCGCCAGTTTCTGCGAGCGGCGCGCTTCGCGTTGCAGCGCCACCAGCGCATCGGGATGGCGGCGGAATTCGTCGCTGAGCACCTTCACCGCCAGCCACGGGTCGCGGTCGCGCGCTTCCACCTTGCGTTCGTCGCGTGCCAGATACACCACGCCCATGCCGCCGCGCCCGAGTTCGCGGTCCAGCAGGAAGCGGCCCTTGAGCAGGCTGCCGACGCTGGCGTGATCGCCGCCGGCCGCATCGGCCAGTTGCTGCCAGCTGGACAGGCTGGCGGTGCCGGCCGTGCCGGTGCCGGTGCCGGTCCGGGTACCCAGGCCGGTCTGCGTGCCCGGCCCCAGGCTGGTGAGGCTGGGCGCATCGCCGGACAGCGGCTGCGCCGGTTGCACGCGGGTGATGTCGTCGTCGAGCACGCGCACGGCATCGCGGCGCGGCATCACCACGGTGGCGTCGTCGTCGATCGGCGTGTCTGGGGACGGCGGCGATGGCGGCGCTGCGGCGGTGGAAGCGGCGGCGGCGCGCAAGGCATCCAGCCGGCTCACCAGCGTGGTGACGGTGGCATCGTCCAGCAGCTGCTGGCGCTGCAGCTGCCACAGCGTTTCCACGCCATCGCGGTACTCGGCCTCCGGCACCGCCGCGCGCCTGCCCAGCGCGGCCAGCACGGCCTCCAGGTCCAGCGCGCCGCGGCGCATGGCGGTGACCAGTTCGGTCACGGTGGCAGTGTCTTGGTGCATGCGTTCACTCCTGCAGGCGGACGACGACGGCGGTGACGTTGTCGCGTGCCGCCCTGCCCATCGCCAGTTCGAACAAGCGCGCCAGCAGCGCGCGTGGATCGCCGAAGCGGTGGCATTCGGCATCCAGCTCCGGGTCGGGGATTTCCTTGTTGATGCCGTCGCTGCACAACACGAACTGCGTGCCGGGCAGGCTGGGGGTAAGCACCCAATCGACGAACAACGGCTCCTGCGCGCCGACTGCGCGGGTCAGCACACCGGCCGCGGCAGCGGCGGCCTGGGCGCTGCCGAACTGGGTCACGTCATCGCGCACGCCGTGCACATGGTCGCGGGTGAGCTGGCGCAGCGGGCCGGCATGGCGGGCATAGATGCGGCTGTCGCCGACCCAGCCGCACAGCATGAAATCCGGGTCGTGCACCAGCACCACCACGGTGGTGGCGATCATGTCCACGCGGCGCTGCCGCGCGGCGTGCAGCAACTCGGTGTTGATCTGCGCCAGGGTGTCGTCGATGGCGTCCAGGAAGTCACACAGGTCTGCCGGGCGCACCAGGGCGCCCAACCGCTGCACCAGCAGCTGGCTGGCGTAATCGCCGGCGCTGTGGCCGCCCAGGCCGTCGGCCACCACCCACAGGCCGGCCTCTTCGCGCACCAGCAGCGCGTCTTCGTTGAGGCGGCGCACCTTGCCGGTTTCGGTATGCCCGGCCGAGCGGTAGGGCGCGCTCATCGGGTCACCTCGGTGATGTCCTGTTCGGCCAGCAGCCAGTCCAGATAGCGCTCGGCGGCGGGCAGCCCGTGCAGCGACTGCGCCGCCTCCCCTGGTCGCCACCACAGCGCGTGACCCTGCATTGGCGCCGGCGCGGTGGATGACGTGGCCGGCACCGCCAGCGCGCCCACGGCAGTCTCGAAACCGGCCGCGTCGGTGCGTGCGCGCAAGGCGCGCCCCAGGCAGGCGGCCAACGCGCCGAACCACGCCGGCGCCGGCAGGCACGCGTGCGCCCACGGCGTTGCCAGCGTCAGCGGGAAGCACCGCCCCACCCGGTCTTCGCCCGGGCCGAGCACGCCGGCCCAGGCCTGCGGCCCGCACACGCCCGGCCCCAGCGCGAACGCACGCACGCCACTGCTGCGGTAGGCGGCGGGCCAACGCTCGCCCAGCGGCTGGCGCACCGCCTCCAGGCAGGCGGCAAAATGCGCATCCCAGGGCTGCACGAAACCGTGCGGCAGGCGCCGCTGCACGAAGTCGCCCACGCCGGGCAACTTGCCGTAGAAGCCGATCTGTTCGGTGGCCGGCATGCTCATCCGCCGCACGCAAAATGCTGGACGTCGCTGTCCAGAAACGGGTGCCGCAGGTTGCTCGCGCGCAGCGGCACCTGCACCTCGTGACCGCCGAGCGCGAAACTGGCGACGAAGCGCAGGTCGGAGGGATTTTGCAGATGCCCGTCCTGCAGCGCGCGAAACAACGCCCAGTCGCCCTGGTAATCGAGCTTGCCCAGCGCCACGCCGTCGGCGCCGAAGGCGGCGATTGAGACATGCCCCGGCACCGGGCCGGGCCAGGTCATCGGCATGCTCTGCGCGGCACCGGGCTGGTAGTCGTAGCGCTGGCCGTCGATCTCCAGCGTGAGCCGGGTGACGCCCTCGCCCAGCGTGGGCGCCAGCACGGTGAAGCCCACCTGCGGAGCCGGCCCGCCGCGGAAATACTTCTGCCGGATGCGCTGCGCCAGCTGCAGTTGCGCCGGCAGGCCGGGAGCGCCGACCACCGCATCCGGGCCGTCCTTCCAGCGCCAGTGCGGGGCCTGCGTTTCCAGCAGCGCCTGCACGGTGCCGGTGTACAGCGCATCCAGGCGCCCGCCGCTGCCGAACAACTCGCCGAAATTCTGCAGGGGAATCTCCACCTGCGCAGCCGGGTCGAACGGGTAGCGGCCGCGCACGAAATCGCTGCACACCTCGCCGACCGACTGGCGCACCTGCGCATCCAGCGCCGCACGTGCGCCCTGGGTCATCAAGGTGGCGCTGCTGCCGGCCAGGCTCTGCAGCCAGCCGGTCACCGGCGGCGGCAGCTGCGCCATTTCCTGCCGCGCCAGCGCCAGTTGCGCGTTGGCCGCCGCAGCATCGCCACCGCCTTGCGACACCACCAGCAACTGCTTGCCGAGTTGATCGAGCACGCGCAGCAGCTGATCCAGCGGCGTGCTGCCGGGCGCACCGGCCGCCAGTGCGTTGAGGGCCAGAAAATGCTCGCTGATTGCCGCCCCCGGCGCGGGTGCGGTAGCGGCCGCAGGATCGGGCGGGGTCGCCAGCGCGGCGCGCATCGCTGCCGCGCCCGGCAGCTTGGCCGCTGCGCTGCCGGCGGTGGCGGCGGCCTTGCCAGCCACCGCAGAGGCGACGCGCTGGGCCGCATCCGGCGGTGGGGCGCGGTCCATTGCCTGGGTGTGGTCGCCGACCACGCCCAGCAGCAGCCGCAACGGCGAACTGGGGCCGGCCAGCTTGGCGGCGGTGACGCTGGCGGCGGCCAGATCGGCGGCTGGGCGCAATTGCAGATCGGCCAGCAGCGCGTCCCAGTAGCGGATGTAGTCGGCCTCGTAGCGCTGGCCGACCTGGCGCGCCAGCGCGGCGCGGGCGGCCGCATCCAGCGGTGCGCCGCCGAACACCCAATCGTCGCGCCCGAAGCGTTCCACCGCCTGGCCGATGCCGTCGCGCTGCAGGGCCGCGAATACCGGTTGGGTGTACAGCGCCGGCACCGGCGCGGACAACGGCGTGCCGCTGCGGCGCACGAAGGTGTCGGCGAGCAGGCCCAGCGATCTGTCCAGCCGCAGCGGCGTACCGGCCGGTGGCGTGAGCAGCAGGTTGCCGTAGATCAACGTGGACAGATCGGCCGCCTGCAGGCTGGCTTGCGCCTGCGCGATGCGCCGCCCATCCAGCGACAGCGCACGCACGCGCGTGGGCGTCTCCAGCAAGGCCTGCAGCTGCGCGCCCAGCGCCTGCTGCTGCGCCGGATCGTGCGGGAACAGCTTGCCGGCCTCGAGCGCCGCCAGCGCGCCGAGCTGGGCCGGATCCAGGTGCTGCGGCTGGCCCAGCATCAGATAGCCCTTGAGCGTGTAGTACAGCGCCTGCGGCGCCTGCGCGTTGTCGACCAGGCCATCGCGAAAGCGCACCGCCAGTGCCGGCAGCAGCGTGGCATTGAGTTGGCGCAGATAGCCGGCCTGCAGCGCATCGCCGAGCGCGCCGCCCTGGAACAGGCCCATGCGCAGCGCCCACGGCGCACCTTCCCGGTACTGCTGCGCCACCTGCACCACCGAGTGCGTGGCAGCGGCCTGCTGCAGCGTGCGCGTCACATACTCGGGCATGCTGGCGGCGGCATTGGGATCGGGCACGGCCGGGCGTGCATCCAGCGCCTGCTGCACCTGCGCCAGGTAGGCGCGGTTGCCCAGGTAACTGGCGCTCAACCCGGCCAATAGCGCAGCCGTCAGCACCGCCACGCCGGCATAGGCGGCCGCCTGCAGCCAGGCCATGCGGCGTTGCCGCGACGGCGGCGTGTTGGCCAGCCCGGATTCGCGCAGCACCACCTCGCGCAGCAGGCGTTCGATGAAGAAGGTGCGGCGCTGCGCGCCTGGCGCATGCACGCGCGCATCGTCCACGCCGAAGGTGCGCGCCACCGCGCCCATCATGCGATCGATCGGTGTGCCTTCCTGGGTGCCGGAGGTGAAGTACACCCCGCGCAACAGCGGCGCCGGCCCGTAGGCGTTGCCGGCGAAACTGCCTTCGACGAACTGCCGCGCGCGCTCGCCCAATGCGGCCAGCTGCTGCGGAAACGCCAGGATCGCCGCGCGCCGCAGCCGGTCGCGCTCCAGGTTCAGGCGCTCGAACAGGCGTGCGCTCAGTTGCTGCTGCAACACGTTGAATTCATCGGCGAAGCGGCGCGCCGCCTGGCCGTCCAGGGTCTGCGCCAGCGGAAAGGTCATGCCCCACACCTGGCTGCGCTGGGCAGGGCTCAGATCGTCGAAGAACTCGCCAAAGCCGCCGATCAGATCGCACTTGGTGAAGATCAGATACACCGGCACGCTGGCCTGCAGCTGCTCGGCCAATTCGTCCAGGCGGCGCCGGATCGCCTGCATGTGGGTGTCGCGCTCGCCATCGTCGAGCAGCAATAGATCCGACATGCTCATGGTCACCAGCACGCCATTGAGCGGCCGGCGCGGGCGATGCCGGCGCAGCAGGCGCAGGAAGTCGCGCCAAGCCCCGGCATCCACCGCCTGGTCCGAATCCTGCGTGGTGTAGCGGCCGGCGGTATCCAGGAACACCGCTTCGTCGGTGAACCACCATTCGCAATCGCGGGTGCCGCCCACCCCGCGCAGCGCGGCATCGCCCATGCGCGCGGCCAACGGAAACTGCAGCCCGGAATGCTGCAGCAGGGTGCTCTTGCCCGAGCCGGGCGGGCCGATCAGCGCGTACCACGGCAGGCTATACAGATCGCTGCCGCCGCGGCGCTTGCGCAACAGCGCAATGGCCTGCTGGAAGCGTGCCTGCAGGTGTGCGCGTTCCTGCCCGCTGCGCAGTTCACGGTCGTCGTCGCGGCCGGGCGCGGCCAATGCGGTGGACAGCCTGGCGCTGCGCCGCCGCGCCTGCCAGCGGCGCAACGCCAGTACGCCGATCCACAGCGCGATCACCAGCACGATGGCCAGCCCGCGCGCGGCCATGCCGGCCAGCGGACTCCAGCCACCGATCGCCACGTACGGCCCGCCGACCCACAGCAGCACCGCGAGCAGGCTCAGTGCCAGCACGCTCACCACCACGGTGGCGCTCAGCATGGACAACAGCGTCTTCATCGTCATTCCCCAGGCTGGAACAGGATGTCCACGCGGCGGTTGCGCGCGCGATTGGCCGGCAATTGCGGCGGCCGTGCCAGCGGTTGCGAATCGCCCGCCCCCAGCGCTTCCACCCGCCCCGGCGTGGCCAGCTGCGCGCGCAGCAGCTGCGCCACCGCCTGCGCACGCGCCGCCGACAAGGCATAGTTGTCGGCAAAGCGCAGCGAGCGCACCGGCACGTCGTCGGTATGCCCGACCACGATCACCCGCCCCGGCAACTGATCGATCGCTGCGGCGATCTGCGCGATCAGGCCACGCTGATCCGGCTCCACGTCCACGCCGCCGGAGGCGAACATCGCCGCGCTACTCAGGCGCACACGGGTCTGGCCATCGGGCTGCTCATCCACGCTCAGCAACCCGTCGCGCTCGGGCGCTGCCAGCAGGTGCTTAAGACGCACCGGCGGTGGCGGCAACGGCGTGGCATCCGGCGGCGTGGCCGGCGCCAGCCCCCACTGCGCGGCCTGCGCGCTGATCGGCGCAGCCAGGGTGCTCAGGCGCGTCTGGAACCAGACGAAGGCCACCACCAGCACGCTCAGCCCCAACAGCGCGGCGGCCCACAGCGGCATGAACCGCCCCAATCGGCGGCGGTCCTCCACACCGCGCCAGCGCGGCGCCAGGCTGTCCGGTGCGGCGCCGCGCTCGGCGCGGATACGGCGGTAGAGGTCGTCCTGGATCTCGCCCAGCCGGGCCAGGCCACCGGCCTCGATCTGGTAACGGCCCACGAAGCCCAGCGCCAGGCACAGGTACATCAGCTCGATCAGGTCCAGATGCCGCCGCACATCGGCGCACAACCGCTCCAGGATCTGGAAGAACTTGGCTCCGCCATACGACTCGCTGTGGAAGACCACCAGCAGCGTTTTCTGCGACCAGCCGCTGCGCTCGCCCCATGGCGCGTTGAGCACTGCCTCATCCAGCAACGCGCACAGCACGTAGCGTGCGGCGGTGACCGCCTCCACCGGCGCGCCACCCTGCTGCGCGCGTTGCTCGAAGCGGCGAATCTGCGCCATCACCTGCTCACGCAGCCGCGCGACCTCCGGCAACTGCGCGCTGTGGCGCAACTGCACCGCCAGCAGCAGCAATGGCGTGGCTGCCTGCACCAGCGGGTTGACGCTGCGCCCCAGCAGTTCGCTGATGTCGGTGTCTTCGGCGGCGATGGCTTCGACCGGCAACGGCGCCGCAGCGATCGGCTCGAATTCGGTGAGGGGACGGCTCATGCGCTCAGCTCCGGATCGCCCACAGTTGCAACTCCAGCCCGGCGAATTCGCTGCCGAAGTGGAACGCGATACCGCCGGAGGTCTTCAACGTGCGCCACAGCGCGGCGCTCTTGTCGAACTCGAAGTACAGGTATCCGGCGTGGTAGGGAATCTGCCGCGGCGCCACCGGCATCGGGTTGGCCACGATGCCCGGCAACTGCAGGTTGACCAGATCGCGGATCTGCTCCACCGGGCCGATCTTGGCGTGCGCCGGCAGCAGGCGGCGCAGTTCTTCGCTGGGCATCTGCGCCTTGGCGGCCAGCACGAAGGCGGCGCTGTCCAGCAGCGTGGGATCCGGCACCATCGCCACCCACACGCCGAACTTGCGCGCCTGCATCGGCAACGGCGTGGCGGTTTGCTCGAGCACCGCGCTCAGGCTGCGGCGCAAGGCGCCGATCACCGGCTCGAAGCTGTCCTGCTGCGCCTCATGCCGGTACGCCGGCCACGCCGGTGGGCGCTTGCCGGGCGCGGTGAAGGTGCTCAGCTCGCCGGCCAGCGCCAACAGTGCGCGGAACAATTCTTCCGGATGCGCCAGCGGTGCGGCGGCCCAGTGCGCGATCTGCGGTTGCCAACGGTTGACCAGCTGCAGCAGCAGGAAATCGGCAATATCGGCCGCGCCACCGCGGTCGGTCAGCGTCACCCGTGCGGCCAGGGCTTCGCCACGCTGGTGCAACAGCCCCAGCAGCTCGGTGAGGAAGGTGGTCAGCCGCGGCGCGGCCTGGCACACCATCGCGCTGGGAATGAAGTGTGGGTCCAGCACCACCTGGCGATCGGCACGGATTTCGATGATGCGCGCCACCGCGATGCGGTCCAGCCCCTCCAGCGGTTGCGATTGCGGCAGCAGCCGCGTGCTCAGGCCGCCGACTTCCATCAGCACCGCTTCGGACGTGCTGCCGGAGGCATCGCCGCTTTCGGTTTCGCGCACGCGGTAGCGGAACAACTGGTCGGCCGGCGATTCCGGGCGCCCCAGCTCCGGCTGCGCCGGCACCTTCAGCGGCAGGGTGAGATAGACGAGTTGGTCGCGGCAATTGGGCTCCACGTCCAGCGCTACCGGCAACGGATCGTCGCCCGGCATCGCGAATGGCGTGCCATCGGCAAATACCCCGCGCGCCCGGCGCAGCCCCAGCTTGCCCACTGCCAGCAGGTCGGTTTCCCATTCCAGTTCGCTCACGCCCCAGGCATGCGGCCGCAGCCGCGCCGCACGCAGATCGACATAGCGCTCCAGGTAGCGTTCCTGCTGCTGCAGATGCTGCGGGCGCAGAAACAACCCCTCGCTCCACACGACCTTGTTGTTGTGCATGATCCACTCGCTAGGGAAACGCCGCGCGCCACCGCACGGCGTGGCATGCGCGATCGTCGTGTTGTTGGTCGGTTGCATGCCGCTGGCGATCGCGATGGCTACTGTCGCCAGGTCCCGATGGATCGCGTCGATGGAGCGATTCTGCGGCGCGCCCGCCAGCCGCACCCGTCAAAATGTCTCAGGCATTCCAGGCCCGCCGTGCGCGCGTGACACCACGCCGCATCACGCTCGCGCGATCACGCGCCCAGCCGCATCCACGCCCCGCTGCACGCCTGGCCTCACCGGGCCGCAGGCGGCCGCCGCGCCGACTTCAGGCGTGCCAGTTGCGCCTCGTAGGCGCGGGCGAATTCGTCGCCGAACAGGCGGCGGAAGCACTCGTCCGGGTCGCCGCGCAGCTGGTCGAAGTTGTCGCGATAGCGCTCCCAGTAGCGCCCCTTTCCACCGAAGCCCAGGCGCTTGCCGCCGGCGTCGGCCTCCTGCTCCAGCCGGTCCGGGCTGAAGTGGAACAGCATCGCGTCGAAGGCCGCGCGCATGCCGGCCAGCATCGCCATCTGGTGGCAACGGATATCGTCGAAGGCGTCCTCGAAGGCCGGCACGCCGGACAGGAACGCGGGGCTGGGCGGGGCCAGCAGTTTCTGCAGGGCATCGTCGGCGGTGGCGGCGAACTTGAGCGGGTTGTTCTCCGACCGCTGGATCACCGTGACCGGCAGGCGGAAGGTGTTCTTGATCTCCGCACGTGCGCGCAGCACGTCCATCACGCCGTCCACCACGATGGCGAAGATGCGATCCAGCTCCGATGGCAGCTGCAGCATGGGTGCGGGCGCGTTGCCAGGCGTCGGCTGGGCCGCGAAGGCCGGAGCGGGGGCCGCCTGCGCTGCGTGCGCTGCCGTGGCGGCAGGCTGCGCGAAATCGCCGACGGTCATGTCCCAGTTTTCCGGCAGCGTGGCACGCGCGTCGCCGCTGGCCGGCGGGCGGAAGTGGTCATGACTGGCGCTGCTGTGATTCCACGCGCCGGGCACCACGCTGGGCGCCGGAGCGGGTACCGGGTCGAGCAGGCGCAGGGGATCGAGCTCACGCGGCGTGCTGCCCGCCAGCAGGCCTTCCAGCGGATCGTCGGTTGCCGGGCGCGTGGCCACCGGCGCCCCGAAGTCCAGCAGATCCAGGCGGCTGTCGGGCGATGCAGTGCGCGCCGGCGACGGTGGCGGCGCGACCTGGGTGCGGTCGTCCATCGCATCGGGGAGCGAAGCGAACGCCGGCGGTGCGTCGGGCGTGGCCGCCAGCGCGTACACCTGCACCTGGATCTCGAAACTGTCCAGCTGCAGGCGGTCGCCATCGCTCAGGGCGCATGGGTCGGCGCGGGTCAAGGCCGCACCATTGAGCGACATGCCGTTGGTGCTGCGGTCCTCGATGAAATACATGCCGTTGAGAAAACGCACCACCGCATGCGTGCGCGACACGCCTGGCGCTGCCAGTACCCAATCGCTCTCGTCCGAGCGCCCGATGCTGCCGCCGCTGCCGGCGAACCGCTTCTGCGCATTGGGCCCGAACTGCGCGGCATGCGCGCCGCCAACGGTGAGGATCAACTGCGAACTGGACACGACACGGGCTCCTGCAAACAAGAAACGGTACCGGAAGAAGGCGCCATGCAGCCGACGCGCAGGCGCCGGCGATAACGAACAGGCGCGGCCACCACGCGGTCGACCTCGCCCTCTGAGATATGCGCACCGCTGCATGCGGCGCTGCTGGCAACCCGGACGCGGTCGCGCAGCACGCTCATGGGGCCTGCACGTTGGCCAGCAACTCCAGCGCCTGCACCGCATAACCGTTGCGACGCGCGGCCAGTGCGGCAGGCCGGCGCGCAGCGAGCAAGGTGATGGCCGCCGCCACCGCACGCGCGGTCAGATGCTCGGCCGGCGGCACCGCGGTGGCCTGTTGCGGCGGCGCCAGGCTGCCACCGGACCAGGCCACCGCCGCTGCCAGCCAGGCGCCCAGGGAAACGTAGCCGCCCGCATGCGCAAACGCCTGCGCCGCGCGGCGATGCGCTTCGCTGGGATCGCGCACCCACTTTTCTGCCAGTGCGGCACCGGCGCGGTCTTCCTCGTCCAGCGCTTCGCCGCGCACGCACTGGCACAGCCAGGCCACCGCGTAGCGCTTGGGCAGCAGGCGCGCGAGCAGCTTGATCGCATCCTCGTCGTGGCCATGCGCCAGCAAGGCGCGCACCGCCGCCTGCGGCGCGATCGGCGCCGCCAGCTGCGCACGCGCCGGCCCGGAGATCTGCATGTCCGCGCACGCCTGCGCCAGCGGAAGCATGGGCGCGCTCATCCGATCATGATCAGGCCGCCACCGACCTGCACCAGGGCATCGGCCTTGATGCTGACCAGCGGACCCTTGAACGTGGCCGAGGCGCCGGCTTCGGCGCTGAGCATGCCGCCGGAGGACAATTTCAGCGTGCCATCGCCGGCCACTTCCGTGGCCGGCGATTTGGCCTGCAACTGCGCATTGGCGATCAGCTTGATGGCGGTGGAGGTGGTCTTGGCCTCTGAGCTTGCATCAATGAGGATCTTGACGCCGCTGAGCACGATGTCGCCGTTTTGCTTCATCACCAGCCGCGCACTGCCGGTCACCAGCTCGATCTCTTCGCCGGCCTGCAGCAGCAGTTTCTTGCCGACATCCACGCTGTCGTTGTTGTCGATGCGCGCCTTGCGGTCGTGCTTGACCGTGAGCACCTGATCGTTGTCCACCGTGGCGGTGTGATCGTGCTGCACCGCTTCGCACAGGTCGCGCTGCGCGCGCAGGTAGACTTCTTCCGCGCCGGCCTTGTCGTCGAAGCGCAGCTCGTTGAAATCCGCGCTGCCACCCAGCAGGCTGCGGCTGCGCACGCCGCTCTGGGTCTTGTTGTCCGGCAGCGTGAACGGCAGTGCGTGATCGGCGTTGTAGACGCTGCCCACGATCAGCGGGCGGTCCGGGTCGCCTTCCAGGAAGCTCACCACCACCTCCTGCCCCACCCGCGGCAGGCTCATCGCGCCCCAGCCCTTGCCCGCCCACATCGAGGCCACCCGCACCCAGCACGACGGTGCGCCATGCGCGCGGGCGGAGCCGGACCAGTGAAAGGTGACCTGCACACGGCCGTGCGCATCCACCACGATGTCTTCGTCGGTCTCGCCGGTGACCACCGCGGTCTGCAGGCCGGTAATGCTGGGCATGGGCGTGCGCGCCGCGCTGCGAAACGGCAGCCGGCTTTCCATCACCTGCACGGTGCTGGAAAACGGCGGCGCGTCGGCATGCCCGGGCGCTGCCAGCGTGGTCTGCGCCGAGAGCACCAGATACTCCTGATTGAGCTCGCTGCGCGGATGGCTGCGCAGGGTGAACAACGCCCCCACCATCAGCCCGCAGGCATTGGTGGTGGCCTGGTGGCTGGCACGCTGCACATTGTGCGCCTCGGTGCGGACCTGCACATAGCGGCTGCCATCGGCCTGCAGCGCATGCGGGCCGGGGTAATCGAACGCGGCCAGGCCATCCACCGGATGCAGGCCGGCGCCGCTGGCGTCGAACTCGGCCGCCAGCGAGGCGCGGGGCTGCTGCGGGTCGTAATCGGTGACGGCATGCTGGGTGGAATGCAGCGCGTGGGCGTTACGCCAGCGGCTCACCACCGAGCGCAGGATGCGCCGGTTTTCCAGTTCCGGCGGCACGTACGGCAGGCTGTCCACGCCGTTGCGCTGCGCATGCGCGCCCAGCGCGTCGCACAGCACCATGGTGTGCGCACTGCGGCCATGGGTGAAGTAGTAATAGATGCCCTCCTGCTCCAGCAGCCGGCTGATGAAGCTGAAATCGTCTTCGCGGTATTGCACGCAGTAGGTTCGCTTCGGGTACTGCGTGCTCAGTTGCTGCTGCACATCGCTGTAGCCAATCTCGCCCAGCACGCTGACGACGATCTCCGGCACGCTCAGGTCCTGATAGATGCGGCAATCGCGCCGTTGGGTGAGCAGCCAGGGCCGCGGCACCAGGTGTAGCTCCAGCACCGTGTAGGCGATCGCGTCGACAACGGTGACGCCAGCCTGCGCGCAGGTGGCCACGATGCCGTGGTACCAACGCTGCTCGCCGTTGTCGTCGGCCAGTTGGACAGCCACCGGCGTGGCGAGTAACGCCCCCAGGTTGGGCTGTGCATCCGTGCACAGGGCATCGATGCGGTAGTCGAACAGCTGCCCCAAGGCCTCGTGCGCCTGCATGCGGTGCAGCCGCAGGCGCTCGCCAAGGTCGGAGTGCAGCGTGATGGTGCGCGGCATCGAAGCATCCACAGGTGGGTAGGCAACGCGGGGTGCGCCGGCCGGCAGTGCGGAATCGCTGGCCTGCGCGCACCGTCGCATGGCGGTCACGGACCATCACTGCCAGGGCGATGCTCACATGCCGGCAGCGGGCAAAGCCGACATTTCGTCTCAGCGCTGCGCAGGCGTGCGCGCCGTCACGACCCATCCGTGCACAGGCTGGCCACGCTCGCTGCGCAGCACATCCAGCGTGATCGCCATCGGCTGCAGACCGGCGCTGTGCAAGGCGGCTGCAACATGCGCATGACTGTGCTGATAGCGGCCGCTGGCATCGAGCTCGACCCGATCGCCGTCTGTATCCAGCGCCTCGACGGTCAAGCCGAGCACGCCGCCAGGCCGCAATGCAGCGGCCGCCGCCGCCAGCACCGGGTGCAGCGCCCCGAAGTACACCAGCGTGTCTGCGCAGGCCACCACATCCCAGCGCGCCGGCGTCCCCTGCAGGTAGGCGGTGAGTTCGGCCACCTCCAGCGCATCGTAGCCGCCGCGCTGGTGCGCCTTGGCCACCATGCCCGGCGACAGGTCCACACCCACCAGCTGCTGCGCATAGGGCCGCAGCAGGGGCGCGCACAGTCCGGTGCCGCAGCCGGCATCCAGGATGGCCAACGCGGCGCCCGGCGCGGGCAGGCATGCCGCCAATGCGTCGGCCAGGCGCTGCGGCGCGCGGTAGTCCAGGTTGTGCAGCAGTTGTTCGTCGAAGCTGTCGGCAAAGCCATCGAACAGTTCGCGCACATAGCTGTCCCCGGCACGCGGCGGCGCGGCGGCGCCACCGCAGGCCGCGAGCATGTGCGCGGCCACCGCATTGCCCGGGTCGCGCGCCAGCCACGCACGGTAGACCGCCTGCGCCTGCACGTGCTCGCCAAGCAGATAGAGCCCAGTGCCCAGCGCCTCGCGCGCCGGCAGATGCTCCGGCGCCAGGGAGCAGGCCTGCTGCAGGCACTCCACCGAGTGCTGCAGGTGCTCGGCGGCCTGCGCGTTGTTGCGCAGGAAAAGCCCCAGCACGTAGTGCGCCTGTGCCGAGTCCGGATGGGTATGCAACAGCGCCGCGTAGGTGACGAAGGCCTCCTGCGGGCGCCGCTGCGCTTCCAGCACCGCAGCCAGATTGGCCAGCGCATCGGCATGCGCGGGTGCCAGCGCCAGGGCGCGGCGGTAGCACTGTTCGGCATCGCTCAGCCGCCCGCATTCGCGGTGGATATTGCCCAAGTTGTTGCAGGCATCCGGCTGCGCGGGATCCAGCGCAAGCGCCTGGGTGATCGAGGCCACGGCTGCGTCGCTGTGCCCGCGCTGATGCAGCAGGACGCCGTGGAAATGCTGTGCGTCCACGTGCGCGGGCTGCGCATCCAGCACCTGCCTGTACACCTGCGCGGCGCGGTCGAACTGGCCGCTGCGGTGCGCGTCGATGGCCTGTTGCAAGGTATCCGGCGGCAGGTGGGTGGCGGTGTGCATCGGGGGCTCTCCAAGGGGCGGCAAGATGACGACTGAGCGACTGCAGTGCGGGTGCGGTTCGACGATGCGCGTTGTAACCGGTCAGTGCGTGCTGCGCGCCAGCGTATCGTCTGTTGCAGGCGCAGTGCGCCCGCGGCATCGCGGCCATGGCTGCGGCCTGCACGCACGCCGGGAATGTGCAGCAACCGTCCCACGCGGGGCCGCTGCGCTCAGCCGATCAGTACGGTGAAGCACCCCAGGGTGATCACCCCGCCATGTGCGGTGCTGTCGCCCAGGCGCGCGGCCGGCTGGCCGGCGATCAACACGGTGGGCGCACCGGCCACGATGCTGTCCGGCGGGCCCACGCACACCGCCGCATCGCCGATGCGTGCGGCAGGCAGGCCGCCGATCAGTACCGTGGGCGCACCGGGGCCGAGGATGGGACCGCCCACGTGCGGCACCACCCCGGTCACCATCGGGCAGACGTGCAGGTCGGTCAGGCGTGCGGCGGGCTGCATGGCAACGCTTCGATGCAATCGGTGGCGGCCACTGTGGCGCGCCTGTTCGCCGCTCACCCGACAATTCGTCTCAGCGCTGTGCCACCACCGAGGTGCTCGCTGCGTCGGCGGGTGTCGGCGTTGCCGGTTGCACCTGCGCCAGGGTCTGCCGTGCGGTGCCCAGGGGCTCCCCGGCGTTGCCGAAGATGCCGGTGAGGATCTGCACCGCCTGCTGCGCGTGCGCGCGTGCCTCGGCTGTCTGGCCCAGCGTGCGCTCGGCTTCGGACATGCCGCGCAGGATCTCGGCGGTCTGCGGGTGCGCGCGACCCAGCACCTGTAGCGAGGCCGTCAGCGCAGCGCGCTGTTCGGCCAGCGATTGCGCTGCCTGCCCGGCATCCAGCAACCAGAACGCGTGATTGCTGCGGAAGGTGATCGTCTCAGGCGCGTCTTCGCCGAACATGCGGCGTGCCCGCTCCAACGCCGCCCGGTAATGCGGACCGGCCTCGGCCACCTTGCCCTGCTGCCGCAATGCGCCGGCGAGGTTGCCTTCCACCATCAGCGTATCGGCGGCGTTGTCGCCATAGAGCTTGCGGTGGATCTGCAGCAGCGGCGTCAGCTCGGCCTCTGCGCCGGCGAAATCGCGCTGCATCAGCAGATACACCGACAGGCTGTTGCGCATCGACAGCACAAACGGATGCTCGGGCCCGTCCAGGGCGATGCGGTCGCGCAGCAGAGCGCGCAGCAAGCTGATCGCCGGCGCCAGTTGCCCGACCTCGGCCAGCATGGCGGCGTAGACGTTGCCGGCGTTGATGCGCTGGCCTGCACGCGTGGCGGGGTTGGCCAGCGCCGCCACATAGGCATGCCGGCTTTCGGTCAGGGCCTCGGCGATGCGGCCCTGGTCGCGCAGCGTCCAGGCCAGCCATCCGCGCATGTCGTTGGCCATGGTCTGCTGCTGCGCATCGCCGCGCTGCGCTTGCGCGATGCCCTGGCGCAGCAGCTGCGCAGCTTCCTCAAGCTTGCCGGCACCGCGCAGTGCCTGGCCCAGCATGGAGGTGGCCTTCAGCGCCGGCAGGCTGCCTTCGCCCGTGCTCTGCCGCGCCAGCCGCTGCGCGGTGCGCAGGTGCTGCACCGCCTGCGGATACTTGGCCAGCGCAATCAGGGTACGGCCCAGGGTCAGTTCGACATCGGTGCGTGCATCGGGCTGGCCGGCCAGCTCGCGTACCGCACGCTGCGAGGCCTGCTCCAGCACGCGCAGCATCAGGGTCTTGTCCAGATCCTGCGCCACGCCAGGGTCCACGCTGGACAGCACCGAACTCATGAAATCGCCGATGACCCGTGCGCGTTGCGCATCGCGCGCGGCCTGCTGCAGCGACCACAGCGTGGCGCCCACGCCGCCGATCGAGGCCACGGCCACCAGCGCGCCGGCCAGCACACCGCTGCGATGGCGCTGGGTGAACTTGCGCAGCCGCAGCCAGCGGCCGGCCTGCAGGGCGCGCGGCGGGTAGCCGTCGAGCCAGCGGTGCAGGTCGTCCAGCAGCGCCGAAACCGACGCATAGCGTGCACCTGGTTCGGGTGCCAGGGCACGCAGCACGATCGCATCCAGGCCATCGCGCAGCTGCTGCAGCAACTGCACAGGGGTGGTGGCGCGCGCCGCGCAGATACGTGCGCGCGCATCGGCCCGCACCGCCGCCACCCGGTGCGACGGCGGCTGCGGCAGAGCATCGCTGCCGGCCACCGGTGCCAGCCCGCAGCTCAGTTCGTAGAACATCGCGCCCAGCGCATAGATGTCGCTACGCGCGTCCACCTCCTGCGCACCGCGCGCCTGCTCCGGGCTCATGTAGCCGGGGGTGCCGCGGCCATGTGCGGAGGTCAGGCCGGGGTTGGCCGCATCGATGGCGATCCCGAAGTCGATCACGCCTGGCATCGGCCGCCCGTCGATATCGCTCACCAGCACGTTGCTGGGCTTGAGATCGCGATGGATCACGCCCTTCTGGTGCGCGTGCTGCACCGCCTCGCTGACCCGCAGCATCAGCAGCACGCGCGCGTGCAACGACAGCCGGTGCGCGTCGCACCACCAGGTGATGGGCTCCCCGCGCAGGTATTCCATCACCAGGTACGGCCGGCCCTGGTCGTCGGTGCCCACGTCGTGGATCTGCGCGATGGCCGGGTGCACCATCTGCGCCAGCAACCGGCATTCGAATTCGAACAAGGCCCGCCCCTGCGCATCCAGCGCGTCGGCGGCCACCAGCTTGATCGCCACCTCGCGCTCGTAGGCACCGTCGGCACGGTGGCCCAGATACACCTGGCCCATGCCACCGGCACCGAGCAGGCGATCGATCGCCCACGCACCGAAGCGCGTGCCCGCCGGTAGTTCCGGCAACGGTGCGTGCAAGGCGGCAGCGGCCTGTTTCAACGGCGCGCGCACGCGCAAGGTGGCCTGTGATTCCACCGCCAGCATCGCCAGCAACTCGTCGCGCAACACTGCATCGTCGCCGGCCTGCGCGCGCGCGAAGGCGTCGCGCTCTTCGGCCGGCAGCAGACAGGCCTGATGAAACAAGGCCTCCAACCGCTGCCAGGTGGTGGCAGCCACGCTCACAGCTGCGCTGCCAGCCACACCCGTGCAAAGCGCAGGTCGCGCTCCAGCGTGGGCACCGACACCTCCAGCTGCTCGGCCGCTTCGGCCACGCTGAAACCCACCAGTTCGGTCAGCGCGAACGCGCGGGCCTTGCGCTCGTCCACCTGGGCCAGCTTGTCGAAGGCATCGGCCACCAGCATCAGCGCCTCCGGTCGCGCTGCGCCATCGGACAGGCTGATGGTCAGCGTCACCGCCTGACCCAGCCGCTTGGCGCTGGCCTGCTGGCGCGCCAGATCCACCAGCAGATGCCGCATCTGCAAGGCGGCCACCGCATAGAAATGGGTGCGCGACCGGAACGCCTGCTGGCCCTGTTCCAGCCGCAACCAGGCTTCATGCACCAGCTCGGTGGCCTGCAAGCCGGCACGCCCATCGCGCCGCAGCTCGCGCAAGGCCGTCGCCCGCAGCACCTCGTAGACCTGCCGCGCCAATGCATCGCCCGCCCCTGGCTCGTCGCGCTGCCAGGCCTGCAACAACTCGGTGATCGGCAACTCGGACATCGAGGTTCATCTAGCCTGCGTGGATGCGCATTATCCCGCATTGGCGAGCAAGCGGAACAGCCGAGACGTGACGGTTTAGGGCAACGACCAAAACGCCTGCGCTCACCGCCAGGCGCGCACGGTCGGTGCTCGGTACGGCACGTACCACTCGTACAGTCCGGTTCCTGCGCGCCGTCCGTATCCACCTGACGACCGCTCGCTACGGTTTGGTAGCCGCTCTTGGCTGGCTGGGACGCGGCGGCGGCGTTTGCGGCCAGCTAACCCGTCATGGTCAAAGCGTTGCCGACTCTGAGCTTTCCCCACATTTCTTCCAGCGAGATCAAGCACTTGGTGGGCCAGGATGTGGAGAAAGGTGCGCGCATGGGGCACGCTTCAAGGTGACTAAGCCAGAGAAGAGTGCCGACCATGCGCGCCAGCGAAGTATTGCAGAAGTGCCTGTCTAACTC
>NZ_CM002139.1:22600-26803 GCF_000454545.1 Xanthomonas cassavae CFBP 4642
GACTAAGCCAGAGAAGAGTGCCGACCATGCGCGCCAGCGAAGTATTGCAGAAGTGCCTGTCTAACTCACTGGCCGGGATGCATGCATTACGCCAACGCGCGTTTGCGCGCGGTTGAAGCGCTGGTGCACGGAGGCCGGCTGACGCTGATCGACATCGCACGCGCCTGGCCCGGCGAGACGCGGGTACGTGCATCCCTCAAGGCATGCGACCGCTTACTGTGCAATCGCGCGTTGTACGCCGAGCGATCGGTGATCGAGCGGGACATGGCGCATTGGCTGTTGCGCGGGGCGCAGCCGGTGATCGTGGTCGATTGGAGCGATCTGAAGTCGGACAAGTCGTGGTGCCTGCTGCGCGCAGCCGTGCCGGTCGGTGGGCGCACGCTCACCTTGCTGGACATGGTGGTTACCGGGACACAGCAGGGATCGCCAGGCGCGGAGAAACGCTTCCGGCAGCAGCTCAGGGCACTGATTCCAGACGATGTGCGCCCGATCCTGGTCACTGGCGCCGGATTCCCCACGCCATGGTTTCGCGCGGTGTCGGCGATGGGTTGGGATTGGGTCGGACGCCTGCGTGGTCGCACGCAGGTCAGACCGCAAGACATGCCCGATGATGCGGCGCAATGGATCGATAGCCGTCGCCTGCATGCGCTGGCGTCCAACCGTGCATACGAATTGCCACCGATGCAGGCCAATCGCAGCGATCCACTCGATTGCCGTCTGGTGCTCTATGCCAAGACACGCCAGGGACGTCAGCAACGCAAACGACGCTCCCCCACCAAGGTCTCACGTGCATCTTCAAGTCTGAAAGCCGCAGCGCGTGAGCGCGAGCCATGGCTGATCGTTGCCTCCCCGCAACTCCAAGCGCTCAGCGCAAAACAGTTGGTCAATCTGTACGCACGACGGATGCAGATCGAGCTGGCATTTCGGGATCTGAAGTCACATCGCTACGGCCAAGCCATGGAAGACAGCCTGACCCGACGCAGCGAGAGGTTGCAAATCCTGTTGTTGCTCAACACGCTAGCCACCTTCGCCAGTTGGCTGGCAGGACTGGGCTGCGAAGCCACCGGTATCGCCCAGTGGCTGTCGCCACGCAACAGCACACGCAAGCTCTACTCGACACTGCGCGTCGGCCGCGAGGCGTTGGTCAGGCGCTGGCCGATGGAACCTGTCTCACGCTGGCTAGAACGCTTGCGCACATTGCCCAACGCAGTGCGCGAGCAAATGACGTTGGCGCTGTAAAACGTGGGGATACCTAAGTGCCCCCCCTTTCTCGCTGGGGAATCAATAACGATCAGTGCACTGAAATCGTCATCGCAGAATGTCATCGCGGTTCTTGGCCCACTTCGGTGTCAGGTAGATTCCCAACTTTCCATTTGGACTTTCCTTGAAGCTGCTTTGCACTATGTTCCACCCGCCATCGTCGAATTTTGCATGCACCTTCCAGAACCAGTCCAATCTCGCAATTGATACCCAGATACTATTGTCTGGCACATCGGGCTTGAACATCAGATATGTCTTGAATCTCTCGTCTATCTTCAATTCATCGAATCTGAATCGTGCATCTTCCGGCATTACTTGAAACAAAGGCGTTGCCGGGCTGTCCTCGCCATAGATGCATATGGACTTATCAGGCAACGTCTCCCGGATGAAGTCTTCACACTTCTCCCGGTACCCACCGCCATCCCCCCTGACTCGCACGGAGGTTCCGTAGAATACGTCTTCGTCCAGTACCCACTCGCCATTTGAAGTTCCGCCCCACTCCTGCAACAGCGCGCCCTTGTAATATCTCTTCCTGTCGATCTGCATGAGTTGAACAAATGCGTAACTTCCACCCCCGTATTTTGTTCCGATTATTTTGGCTTTCCATCTGATTCCTGGCTTCATCGTCGATTTGAGCCCACCGAATGTCAGGTAGTACGCTCCTCCCGCCCGCATTTCGCTAGGGATCAGGCCGGTGTGAATCGCATCGGTCTCCGATGAGAATTCCCAGACCTTTGGTGCATGGATACGCACTTTCAACTGAATCGAAACAGATCTTCCTTCAAAGTTTACCTTTGCCGAGACCAACGCTTTTCCTGGGCAACAGGCGCACCAGATACTGACCGGACCGGTTCCCTGGAGCGGCAGAATCCTGGTGGAGGACTTTTTACTCATCTCAAAATTTCCACATCCTTCAGCACCCGATAGGTTCCATCGCACATTGGACACAGTCCCCTCGGTGGACTTTATTTCAAACACTATCTTCTGACCTATGATCGCCTCGTAGGTGCCAGTCGGCTTTACGCCGTTCGCGGTAATGAACGTATCTGTCATTTTCTTTGCTCGAAGGAATGCACTGAGGAAGTCGTCGATTGCATACTCAATCGAAGTTGTAGACGAACTCGGCGTGTCCGGCAGCGACCGTTGCCGTATTCACAGGGGTGCCCGCAATAAGACGATTGAGAAAGTCCCGCGAAATCTCCGGCAACATCGAATTAGTCAAAATCGCATCGATCATCCGCCCGCCCGATTCGCTCTCGGTGCAACGGCTCACCACCAGCTCAACAACTGAGTCGTCGTACTCAAACGGAATTTTGTAGCGCTGCTCGATGCGCTTCTTGATGCGGTTCAACTGCAACCGCACGATCTTCCCGAGCATGTCGTTGCTCAGCGGGTAATACGGAATCGCCACCAAGCGCCCGAGTAATGCCGGCGGAAACACTTTCAACAAAGGCTCGCGAATGGCCTTGGCCATACCTTCGGGATCCGGCATCAGTTCCGGGTCCTTGCACAGACTGGCGATCAGGTCGGTGCCGGCGTTGCTGGTGAGAATGATCAGGGTGTTGCGGAAGTCGATGCGGCGGCCTTCGCCGTCTTCCATCCAGCCCTTGTCGAAGACCTGGAAGAACAGTTCGTGGACGTCGGGGTGGGCCTTTTCCACTTCGTCCAGCAGCACCACCGAGTACGGCTTGCGGCGCACCGCTTCGGTCAGCACGCCGCCTTCGCCATAGCCGACATAGCCTGGCGGTGCACCCTTGAGAGAGGAGACGGTGTGCGCCTCCTGGTATTCGCTCATGTTGATGGTGATCAGATTTCCTGATTAGCCCCGACTCTCAGCCATGAAAATTGCTCGCTGCACGTAAAACCGGCTCTGGGCATGGTGTGGATTGCATCATGGCCGTGGCAAGTCGTGGCAGNAAAACCGGCTCTGGGCATGGTGTGGATTGCATCATGGCCGTGGCAAGTCGTGGCAGCATCTCGCGCAAGCGGAATCGACGATTAAAACGATAGGCCGCTTCTCCCAGGTAACGCCTTGCGTATTTGCCTTGCGCGATGGCGTGATACACGCCACTGATGGCGCGTTTGAGATTGCCCAGCACCACGTTGAGCCAACGTGCACCGGCCGTTTCGGTCGCGGCACGACCACCGCCAGTGTCCAGCGTGGTGTGCGCGTGGCCGGCGTCTTCTAGCCGGCGGAAGCAGGCCAGCCCATCGGTGTAGACCTCGCATTCGGGCGCCAAGCGACGGGCAATCCAGTCCTGCAGCGAGGTGTTGTCGAAGCTGCGCACCGGCTCGATCACCACAAAGCGCGGCGCGGTGAAGGTGGCATCGGTCTGCACCGCAATCAGGAACGCTTGTTTGTTCTCCGATCCGCGTCCGGCCTTGCCACCGTTACGCTCGCCGCCGAGATAGGCATCGTCGATCTGCACGAAACCCGCCAGTTTCCGCATGGATTCGCGCTCGGCCATAACCTGCATGATCTTGTGTTTCATCCGCCAGGCCGTCTTGTAGTTGACGCCCAGATGCCGCATCAACTCCAGCGCGGCCATGTTGGTTTTGGTCGAGGTCAGCAGGTGCAACGCCAGCATCCAGGTGCGCAGCGGCAGCTTGGTGCCTTCGAACATCGTGCCTGCAATCAGGCTGGTCTGATGCCGGCACGCGCTGCATTGGTAGTAGATCGCAGCACCCCGCTTGAAACGCGAGCGCACGCGTCCGGCACAAACAGGGCAACGAAAGCCTTGCGGCCAGCGCCACTTGTAAAGCGCGCGATAGCACTTGGCTTCGGTGCCGTAGGACGCGAAGAACTCAGGCATCGACAATCCCGCTTGGAACTGCACGGCATTGATACTCATCACGCCACCTCGTTGGCTTCAGGTGACAGCAGCATCCACCCAGCGCGGCGCAGATCCTGCGACAGGCGGCTGATGGTCAGGGCTAATCAGG
>NZ_CM002139.1:26903-105754 GCF_000454545.1 Xanthomonas cassavae CFBP 4642
CTCATCACGCCACCTCGTTGGCTTCAGGTGACAGCAGCATCCACCCAGCGCGGCGCAGATCCTGCGACAGGCGGCTGATGGTCAGGGCTAATCAGGTCAGATTTTGCTCGCCGCCGTACAAAGTTTCGGCCAGGGCGAGCGCGGTTTCGGTCTTGCCGACGCCGGAAGTGCCGGCGAGCAGGAACACGCCGATCGGTTTGTCCGGGTTGTCCAGGCCGGCGCGGCTGGTCTGGATGCGCTTGGCAATCATCTCCATGGCGTGGTCCTGGCCGATCACGCGCTTGGCCAGCAGTTCGGGCAGGCGCAGGACGGTGTCGATCTCGTTGCGCGCCATGCGCCCGACCGGGATGCCGGTCCAGTCGGCGACCACGGCGGCCACCGCCTGATAGTCGACCGTGGGCAGGATCAGGGGCGATTCGCCCTGGAGGGCGCCCAGTTCGGCCTGCACCAGTTGCAGGCGTGCCAGCAGCGTGTCGCGATCCACCCGCACCGGTGCGTCGAGCACGGCGGTGTCGCCAGACGCCGCCTGTGCGGCGTCGGCATCGGCCTCTGCTTCCAACGCACTGCCAGTGCCTTCCACCGGTGCATTACCGCTACGCAGTTGCGCGCGCAGCGACAACAGTTCATCGACCAATGCTTTCTCGCCAACCCAGCGCTGCTCCAGATCACGCAAGCGGCCGTGCTCGCTTTCCAGCAAGCCGGCACACGCAGCAGCACGCTCCTCCACCACGATGCCAATCGCCCGCTCGCGTTCGATGATGGCGCGTTCGGTGTCCAGCGCTTCGATCCGGCGGCGGCTGTCGTCCACTTCGGCCGGGGTGGCGTGCAGGCTGACCGCTACGCGCGCGCAGGCGGTGTCGAGCAGGCTCACCGATTTATCCGGCAGCTGGCGCGCGGGGATATAGCGGTGGCTGAGCTTGACTGCCGCTTCCAGCGCCTCGTCCAGGATCTGCACACTGTGGTGCTGCTCCATCGTCGAGGCGACGCCGCGCATCATGCGCACCGCCTTGGCCTCGTCCGGCTCATCTACCTGCACGGCCTGGAAACGGCGGGTCAGCGCGGGATCTTTCTCGATGTACTTCTTGTACTCGGCAAACGTGGTCGCACCCACGGTGCGCAGCGTGCCGCGTGCCAGTGCCGGCTTGAGCAGGTTGGCGGCATCGCCGGTGCCGGCCGCGCCACCGGCGCCGACCAGGGTGTGGGTTTCATCCACAAACAAGATGATCGGCTTGGGGCTGGCCTGCACTTCATCGATGACTGCGCGCAGGCGCTGTTCGAACTCGCCCTTCATGCTGGCGTCGGCCTGCAGCAGGCCCACATCCAGCGTGCGCAGCTGCACGTCCTTCAATGCGGGTGGCACATCGCCGCGGGCGATGCGCTGCGCGAAGCCTTCCACCACCGCGGTCTTGCCGACGCCGGCCTCGCCGACCAGGATCGGGTTGTTCTGGCGGCGGCGCATCAGGATGTCGACCACCTGGCGGATCTCGTCATCGCGGCCGATGATGGGGTCGAGCCTGCCCTCGCGCGCTTGTGCGGTGAGGTCGGTGGTGAATTTCTTCAGTGCCTCCTGCTTACCGAGTGCGGCGGGCGCAATGGCGCCGCTGGCCTCCCCAGGCGCAGCACTTTGACCGAGCGAGAAACCATCGCTGGGCAACAAGCCATCTTCCGGCGAACCGGCCACGATCTGCGCAAAGTGCTCATTGAGCGCAGCAGGCTTTAGCTTTTCGAATTCCTTGGAAATCGCCAGCAATGCATTGCGTAGACCACGCACACTCAGAATGCCGACCACCAGATAGCCGGTGCGCACCTGCGCCTGCCCAAAACTGAGCGAGGCATACACCCAGCCGCGCTCCACCGCTTCTTCGACGTTGGCCGACAGATCGGTGACGGCGGTAGAGCCACGCGGCAGGCCATCCAGTGCGGCGGTGACATCGCGTGCCAGCGTGGAGGGATTGAGCTGGAAGTGTTTGATGATGCGGTGCAGGTCCGAGTCCTGCAGCTGCAGCAACTGATGCAGCCAGTGCACCAGCTCCACGTACGGGTTGCCGCGCAGCTTGCAGAACACGGTGGCGCTTTCGATGCCGCGATACGCCAGCGGGTTGAGCTTGCCGAACAGGGCACTGCGGGAGATCTCGGCCATGATGCGTCCTTCGAAGTCGGTACGTTGCGTGTGAGCGAAAGGGAGAGCGGTGCGCGTCAGCCCGATGGGCGCAGCAGCACCTCGTCGGCGTCGGCGATGCTCCAGGCGCGGCGGCCGATCCAGGTATCCAGGCCCAGCCGGCTGTTGCGCGCCAGCTGCGGGGTGGGCACCTGGTCGGCCTTGAGCACTAGCTGCAGTTCCCAGCCGAACTCGTCGCCCAGATAGCTGCGCACCGCGGCGGTCAGCTGGCGCAGCGCTTGGCCGCCCGGCAGGAAGCGTTGAAACGCGATGCGTGGCAATGGCCCCAGCCGGATACGCACGCGCTGTTGCGCACCGCGAACCTGTGCACCGACCACGCTGTCCACGCCGAGCTGCGCGTTGCGCGGGCCCAGGCCCAGCTTCAACTGCGCGTCGGCAGGTAGCCGCATCCATTCGGCAATGAATTCCTGCACCTGCACCGGCCACTCGAACAACTGCTGCAGCAGCGCGCGCAGGCCCTCGGGCGTGCGCGTGGATGCGCCCAGACGACCGGCGTAGTACCGACGCGCATCGTCCGGCAATGCATCGCGCTCGCGCAGGTGCGGGCTGGCGATGCCGACCAGCGCATCCAGCCAGCCGCGGAACTGATCGCAGGCTGCGCGCTCGGCCTGCACGGTGGGCTGCGCCTGTGCCCACGCGCGGTAGAACAGGCTGAGCATGCGGTGATGGAACACATCGGCAAACGCGGCAAAGGTGCCGTCCTTGGCTTGCTGCGCACGCTCGATGGCGTACTCGGTCAAATGCAAGGGCAATGGCGCATTGGGACCGAACAGGCCCAGAAACACTCCATACAACGCAGCGGGCTGCTCGTCGTTTGCTGGCGTATAGCGGTCCAGTGCATGCGGTGCGAACGCCAGCGACGGCGTATGGCGCAGGCGCACCGCATCGTCCACGGCGCGGGCGGATTCACCGAGGCGTGGATGCTGCGGATGGCAGCGCTCGATCGCGCGCAAGGCCGCGAACGGGCTGAAATCCTGTGGCCGGGTCTGCAGCGCCTGGGCCAGCGCCGCAGCCGCCGCGCTCACAGGCGCGGGCGCGTGCCGGGCTGGGCTGGCCATCGGGCCACCTCGTTGCGTTCGGTGGTGCGCAGGACCGTTTCGGTGAAGGAGTTCACCGAGACATAGCGCGCAAAGAAGTGCCGCAGGACCGAGGCCAGCAGAAATGCACCGGTACCTTCGAACGCCGCGTCCTCGCAGGTGAGCGTGATCTCCAGGCCGCGGCCGAAGGTGATCGGGCCGGGTACCGGAATGCGCCGCACGATCGGCGTACCGGTCACCTGTTTGACGCCTTCGATCTGCCGCTGCGCGGACGCATCGAACGGGTCGCAGTACAGCGTGAGGATCTCGCGCAGCGCCGCCGCGCCATTGGGGCCATCTTCGAACAGCGACAGGTAATTAAGCTGCAATTGGCTGAGCAGGCGCCACGCGGTCTGCCCATCGGACAACGCCGGACGCGGCTTGGTCGGTCCGGCCACGCAACGCACGCTGCGCACCGGTAAGCCGCTGTCCATGGTGAAGTCGGTTGCGCCCTTGCCCACCGGCATATGCAACGGCAGATCGCGGTTGCTGCACCACAGTTGCAAGCCAAGTTGGCGCAGGCTGCTGGCCTGCGTCTGGTCATTGGCGTCGACCAGGCTGACGAACACCTCGCTGCCCACGTAACTGGAACGCGCCCCATCGCGGCGTTGCCGGGCCGACAACACGCGCGGTTCGCGGCGCACGGTGTAGAACGCGCCATGCCGCGCGTGCCAGCTGCGTGCGTCGCCGCCGTAGAACGGGGTAAAGCGCTGCTCCGGCTCCTGGCGGTCGCCGAAGCCTTCCACCTCGCCCAGGTGATGAATCTCGAAATCCATCGGCCGGGTGCGGTCGGCCAGCACGTGGTACTCGTGCGCACCGGGCTGCAGATGGATGCGGTCGGCGCGGCGCGGAAACAGGTTGATCGCCGGCGTGCAGAACAACTTGATGTGTTCGGCGCTCAGCGTTACCGCCAGGCTGGGCACGCTGCGCTCCAGCAGCACTACCAGCTCGACACTGCTGCCGTGTAGGCGGCGCAGCGCGGGGCGCAGTCCGGTGAACTCGGCGAACAGGAGGCGCTCTGGGCAGGCGAAGTATTCCTGCAGCAGCCGATAGCCACTGAACGAACGGCCATCGTAGGGAATCAGCGCATCGGCGTCATCGAAGCCGCACATCCGCAGCGTGTGCGCGGCCAGCGTGGTCTCCACGCTGCCTCCGCCGGAAGCGTTGCCACGCACCACCACCGCGCTGGTGTCGGCATGCAGTTGTTCGTACAGCCGCTTGGGCAGGCCGTCGGCACCGGCGAGGAAGATCGGCAGGCGATCGAGCGCCAGCGCCTGCACCTGTGCGCCCCCCACCAGCTCCAGGCGCAAGCGGATGCCTGCACGCACGGTGCGCCCTGCCGGCAAGCCGATACCGGCGGCTGCCAGCGCGGCCGGGGAGTCCAGGTACTTGGCCTCGGCCACTTGCAGCGGCCACAGCGTCACTGCATGCGCCGTACGGAACTCGCAGGCGGTACGGTCGCCCGCGCCGATCAGGCTGCGCAAGGCGCTGTGGCGCGGCACCGTCACCCCGGCGGCCAGGCCACTGTCTTTCAAGTCCGGCTGCAGCTGCACCACCGCCATCGACGGCAGCGGCGCCAGGTAATGTGGGTAGACCATTTCCAGCAAGTGCTGGGTGAATACCGGGTACTGCGCGTCCAGCTTGAGCTGGACGCGCGCGGCCAGGAAGGCGAAGCCTTCGAGCAGGCGCTCTACGTACGGGTCGGCGCATTCGAACGCGTCCAGCCCCAGCCGCCCGGCGATCTTGGGATACTCGCGCGCAAACTCGGCGCCCATGTCGCGCACGTGCTGTAATTCACGGCTGTAGTACGGGAGCAGGCGCGGGTCCATGTCAGCCATGTCCTTGGACGACGTCGAGCCGGCCGGTTTCCAGATCCAGCGCGGTCTTCAGATACAGGTTCAACGGCAGCGGCTGCGCCCACATCTCCGATTCGATGGTGAACAGCAGCGAGCGCCGGTCCATGTGCGTGGCATCGGCATGCACGCTCACCCGCAATGTGTCGGGAATCAGCCGTGGTTCGAAGGCCAGGATGGCCTCGCGAATGCGCTGCTGCAGCGCCATCGCATCGATGCCGGTGACGGCCACGCCGGCCAGGTCGGGGATGCCGAAGTTCAGCACCGAACACTGCACCTGCGGATACGCGCCCAGCGGACGGCTGGTGTCCAGGTTCACCGCATTCAACAACCACGACAGATCGCGGATCACGCATTCGCGCAGGCGCGTGGCCGAGATCACGCGTTGCTCGCGGCTCTCTTCGCGCTGACTGGGCACGGTGTCGGTGAGCCGGTCCAGCAGCGAAGGCTGCAGGCGTTCGGTGGTGGTGAGCTCGGCCATGGTGGCTCAGCCCAGGTCCAACTGCAGGTGGCGCACGTCCAGCAACGCCAGCTCACGCGATTCGGTACTCCACATGCGCTGGCCCAGGCCGATCTCGCCTTGCGCGCCTTGCGTCCATTCGGTGCGGCGTGCCAGTTGCAGCTCGCCGGCATCCAGGTGCTCGCTGCCCGGGTAACGCACCGGCATGTACGCAAACGCCTGCCCGCCGTTGCGCCACAGCACGCTCACCGGCGCCCACACGGTATCGCGCAGGTCCACCGGCGCTTGGAAGCGCAGCTGCTGGATCTGCTGCAACGGTGCCCAGGCGTAGCCGCTGTCGAGCATGAGTTCGATACACGGCCCGAAACGCGCATCGGCATCCGCCAACCATTCGAAACGCTCGCCATCGAGCACGCCTGCGCTGGCCGGAGCCAGCGCGAAGGCCTGCGCACGCAGCGCATTGGCCTGCTCGCCATGGCCTTGCGCAGACAGACGCAGCGCCTGCAGATGCAGCGCCAACCACTCGACCGGCTCGCCGATCACGTGCGGCAGTTGGGTGCCGGCGAAGACCTGTGCGCGCGTCTGCTCGCCCTGCAGCACGCTCAAGTAGGTGAGCACCAGCGGTTGGGTGGCACTGTCCAGCTCAGCGCAGGCACGCAACTGATCTGCCGCGCGCGACCATTGGCCCAGCACCGCCAGCAGCTGGAACAGGAACACGCGCTGCATGGCATCGGCCGGTTGCCGGCGGACCTGCTGTACCAGCTGCTGCAATGCCTGCGCCGGCTCGCCACGGGCGAGCAGGCTGTGTGCGGTGGCATCCATCGCGCGTGTCCTCATCGAAGAAGGGGGCGGTGCCGGTTCACGGCACCGCAAGAACACGTACACAGCAGCGCACGGCTAAGCTGCAGGCGTGCTCGCTGTGTGGTGCATCAGTTAGCCACCCTTGGCAACCTGCTGCATGTCGTAAACAAACGGCTTGGGAGCGCCGTCGGCGGAGCCGTCAGGCTTTTGCGGCTGGAAGCTGTATTGGAACTTGCCAAAGTGCAGGGTGATGTTCTCGGTCAACCAATCCTCACCACCTGATCCACCTGTCGATACGGAGGTAACAAGCACGCCATTGGATAAATGCAACGTCACATAATCGGTCTGCTCACCAGTGGCGTTCGTGACGTAAAGCCATGCTTCCTCCAGACGCGCACCGGTACAGGCGGCCTGCAGCAACGCATTCGAACTCTTGTCCACGTATTTCGTGAGCGAAATATCCTGCACATGTGCCTTGCCACCACCGGATGTTCCGCCAACGCTGTGGAGATCGCCAGAATTGCTAGGGATGGTCTGATCAACGCAGCCGGAAAACGAAACACGCCACATCCGCCGCGCTGAGGGCGCTCAACCCCCCGGTTTTTTGCCGTTTTCGGCATGTTTTCGGGGTATTGNGGCCCTTCCACGGCACGACCTGGTCCATCTCGGCCAAGAACACCTCACGCCGCGTCCGCTTGCGCTTGCTGTTGTACTCCGCGTCGCCGAAGGTTAGTTGCATCGTCATCGTCCTGGTGCCTCTGTGCGATTGTCGCAGGATCAGGGGGAGTTGTTCAGAGTTTCCCTAGCACCCCAAGACCAAGCGAGAACGGGAATTTCACCCTTGTGCTTGGCGTGGCCAGAGCTACCTTCGATAGCCACGCCACCACCCTTAAACTTGATATGCATATCGAACGCCATGGAATTACTCCTCAACAAGAACGGATTAAGTCGGACGATCCGGGCAGAATTAACGGATCGTGTCAGGAATCAGGCCTTGGCCTGAGATGGCAACCGGGAAACCAACCGCAGAGAGACGGTCAAGCCTTCCAGTTGGTAATGCGGCTTCAGGAAGAACTTGGAGGTGTAGTAGCCCGGAGCTCCCTCCACTTCATCCACCACCACTTCGGCCGCAGCCAACGGGTGGCTGGCCTTGTATTCCTCGCTTGAATTGGCTGGATCGCCGTCCACGTAGTTCAAGATCCATTTGCCTAGCCAACTCTGCATTTGCTCGCGACTACTGAAGCTGCCGATCTTGTCGCGCACGATGCACTTGAGGTAATGCGCAAACCGGCAGCACGCGAACATGTACGGCAGGCGTGCACCCAACGCTGCGTTGGCGGTGGCATCCGGGTCGTCGTATTCGTCGGGCTTGTTCAAGGACTGCGCGCTGATGAAGGCGGCCATGTCCGAGTTCTTGCGATGTACCAACGGCATCAGGCCCATCTTGTCCAGCTCGGCCGAGCGGCGGTCGGTGATCGCCACTTCGGTAGGGCACTTCATGTCCACGCCACCGTCGTCGGTGGGGAAGGTATGCGCAGGCAGGCCTTCAACCGCACCGCCGGATTCAATGCCGCGAATGCGCGAGCACCATCCGTACTGCTTGAACGAGCGATTGATGTTCACCGCCATCGCGTAGGCGGCGTTCTGCCAGGTGTACTTGGACGAGTCAGCGCCGGTGGTTTCTTCTTCGAAATCGAATTCTTCCACCGGGCTGGTGGCTGCGCCGTAGGGCAGACGTGAGAGCGTGCGTGGCATCGCCAGGCCGATGTACTTGGAGTCTTCCGATTCGCGCAGCGAGCGCCATGCCGCGTAATCGGGCGTGGAGAAGATCTTGGCCAGATCGCGCGGGTTGGACAGCTCGTTCCAGTTGTCCATGCCCATCAGCTTGGGCGCGGCGGCGGCAATGAAGGGCGCATGCGCGGCGGCCGCCACCTGCGCGATGCCATTGAGCAGCTCCACATCCGGCGGGCTCTGGTCGAAGTAATAGTCGCCGACCAGGCAGCCATACGGTTCGCCACCGAGCTGGCCGTATTCCTGCTCGTAGACCTTCTTGAAGATCGGGCTCTGATCCCAGGCGGTGCCCTTGTAGCGCTTGAGTACCTTGCCCAGTTCCTTCTTGCTGATGTTCAGCACGCGGATCTTGAGCTGCTGGTCGGTCTCGGTGTTATTGACCAGGTAATGCAGGCCGCGCCAGGCGCCTTCCAGCTGCTGCAGATCGGCGTGATGCAGGATCTGGTTGAGCTGTTCGGTGAGCGTGCGGTCGATCTCGGCGATGTAGGCCTTGATGGTCTGCGAGACGTCTTCGCCGACCACGTCGCTGCGCGCGAGCACCTGCTCGGCCAGCGTGCGGACCGCTGCTTCCACTTCTTCCTTGGCGCGCTCGCTCTTGGGGCGGAACTCGCGAGTGAGCAGGGCGGCAAAATCGCCTTGCTCGGCCGTTTCGGCGCTGCTGCTGGCCAGTGCGGCTTCGGTTGCGGACATGGCCTCAGGCTCCTTCCGGCTCGGAAGCGGGCTTGGCCGCCGACACCAGCGACTGCAGCAAGGCCGGGTCACGGATCGCGTCGGCGATCAGTTGCTCGGCGCCAGCCTTGCCATCCATATAGGTGTCCAGGTTGGCCAGTTGCGTGCGCGCTTCCAGCAACTTGGCCAACGGCGCGACCTTGCGCGCGATGGCGGCCGGCGAGAAGTCGTCCATGCTCTCGAAGGTGATGTCTACCGCCAGCTCGCCTTCACCGGTGAGCGTGTTGGGCACCTTGAATTGCGCACGCGGGCGCATCGACTGCAGCCGGCTGTCGAAGTTGTCGACATCGATCTCCAACGCCTTGCGCTCGTCCAGCGACGGCAGCTCGCCGGCATTGGCGCCGGACAGGTCCGACATCACGCCCATCACGAACGGAATCTGCACCTTCTTCTGCGCGCCGTAGACTTCCACGTCGTATTCGATCTGCACGCGTGGCGCCCTGTTACGGGCGATGAACTTCTGACTGCTGGCCATGCCTGATCTCCGATTGAGCTTGCCCGTTGCGCCCCCGTGCTCGGCACGGGGGCTACCGTGTGGCTTGGATGTCGCCGGCCCGGCGGATGGCCTGCAGCCTGCGTGCGACGCCGGTGCTGCGGGCCATCCCGCAACTGCCGCGCATCACGCGGACCGAAGCGGCAGGCCCCGCGATGACGCTTTCTCAGCGCTGCGGCGAGTCTAGGAATGGCACTCAATGCCCACCCGACAAATCGTCTCAATCGCTCCGATGCGTGATGCATCGCCGACCTCGTGAAAGGCACGTGATGGGTTGCCGCTGCTTTTTTCGGTTGATCCAGGGACAGGCCCCGGGGAGTGGGCCGCAGGCAGCACCGCATGAGCATCAGTTACTACAGCGCCATCGTTCCGCAGGCGTGCGCGACCGTGGACGCGCAGACGCCGTTGATGATCGATCTGCTGGCCTATATCGAGCAGCACATTGGCGAGGCCGAGCTTGGCACCGACTCATTGCAACAGGCATTCGCACTCTCGCGTGCCTCGTTGTACCGGCTGTTCCAGTCGCGTGGCGGCGTGGCCAGCTACATCCGCGAGCAGCGGCTGTGCACCGCGCACCGCTATCTGCAGGCCTACCCGGACTGCAGCCTGACCTGGCTGCTGTATGAAATGGGCTTTGCCTCCGAGCGGCAGTTCCAGCGCGCCTTCCAGCAGCGTTTCGGCATGCCGCCGATGCAGTGGCGCCGCCAGTGCCGCGCCAAGCCGCACGCACCGACACCGCGTCGTGGCCATTACATGCCGATGTGGCGTTTCATGCGCGAGCTGAGCCAGGACGTGCCGCAATCAGCGCCCAGCGTTTTACGCAGTGGCGTACCGGGCACCTATAGCGCGCCGCTGGTACATACCGAAGCGCTGCGCCGCCTGGCACGGTCGGCGCAGAGCACGGCGGTGCAGCTGGAGCCGATGGACGCCTGAGCGCCGGCCGGGGTGTGCTCCGTTGAAGCGCGCCTGCACATGCGATGGCCCACGCCGGCAGATCCCACCGCGCGCCGGGTGCGCACCGGTGATGAGCGATCCTGGGTGACTGCGTGGGTCGCGTCGAAGCGACGCGCGCGGCGGCACCGCAGGATCACTGTGTCAGCGGATCACCAGCACCGGGATTGAGCTATGGGTGAGCACTTCCACCGTCTGGCTGCCGAGCAGCATGCGGCGCATGCCGCGGCGGCCATGCGAGGTCATGATGATCAGGTCGCTTTTGCATTCCTCGGCGGTCTGCACGATGCCTTCGGCCGCGAAACGGTCCAGCACGTGTCGCGAGGTCGCCTTGATGTTGGCGGCTGCCGCCAGTTCCAGCGCCGGGCGCAGGATTTTCTCAGCGGCCGCTTCGCGCTCGGTGCGGTATTCCGGGCTGGCCTCGTAGCCGACGCTCCAGCCCATCGTATCGTACATGCCCATCGCCCACGGCTCGGACACGGTGACGATATCGACCTTGGCGCCGGTGGCCTTGGCCAGTTCCAGGCCTTGAAACAGGCCTCGATGCGACAGCTCGGATGCATCGATGGCGATGAGAATACGTTTGTACATGGTGACCTCCTGCAAGGATGGCATTGCCGCCGGTGGACTTGAACGCACGGTGGCATGTGCGGGTGGAGTGGGCCTTGATGCGGATCAGTGCGGCGATGTTGCTGGCTGTGTTGGGAGCGCGGTGGTGTGAAGGTGCCGATGTTGCCGATTTGATTGTGTTGCTGGTGCTGGCTGGATGCTGGAGAGGTTGCAGTTGCGCTGCGGCTGTTGGTGTTGTTGATGCTGCCAGCGCATTCCCCGCTGTCACTGTTTCCATGATGCACGCCGCGCAGCGCATCTGCGACCGACGACGAAGACCGCGACTCGCAACGCGTGGCGCTCAATCGGTGGCAACCGCATCCGGGTCCGGGCGCATCTCGCGCAGGCGTGCCGGATTGCCGACTGCGGTCGCCCCTGCCGGTACATCGCGGGTGACAACCGCACCGGCGCCGATCAACGCATCGTCGCCGATGGTCACGCCCGGCAGGATGATCGCCCCGCCGCCGATCCACACATTGCGCCCGATGCGGATCGGCCGCCCGAATTCCAGGCCGCTGGCGCGCCCGGCGGCATCGCGCGGGTGATCGGCAGCGTAGATCTGCACGCCGGGGCCGATCTGCGTGCCGTCGCCAATGCTCACCTCGCAGACATCCAGGATCACGCAGTTGAAGTTGAGGAACACCCCGGCAGCCAGGTGGATGTTGTAACCATAATCGCAATGGAACGGCGCACGAATCACCGCACCGTCGCCCACCTCCGCCAGGCGCTCCTGCAACAATGCATGTCGCTGTGCTGCCGTTTGCAGCACAGCCGCGTTGTAGCGCAGCATCCATTCGGTCGCGGCGGCTTGATCGGCCTGCAGCTGCGTGTCGGTGGCGCTGTACAGTTCGCCTGCCAGCATCTTCTGCTTTTCCGTCCGCATGGCTCCCCGTCCTACGTGTAGTGAAGTCTGCTTGCAGGGTGTCACGGATGCAGCGGCGAATGCATCGAGCGATGCACCAATGGGTCTGGGCAGGTTGGCATGCCACCAACAGCCAATGTCCAGGTCTTGCAGTCGCGTCGCAGTGGTGTCATCGAGGCACAAGCACGCGCGGGCGGCCTTCGTGCCCCGCAACGCGGGCGATGGCCGAAAGGTGCTGGATGAGCTGATCGACTACCCCCATCCGCCCGCCAGCCACCTTCCCCCGCAGGCGGGGGAAGGGAGCCAAGCGGGGCGTTTGCCAGCCCGGATGTCTCAACGGCATGGGAACTCACGCCGGCGCACACCCCATCCCCTCTCCCGCCTGCGGGAGAGGGGATGGGGTGAGGGCACGAGGAGGGCATGAGCTCTCAGCGGCCGGCTGGCAGCACGTCACCATGGGACCGTTACCCGCTCCAGTGCGAGGACCGCTGCGGCTGTTCCAGCGCAACCAATTGCCATCGTTCAAGACAGCACCACACCACTGGAAGCCGCCCGCCTACTACACCACCGTCAGGTTCGCATAGGCCATCACCAGCCACTTGGCACCGACTTCGTCGAACTGCACCTGCACCCGCGCATGCGCGCCGGCACCTTCGTAGTCCACGACCACGCCGCCTCCAAATTTTGGGTGCTCGACATTGGCGCCAAGCTTGATCGGCGCCGTCTCCACGATGCCGTGCACCGGGCCACCACGTGCCGCGCCCAGCGATGCAGTGCGCGAGACCTGCACCTTCGGGCGCACTTCGTTGAGCAGATCGCGCGGGATCTCGCGCAGGAAGCGCGAGGGCACGTTGTAGTTGTCCTGGCCGTGGATGCGCCGCGATTCGGCGTAGCACAGCACCAGTTTCTGCCGAGCGCGGGTGATGCCCACGTAGGCCAGGCGGCGCTCTTCTTCCAGCCGGCCGGTTTCTTCCAGCGAGCGCGCACTCGGGAACAGGCCATCTTCCAGCCCGACCAGGAACACGATCGGGAACTCCAGGCCCTTGGCCGAATGCAGCGTCATCAGCTGCACGCCCTCCTCGCCGGCCTGCGCCTGGCCTTCGCCGGCTTCCAGCGAGGCATAGGCCAGGAACGCGACCAGCTCGGTCATGCCCTGGCTGTCTTCATCGTCCGGCCGGGTGAAGCGTGAGGCCACCGAGACCAGTTCGTCCAGGTTCTCGGTGCGCGATTCCGAATCCAGCCCACCACGGCTCTCTTTCGCCCAGTGATCGCGCAGGCCCGAGCGCATCAATACGTGATCGATGCGTTCGGCCAGTTCCATCTGCCCGGTTTCGGCATGCAGCTGGCCGACCAGGCTCAGGAAGCCGGCCAGGGCGTTGCGCGCGCGCGCGGCCAGGCTGTTTTCCTGCGTGGCCAGCATCGCCGCTTCCCACAACGACAGCGCATTGGCGCGCGCCAGCCGGCGCACTTCGTCCAGCGTGCGGTCGCCGATACCACGGGTGGGCGTATTGACCGCGCGTTCGAACGCGGCGTCGTCGCTGCGGTTGGTGAGCAGGCGCAGGTAGGCCAGCGCGTCCTTGATTTCGGCGCGCTCGAAAAAGCGCATGCCGCCATACACGCGGTACGGCAACTGCTCGGAGATCAGCGCCTCTTCCAACGCGCGCGACTGCGCATTACTGCGGTAGAGCACCGCCACTTCGCCATAGCTGCCGCCATCGCGCACCCACTGGCGCGCGCGCTCGACCACATAGCGCGCTTCGTCCACTTCATTATAGGCCGCATACAGATCGATCGGGTCGCCATCGCCCGAGTCGGTCCACAGCTGCTTGCCGATCCGGTCCGGGTTGTGCGCGATCACCGCATTGGCCGCGCCCAGGATATTGGCGCTGGAACGATAGTTCTGCTCCAGCCGCACGGTCTGCGCGCCGGGGAAATCCTTCAAGAAGCGCTGCACGTTCTCGACCTTGGCGCCGCGCCAGCCGTAGATGGCCTGGTCGTCGTCGCCCACCACGAACACATTGCCCGATTCGCCGGCCAGCACGCGCACGAAGGCGTACTGGATGGCATTGGTGTCCTGGAACTCGTCCACCAGAATTTCGCGGAAGCGCGCGCGGTAGTGCGCCAGCAAAGCTGGCGTATCGCGCAGCAACTCATGCGCGCGCAACAGCAACTCGGCGAAATCCAGCAGGCCGGAGCGGTCGCAGCGTTCCTGGTAGGCGGCGTACACCTGCCGGCGCACTTCGGTCCAGTCGTCGTTGGGCTCGGGCTGGATATGTCGCGGACGGCGGCCTTCGTCCTTCTGTTCGTTGATCCACCAGCTCAGTTGCTTGGGCGGGTACTTGCCTTCGTCCAGCTCCAGCGACTGCACCACGCGTTTGACCAGCCGCAGCTGGTCGTCGCTGTCCATGACCTGGAAACCTTCCGGCAGCCGCGCGTCCTGCCAATGCAGACGCAGCAGGCGATGGGCCAACCCATGGAAGGTGCCGATCCACATCCCGCGGCTGCCGTTGCGCAGCTGCAGATCGGTGCGGTGGCGCATTTCGCCGGCGGCCTTGTTGGTGAAGGTCACCGCGAAGATGCCGTGGTTGGGCACGCCCTGGACTTCGTTGAGCCAGGCGATGCGATGGATCAGCACGCGCGTCTTGCCGGAGCCGGCGCCGGCCAGCACGAGGTAATGCCCCGGCGGCGCGGAAACGGCCTCGCGCTGGGCGGGGTTCAGATGATCGAGCAAATGAGAGACATCCACCGGCGTATTTTACCGGTTGTGGCGTCGCTGCGGCGGAGATTGCGATGAAGGGTTTGGGAAGAAGGCCGCGGCGATCCTAAAGCCCCTCTCCCGTCGGGGCGAGACGCTACCGCTTGCGCGCCATTGGCGCGCGTCCCTTGGAGCGCCCGCGCTGCTAGCGCGGGCAGGGGCGCGGAGCGGGGGTTGGGGTGAGGGTACGGGGCAAAGCAGTCGTCGCGTCACCTCTGCAGGCGCGTGGCGACGCGTTTATCAGTGCAGAGACTGGTGACTCTTTACGGCACCCCTCATCCGCCCCTACGGGGCACCTTCTCCCGGAGGGAGAAGAGAACAACACACATCCCGCGCAATCGCCGCAGCCTGCTCGCGCAGTTCCGGCACCGCCAGGCTCTCCCACAGCGAGCCGACGCGCAGGCTGCCGATCACCCGCACGCGTGGGTTGGCATGGCCATCGGCATCGATCAGGCGGCCGTCGGGAGCAGTGTCCACTCCGATGCCATGCGGTCCGGCCACCGCAATGCCCTGGCCCAGCAACTGCTGCAACAAGGGGTTGCACATCGCCTGCACGCGCATCTCCACGCCGGTGGCATTGATCAGCGTCTGCACATCCAGCTGCAGCGCGTGCCCGGCACTGGCGGCCCCGGCACCGACCCGCACGCAGGCGCCCACCTCGAACGCCACATCCAGCCGCGCACGGTGCAGCTGCAGTTGCCCGCGCGCCTGCATCGCCTGCAGCTGCGCATGCACCGGCGCGGCAATGCGATGGCGATGTACGTCCCAGTAGCGCACCACATGACGCAGAAAGCGGCGCTGATCGTCCACCGACAGCGTCTGCCACAGCGCCTGGCTCAACGGGCGGATCCGTTCCATCACGCTTTGCCACGGCCGCCCCTGTGCCAGCGCGTCCCGCGCGAGCTGGCGCAGGCGGCGCAGGCGCGCGCGTAGCGACAGTGCCAGCAGCGGGTGCGGATCGAAGTCGGCGCTGCCGCCATGCGCGTGCGGCAACGGCAACAGACCGTGCCGCGAGACCACATGCACCGCGCCGCGATGCGCCTGCGCAGCCAGTGTCACCACGGTGTCGGCCATGCTCAGGCCGGAACCGACGATGCACACCGCCGCCTCCGGCGCCAGCGCAGCCACTGCCTCGGTGTCCCAGGCCTCCATGCGCTGGGTTGGCGACAGGCCGGTGGCGCCGCGCACCGGTAGCGGCCGCAACGCATTGCCCACCGCCAGCACCACGGCATCGGCTTGCAGCGTGTGCCCATCGTCCAGCTGTAACTGCGCGCCCTGCGCCGTGGGCTGCAGCCGCTGCACGCGTGCGCTGCGCACGTGCAGGCTGGCCGGGCTGGCGGCAACTGCAGCCTGCAGGCGCTCACGCAGGTAAGGCGCGTAATGCCGCCGCCCCACGAAGTGCTGCGCCAGCGGCGCATCGTCCAGCTCCGGGTAACACGCATGCGCGCGCAGATAGGCAACGAAGTCCTGCGGCGCATCGACCAGCGCACTCATGCGCGCCGCCGGCACGTTGAGCAGGTGCTCGGCGCGCGCGGTGGAATACGCCACGCCCTCGCCCAGCACCGGATGCGGTTCGATCAGCTCGATCCGCACCGGCGTGCGTGCCTGCCGCAGCAGGTGCAGCGCCACCAGCACCCCGCAGGCGCCACCGCCGACGATGGCGATCAGCGCTTCGCCCGGTTCACGCAGTTCAGTCATGCGCGCATTGTAGGCGATGGCAGCACCGGCCTCCGATGCGCTCGGGGCAGGCCTTGCCGACCCGCTGCATGCCTGCACCGGATCGCAGGCGTACGATCGCCGTATCGAATGGCACTACGGAAGGTTCACAGATGTCCACCGCCCTGGTCCGGCTCATCGTCTATGCCCGCGATGTCGCTGCGCTCGAGGCGTTCTATCAGACCCACTTGCACTTCCGGTCATCGAGCAGATCGCCGGCCAATGGGTTGTGCTCGCAGCGGGACAGATCGAGCTGGCACTGCACATGGCGGGCGAAGCCTATCGGCAGCTGCCGGCGTCGCCTGCACCGGCAACCGGCTCCATCCCTCAAGTTCGTGTTCGCCATCGTCTCGGACCTGTCCGCGCATCGGCAACACCTGCGGCGCGCCGGCGTGCAGGTAGGCGAACTCGAACGCTACGCCGGTTCTGCCCACCAGTTGTACGACGGCCACGACCCCGAGGGAAACGTCTTCCAGGTCATGCGCCTGGATTGAAGCGCCGTCACTACATCAACGCATCGGCCAGCCGCGCGATGCCCTCGCGGCTGCGCCGCCAGGGCGGGCGGCGGCGCCATTGCTCCAGCTGCAGTTGGCGTGCATTGGCCAGATAGTCCTGTTCGATCTGGCGCAGCCGCTGCACCACGCCACGGTCGTAGCAGAGCATGCCGATCTCGGCATTGAGTGCGAACGAGCGGATATCCAGGTTGATCGAGCCCACCAGCGCGATGTCCTCGTCCATGCTCAGGTGCTTGGCATGCAAAAAATGCGGGCGGTACAGCGCAATTTTCACCCCGTAGCGCAGCAGCTCGTCGAAGTAGGCCTCCTGCGCCCAGGCTGCCAGCCGCTGGTTATTGCTCTCCGACAGGATCAGCTGCACATCCACGCCCGAGACCGCGGCGATGCGCAACGCGCTGAGCAAGGCTTCGTCTGGCACGAAGTACGGCGTGACCAGCACTACCTTGCGCCGCGCCAGATGGATCACCGCATTGATCGCATCGCGCGCGTTCTCGAACGGATACGCCGGCCCGCTGGGCAGCAACTGGGTCGCGATATTGGCCTCGCACACCGGTGCGTCCGGCCACACATCCAGGCGCTGCCCGGTTTCGGTGAACCAGTCGCTGGCGAACACCGCTTCCAGGTGATTGACCACCGGCCCGCGCACGCGCGCCACCAGTTCGCGGTTGGGCACCCCATCGATGAAGCCGGCCTCGGCCAGATTCTGCGACCCGACAAAGCCCACCTGATTGTCGATCACCGCGATCTTGCGGTGATTGCGAAGGTCCATGCGCCCGCTGCGGCGCCAGCGCAGGCCACCGGGCAATACCGAAAGCACCTCGATGCCGCCGGCCAGCAGACGCTTGCGATAGCGGCGCAGGCCGCGCTTGGCGCCCACCGCATCCAGCAGCACCCGGCAGCGCACGCCGCGCGCCTGCGCACGCTCCAGCGCTGCCACCACCGCATCGCCCACGGCATCGTCGAACATCAGGTAGTACAGCAGGTGCACGCGTTTTTCCGCCGCGTCGATTGCCGTGATCAAGGCCTGCAGCGAGTGTGCGTAGTCGTCGAGCAGTTCCACTGCATTGCCCAGGGTCGGCATGAAGTCGCCCTGCCGCTCGATCAACGGCACCACTTCGGCACTGCTGGTGTCGGCCGGCGGCGGCCAGCGCAATGCATGCAACGGCAGCTGTTGTTCGCGGATCACCTGCGAGGCGGTGGCCTGGCGCTCCACGCGCAGGCGCGACAGCCACGGGTGGCCGAACAGCAGGTACAGCGGCAAGCCCACCACCGGCACGAACCCGATCAGCAACAGCCAGCTGCGCGCCGCCCCGGGCGTGGTGCGGGTGGGAATCCACAGCAGCGCGGCCAGGCGGATCGCCCAGTCCAGCGCCAGCAGCCAGGTGCCTGTCACCACATCGGGCAGCATCGGCGCTCCGTGCTCATGAGGAAGCCGATTCTGACCCGGCCGGGCGTGAAGGCAAAGATGCTTCTGCAGCCGGCACGATGCAGTGGCGAAACGGACCGCCGTACGCATCGGCCGGTTGCACACGCTCGGCGCAGACCTGCCGCAGCGTTTGCACGAACGCGCTCTGCGCGCGGGTGGGATGCCAGTCGCTGCGCAAGGTGATGCCGATCTGTCGGCGCAACTGCGGCCCGGCACGGCCGATCTCGCACAGCAGCCCGGCGCGGCGTTCGAACAGGAACTGGTCGCGCGACATCAGGGTCAGCCAGTCGCCTTCCAGCAACAGCCCGCGCACGGTGAGCTCGGCCCCGCATTCGATGCGCAGCGGCGGCGGCTCCAGCTGGCGGTTGCGGAACATGCGCTCCCAGCGCTCGCGCACCGGCGTGCCGGCAGCGGCGATCACCCACGGGTAGTCGAGCAACTGCGCGAATCCGTGCGGCTGCCCGGCCAGCGGGTGGGCGCTGCGCGCCACGATCACCGGTTCGTCGTCGAACAGCGGTTCCTGCAGCACATCGCGCACCGGCAGGCGCTCGCGCAGCGCGCCGATCAGCAGGTCCAGCCCGCCGTCGCGCAGATGCGCCAGCAATTCCGCATACGGCCCTTCGACCACGCTGATGCTGGCGGCCGGGTGCGCGCGCGCAAAGCGTGCCAGCACCTGCGGCAGCAGGATCGCGCGGGCCAGCGGCATCACCCCCACCACCACCCGTCCGGCATGCTGCGAGCGCAGAGCTGCCACTTCATCGAGCGCAGCGCGCACCTCGGCCAGCGCCAGCCGCACCTGCCGCAGCAGCCGTTCGGCCATCGGCGTGGGCTGCACCGCCTTGCCGCGGCGCACCGTCAGCGGCACTTCGATCACATCGGCCAGGGACTGCACCGCGCGGTAGACCGCCGGCTGCGACACGCCCAGCTGCACCGCCGCCAGCGAATAGCTGCCCGCCGCATCCACCGCCACCAGCGAATGCAACTGCCCCAGCGACACCCGCCGCTCCAGACCCGGGCGCATCGGCAACCGCAACGCGCGCCGCGCCACCCGGATGCCGCGGCCAAGATGCGCCAGCGCGCGCTCGATTCGCGGCACCACCAGGCCAGTGGCCTCGGTGGCCAGCATCCCGCCCGGCTGCCGGTCGAACAGGCGCACGCCCAGCTGCTGTTCCAGACGCGCCACCGCCTGGGTGAGGGCCGGCTGCGACAGGTTTACCTGCGGCGCGGCCGCGCTGATGCTGCCCAGCCGCTGCACGACGGCCAGGGCGTGAAGATGGCGAAGGTTCGGTTCCGGTAGCGGCGGCATGCTCTAACTATAAGCAAAACCAATACGCATACCTCAAATGAATCTTGAGTACGTTGACTCTCGCCGCGCAGACTCGGCGCACCACTAACGAGGATGGATGGATGAGCCAGGTCGTCACCCAGGTCGCGCGCACCCCCATCGCCATCGTCGACGGGCTGGCGCAGGCTGGCGTGGCCACGGTGCACGAGGCGCAGGGCCGCACGGGACTGTTGCACCACCGGCTGCGCCCGATCTATGCCGGCTGCCGCGTGGCCGGCACCGCGGTCACGGTGTCGGTACCGCCCGGCGACAACTGGATGATGCACGTAGCCATCGAACAGCTGCAGCCCGGCGACGTGCTGGTGGTGGCGCCCACCAGCGACTGCTGCGACGGCTACTTCGGCGATCTGCTCGCCACCTCGGCGCAGGCACGTGGCTGCCGCGGGCTGATCATCGATGCCGGCGTGCGCGATGTGCGCGACCTCACCGCCATGCAGTTCCCGGCCTGGAGCCGCGCCATCTGCGCACAGGGAACCATCAAGGAGACGCTGGGTTCGGTCAACGTGCCACTGGTCTGCGCCGGGCAGCTGGTCCAGCCCGGCGATGTGGTGGTGGCCGACGACGACGGCGTGTGCGTGGTGCCGCGTACCAGCGCCATCGAGGTGCTGGCCGAAGCGCAGGCGCGCGAGGCGCGCGAGGTGCTCAAGCGCGAGCGGCTGGCACGCGGCGAACTGGGCCTGGACATCTACGCCATGCGCGCGCGGCTGGCGGCCAAGGGCCTGCGCTATGTCTGAACGCGTCCGCGCGATGTGGATGCGCGGCGGCACCTCCAAGGGCGGCTTCTTCCTGGCCGAGGATCTGCCCGGCGATGCCGCCGCGCGCGATGCCTTCCTGCTGCGCGCCTATGGCTCGCCGGACCTGCGCCAGATCGACGGCATGGGCGGCGCCGACCCGCTGACCTCCAAGGTGGCAGTGGTGTCGCGTTCGACGCGCGCCGATGCCGACGTGGAGTACCTGTTCCTGCAGGTGGCCGTGGACCGGGCACAGGTCAGCGATGCGCAGAACTGCGGCAACATGCTGGCCGGTGTTGGCCCCTTCGCGCTGGAGCGCGGCCTGCTGCCGGCGCGCGATGGCATCACCGACGTGCGCATCTTCATGCGCAACACCGGCACGCTGGCCACCGCCAGCGTGCGCACGCCTGGCGGCCAGGTGCGCTACAGCGGCGACACCCGCATCGATGGCGTACCGGGTACCGCCGCCCCGGTCGCACTGGCCTTTGCCGACATCGCCGGCTCCTCCTGTGGCGCGTTGCTGCCCACCGGGCGCGCGGTGGACACGCTCGATGGCGTGCTGCTCACCCTGATCGACAATGGCATGCCCTGCGTGGTGCTGCGCGCCAGCGACATGGGAATCAGCGGCTATGAGGACCGCTCTACGCTGGATGCGGACGACTCGCTCAAGGCGCGGCTGGAATCCATTCGGTTGCAGGCGGGCCCCTTGATGCAACTGGGCAATGTCAGCGCTGCGACGGTGCCGAAGATGATGCTGGTGGCCGCACCGCGCAACGGTGGTGCGATCAGCGTGCGCTCGTTCATTCCGCACCGCTGCCACGCGTCCATCGGCGTACTGGGCGCAGTCAGCGTCGCCACCGCCTGCCTGCTGCCCGGCTCGCCCGCACATGCCCTGGCGCAGTTGCCCGGCGGCAGCGCCCAGCAGGTGGAGGTGGAGCACCCCAGCGGCATCAGCAGCTGCCTTATCGCGTGCGACGCACACGGCGCGGTGGTGCGCGCCGCGGTCATCAGGACCGCACGCAAACTGTTCGATGGTGAGTTGTTTGCGTGAGCGTCGCCACCCAGCCCTGTGCGCCGGCGTTTGACTGCGCAGCATCACCTCTCTCCGCATCGCGACGGGCCTTGCCATGATCATCGACTGCCACGGCCACTACACCACCGCGCCTGCCGCGCACGATGCGTTTCGTAAGGCGCAGATTGCGCACTACAACGACTCAAGGCTGGCAACGCCGGTGTATCCGCAGATCTCCGACGACCAGCTGCGCGAAAGTGTGGAGCAGCACCAATTGCGCCTGCTGCGCGAGCGCGGCGCCGACATGACCATCTTTTCGCCACGCGCCAGCACCATGGCCCATCACATCGGCAATGACGCCGTGAGCCAGGTGTGGACGCGTCACTGCAACGATCTGATCACGCGGGTGGTGCAGTTGTATCCGCACACCTTTATCGGCGTCTGCCAGTTGCCGCAATCGCCGGGCGTGTCGATCGCACACTCGATCGCCGAGCTGGAACGCTGCGTCAGCGAGCTCGGGTTTGTCGGCTGCAACCTCAATCCCGACCCGTCCGGCGGCCACTGGACTGGCCTGCCATTGACCGATCGCGCCTGGTACCCGTTCTTCGAAAAAATGGTCGAGCTGGATGTGCCGGCGATGGTGCATGTCTCGGGCAGCTGCAATGCCAATTTCCACGCCACCGGCGCGCACTACCTCAACGCCGACACCACCGCTTTCATGCAGTTCCTGGAGGGCGAGCTGTTTACCGACTTTCCCGCGTTGCGCTTCATCATCCCGCACGGCGGTGGCGCGGTGCCGTACCACTGGGGCCGCTTTCGCGGCCTGGCCGACATGCTGGGCAAGCCGCCGTTGGCCACGCATGTGATGCGCAATGTGTTCTTCGACACCTGCGTCTATCACCAGCCCGGCATCGACCTGTTGTTCGAAGTCATCGACATCGACAACATCCTGTTCGGCTCGGAGATGGTCGGCGCGGTGCGCGGCATCGACCCGCAGACCGGGCACTACTTCGACGACACCAAGCGCTACATCGATGCACTGGCGATCTCCGACGCCGACAAGCGCAAGGTGTTCGAAGGCAATGCGCGGCGGGTGTACCCGCGCCTGGACGCGCAATTGCGTGCGCGTGGGTTGTAGCGGTGTTCCCTTCTCCCATCGGGACATTGTCCTCCTTTATGGGGGAGAAGGTGCCCCGCAGGGGCGGATGAGGGTACGTGCGAAGCCTCTGGTACTCCAACCACTGCGAGTGGCTTCGCCCCGTACCCTTACCCCTACCCCTCTCCCATAGGAGAGGGGATACGGTCCGCCGAGGTGGAGTGGCCCAGGACGTGTGCGGATTTAAACCATTGTTGCGCCCCCCGCAACGCTCCCTAAACGCAAACACCCGCCTTGCGGCGGGTGTTTGCCTGGATGCAGATCGGGGAATCGATGGATTACTTGATCTTGCCTTCCTTGTACATCACGTGCTTACGCACGACCGGGTCGTACTTCATCATTTCCATCTTCCCCGGAGTGTTCTTCTTGTTCTTGTCCGTGGTGTAGAAGTGGCCGGTAGCGGCCGAGGAAATCATACGAATCTTGTCACGCTTGCCTTTTGCCATGACTGCTTACTCCTCAGACCTTTTCGCCGCGCGCACGCAGCTCTTTCAGAACGGCATCGATCCCGTTCTTGTCGATGGTGCGCAATGCATGCGCGGAGACACGGAGCTTCACCCAGCGGTTTTCGCTGGCGACCCAGAAACGGCGCTCGTGCAGGTTGGGCAGGAAGCGACGACGGGTTCTGTTGTTTGCGTGGGAGACGTTGTTACCCGTCTGCACACGCTTGCCGGACACTTGGCATACGCGGGACATTACGCACCTCGATCAATGAATTGCCACCCATAGCCTGGGGAGCGGCGGCCCCGACAGCATCAAGCTGCCACGCAACGTTGGGAATCAAGAACTTACGCTGGAACAAGCCGGCAACCCCATCGCGCTGGGTGCCGCCATCCGGAGCGATCCGGGCATTATGCACGGCTTTCCTATGTACCGCAAGCACTTAGCCTGCACTTCCCGCCCGCTCGCGGTGCAGCCAGCGATACAGCACCGGCAGCACCAGCAGGGTCAGCAAGGTCGATGAGACGATGCCGCCGATCACCACCCTGGCCAGTGGGCGCTGCACCTCGGCCCCGGCGCCGACATTGAAGGCCATCGGCACAAAGCCCAGTGCGGCCACCAACGCGGTCATCAACACGGGGCGCAGGCGGCTCAGCGCGCCTTCGCGCAAGGCCTGCTCCAGCGACATGCCCCCGGCCCGCAGGCTGCGCACGAAGGCGATCATCACCAGGCTGTTGAGCACCGCCACGCCCGACAACGCGATGAAGCCGACACCCGCGGAGATCGACAACGCCAGGCCACGCAGCGCCAGCGCCACCACGCCACCGGTCAGCGCCAACGGTACGCCGCTGAACACCACTACCGCATCGCGCAACGAACCGAACGACCAGTACAGCAGCGCGAAGATCAGCAACAAGGTGCCTGGTACGACCCAGGCCAGGCGCTGGCCGGCAGAGATCAGTTGCTCGAACGCGCCGCCGTAACCGATCCAGCAACCGGTGGGCAATGCGACCTCCGCGCGCACGCGCTGCTGCACCTCCGTCACGAAGCTGACCAGATCGCGGTCGCGGACGTTGGCGGTGATGACGATGCGGCGTTTGCCGTCTTCGCGATTGATCTGGTTGGGCCCGAGCACGGTTTGTACCTTTGCGACCTCGCGCAGCGGCACCGTGGTCGGTTCGCCACTGCGCCAGCCGGCCGCGCGGCTGGACTCGTCGACATCGGCGCGCTCGCCATCGCCACGCAGCGGGATCGGCAGATCGGCCAACGCCGTCGGGTCCTGCCGCAGGCCTTCGGGCAGGCGCACCACGATGTCGAACCGGCGGTCGCCTTCGAACAACTGCCCGGCCGCCTGCCCACCCACCGCCGCCGACACCGTGTCCTGCACCACGCCGGGATTGAGCCCGTACCCGGCCAGTGCGACGCGATCGGGCACCACCGCCAGCATCGGCAGGCCGGTGGCCTGCTCCAGGCTCACGTCGGCCGCACCCGGCACCGTGCTGGCGACTTCCTGCACGCGCTGCCCCAGCTTGACCAGCGTGTCCAGGTCATCGCCGTAGACCTTGATCGCCACGTCCGCACGCACGCCGGAAATCAGCTCGTTCATGCGCATCTGGATCGGCTGGGTGAACTCGTAGTTGTTGCCGGGCAACTGCTTCACCGCCTGCTCGATCTCGGCCACCAGTTGTGCCTTGGGCTTGCGCGGATCCGGCCATCGGTCGCGCGGATGCATGATCAGGAACGTATCGGCCACCGACGGCGGCATCAGATCGGTGGCGACCTCGGCGGTGCCGAGCTTGCCGAACACATGTGCCACTTCCGGAAACTGCTTGATGCGTTTTTCCAGGGTGGATTGCATGGTGATGGCCTGTTCCAGACTGGTGCCGGGAATGCGCAAGGCGTGCAGCGCAATATCGCCCTCATCCAGGTTGGGGATGAACTCGCTGCCCAGGCGCGTGGCCAGCACGGTGCATAACGCCACCGTCGCAAGGGCCGCAATGCCGATCCAGCGGCCGTGGCGCAGCGCGCGATCGAGCAAGGGCGCATACACGCCCCGCGCCCAGCGCATCGCACGGTTTTCGTGCTCGGCCACCTTGCCGCCGAGCAACAACGCAATCGCCGCCGGCACGAAGGTCAGCGCCAGCAGCATCGCGCCGCTCAGCGCCAGCACCACCGTAATGGCCATCGGGTGGAACATCTTGCCTTCGATACCGGTGAGCGCGAACACCGGCAGATACACCGCGGTGATGATGCCCAGGCCGAACAGGCTGGGACGGATCACTTCGGCAGTGGCGTCGGCAGTCAGTTCGAAACGCTCATCGCGCTCGAGCATGCGCCCCACCCGCAGTTGCGCTTCGCCGAAGCGGCGCAGGCAGTTCTCCACGATGATCACCGCACCATCGACGATCAGGCCGAAATCCAGCGCACCCAGGCTCATCAGGTTGCCGGACACGCCACCGCGCACCATGCCGGTGAGGGTGAACAGCATCGCCAACGGAATCACCGCCGCGGTGATCAAGGCCGCACGCACATTGCCCAGCAGCAGGAACAGCACCACGATCACCAGTAACGCGCCTTCGATCAGGTTCTTGGCGACGGTGACGATGGTGCGGTCCACCAAGGCAGTGCGGTCGTAGACCGGCACCGCCTGCACGCCGGCCGGCAAGCTGGCATTGGCCACTTCCAGCCGCTGCGCTGCGGCCTGCGCCACGGTGCGGCTATTGGCGCCGACCAGCATGAACACCGTGCCGAGCACCACCTCGGTGCCGTCCTGGGTGGCCGCGCCGGTGCGCAGTTCGCGGCCCTCGCCCACCTGCGCCACATCGCGCACGCGGATCGGCACGCCTTCGCGGCGATCCAGCACGATCGCGCCGATCTGCGCGATGTCGTCCACCTGCCCGGGTACGCGCACCAGAAACTGCTGCCCGTTGCGTTCGATATAACCGGCACCGATGTTGCGGTTGTTCGCCTCCACCGCGCGCGCGACATCGTCCAGCGTGAAACCCAGGGCGACCAGGCGTGCCGGGTCCGGGGTGATGTGGATCTGCCGCGCGTAGCCGCCGATGGTATTGACCTCGGTGACGCCGGGCACATTGCGCAACTGCGGGCGCACCACCCAGTCCTGGAGGGTGCGTAGATCGGTGGCTGTCCACGCACTGCCATCGGGCTTGCGCGCATTCGCTTTGGCTTCGACCGTGTACATGAAGATCTCGCCCAGGCCGGTCGCGATCGGCCCCAGCTGCGGCTCCAACTCGGCCGGCAGCTGCGACTTGACCTGCTGCAGCCGCTCGGCCACCTGCTGCCGCGCAAAATACAGGTCCGTGCCATCGGCAAAGACCGCCGTCACCTGCGACAAGCCATAGCGCGACAACGAGCGCGTGGATTCCAGGCCGGGCAAGCCCGCCAATACCGTCTCCAGCGGAAACGTCACCCGCTGCTCCGACTCCAACGGCGAGTATCCCGGCGCGGCCGTATTGACCTGCACCTGCACATTGGTGATGTCCGGCGTCGCATCGATCGGCAGGCGCGAAAAACTCCACGCCCCGATCGCCACCAACACGCCCGTCAACGCCAGCATCAACCACCGCTGCGCGATCGCAAAGCGAATGATATTGGTCAGCATGACACGCTCCCCCGTGCACACGCGGCAATACAGTGCGCCGGCCGCCCCCCTCGTCGTGACACGGACAGATAGTGCCGCCGTCCTATCGCGACACGCCGCCACACGCCAAACAAGCACCCACCCGCCCACCAGCGCTGTCGTGGTTGTCGTTCTCGTTGTTGCTGTTGTTGCTGTTGTTGCTGTTGTTGCTGTTGTTGTTGTTGCTGTCTGCTTTCGGGGCCCCATACCGCAGCGGCAAGGCCGGCAGATACAACCCGCAGGGCGGCGCGCATGGATGCGCGACGTTTTTGTAAGGGACAGGGATGTCCCTTACAAAAATTTCTGCCGGACTTGCGCACCCGCAGCGCCGCAGGCGCGGAGGGCGCGAGGACGGGGTGTGCTTTCTTTTGGTTACTTTGGTCAGCCTTCGGCTGCCGTAGAGCGCTTCTTTGCACAAGCAAAGAAAAGTAACTCGTGCCCGACAGGGCGCGAAAGCCTTTGCTCTAGCCCGACAGGGCGCGAAAGCCTTTGCTCTAGCCCGACAGGGCGCGAAAGCCTTTGCTCTAGCCCGACAGGGCGCGAAAGCCTTTGCTCTAGGCCGGAAGGGCGCGAAGGCCTTGGACGTGGCGCATCCCCCTGCACCCAACAAACGCCCCCACTCGACAACGCAATGCCCCCCAAACCAACGCGCTCAATGATCATGCGACGCCCCCGACTTCTCGATGTCGGCCTTCACCAGATAACTCTGCTCCACCACCACCGTATCGCCCGGCGCCACACCCGACACCACTTCCACCTGCTGCGCATCGCGCGCGCCCAACGTCACCGGCCGCGCCTCGTACACCTCGCCCACCCGCACGAACACCACCTCCCAGTCGCGAAACTGCTGCAACGCCCCCACCGGCACCACCATCGCCGCCGGCTGCTGCGCCACCGTCACCCGCGTCTTCACCGCCGACCCTGGCCGCCACGACCCGTCGGTATTGCGCAGCACCGCGCGCGCCACCGTGCTCTGGCTGGCCGTGGCCGTGCCCGGCAACACGCGTTCCAGCGCTGTCTGCGCCACCACGCCATCGCTGATGCGGGTCACCGTGACCGGTGCGCCGGCGGTGATATGCCCGGCGTCGGCGCCAAAGATGTGCAGATCCACCCACAGGCGCGACAGATCGGCGATCTCGAACAGGGCCTGGCCTTCGCTGGCATTGCTGCCCTGGCTGGCATTACGCGCCAGCACGGTGCCGCTGATCGGTGCGCTGACCGCGTAGGTGGTCAGGCTCAGATTGCTTTCCACCGTGGCCAGCACCTGGCCGGCACGCACCTGGTCGCCGACGTTGGCGCGCAGGCTGCGCACCGGCCCGGGAAAGCGCGCGGTCGCCTGCGCCTGCGCTCCTTCTGCCGGCGTCAGCAGGCCTTGCACTTCGTGCTGATCGGCGATGCTGCCGGCACCCACCGGCGCCACACGGATGCCGGCGTCCTGCGCAATCTGGGCAGCAATCGTGGTGCGGCCTTCGTAGCTGGAATGGCTCCAGCGATGCGTCTTGCCCTGCACGCTGGTGCGCACTTCCACATCGAACGAATGCGGCTCGCCCACTTCGCTGGCGGCCAGCAGGCTGCCGTCGGTGTGCGCGCGCAATGGATAGGTGTCGACCTTGCCGCCCAGCCGCGTGGTCTTGATCTCCACGCTGCCGGCGCTGGCCGGCAAGGGTTTGCCATCGCGATACAGCCAGGCCTGGAATGTCGGCGGGCCGCCGTCTTCGGCGATCGCAAGCTCCACGCTGTCGCCGTCCTGGCTGAGCAGGCGGCCGCCGTGCGCGCCCTTGGCCGCCTCGTCGGCATGATCGCTGCCGCCCTCGTCGCTGTGTCCTGCCTCGCCTCCCGCGTGGGCATGGCCGTCTTCTTGGGTGCGGCCGCAACCGCCGAGCAGCAGCGCCAGCAGCAGCGGCGCAACAATGGAGTGCGTCATCGATGGAACTCCTTTGGAAGGCCGGCGCAGTGCGCCGGCCAGTGCAGCGAATGGAGAGGGCGCACAGCGCGCGTTGGCGGCCGAGCACCCATGGCGGTCACCCCGCGTGCGCAATACGATTGCCGCGTGCTTGCCGACCACCCGGTGGGCAGCAGGGACTCACCCAGCGCATCTCCATGCGTGGGCATCACCGTGCGCGCGCTCATGGCGTTGCCTGCGCGGTGACGACAAATGGTTGGCCGGTCAGGCGCTGGATTTCGATCAAGGCGGTCTGCGCGTCCAACGCGGCGGCCAGTTGCTGCTGGCGTGCATCGCTGCGCTGCGCCTGTAGCTGCGCCCAGTCCAGATAACTGGTGGCGCCGGCGCGGTAGGCGCGCTCGGCGGCGGCATCGGCGCGCGCAAGTGCGGGCAACACATCGCTGCGCATGCGCGCCACTTCCAGCTGCGCGGCGCGGTAGCGGCCATGCGCGTCGGCCAGCGTGGCGTAAAGCGCCAGTGCCTGCGATTGGCGTTCGATGTCCAGCAACGACAGCTCCACTTCGGCGGCGCGGATCTCCGGCTGCGCACGCGCGGCGCTGCCCAGCGCCAGCGAAACGCTGCCCAGCAGTGCGGTGGCGTCGTTGGCTTCGAGCCGGCGCACGCCCACCTGCCAGTCCAGGTCCGGGCGCGCCTGGCTGCGTGCCAGCCGCACCCGCGCCTCGCGCACGCGCTGCTCGCCGTTCAAGCGCGCCAGTTCGGGGGTGGCATCGAGCAGCTGCGCCAGCACCTCGAACTCGGGAACCGCCGGCAGCTGCAATGGGTCGCCGGTGACATCGCCAAAGTCCGGCGTGCGCTGGCCCCACAACACCGCCAGCTGGCGGCGTGCTGCCAGCAGTTCCTGCTGCGCGCGATCGCGCTCCAGTTCCGCGCGCGCCTGCAGGGCCTGGGCGGTCAGCAGCACCGATTCGGGCGATGCGCCGGCCTGCAGCCGCTGGCGCGCGGCACTGACGGTGCGTTGGCGCTGGGCCAGGATTTCCAGCGCGGCCGCATGCCGCTGCGCGGCCATGCCGATGGCCAGATAGCGCCGGGCGACTTCGGCCAGCACGTCCAGCCGCGCCAGCGCCCGCTGCGGCGCCAGTGCATCGATGCGTGCCTGGGCCAGGGTGCGGCGCGCGTCCAGCTTGCCGCCACGTTCCAGCACGCCGGCCAGGGTGACGGTGAGTTCGGCCTGGTCCAGCGCGCGGGTCGGGCCGCTGCCGAACACGTTTTCCAGTTCGGCGCCGATGCGCAACGGCGGGCGCAGCGCGTCGCGCGCGGCGTCGGCGGTGAGGACCGCGCGCTGGCCATCTGCCAGGCGCATGTCGGGGTGCTGTCGGGCGACGCGCGCGATGGCGTCGTCCAGGGTCAGCACGGGCTTGGGCGGTGCGTCCTGCGCCATGGCGCACGGCACGACCGCGAAGACGGCAAGCGCCGTCAGTCGCAACCACATGAGGGTGTCTCCGGAATCGGGATCGATGGTCAGCCGGCAGCCGCCGGCGATGCATCAGGCCGCGATCGGGGGACGCAATCCGGTCTCGCTCAGGTGCGAGCGGTAGTACGCGAGCACGGCCACGGGCTGGGCCTGCGTGTGCGTGGACAACGGCAGCCAGGCCAGCGCCGGCAAGACGGCCGGATTCTGGCCGTGGCAGTAGCCGCTATGCATCAGGGCGTGCATCAGGCCGGCCCCATCGCGCTCGCCGGCATCGCCCTCGTCGGCGCCGTCATGGCCGTGCGGCGCGGTGTCTTCCAGATGCATCTGGTCGTGCGCCAGCGCATGCACATCGCCCAGCGCGCAGGCCACCGGTGCGACCAGTACGCCCATGGCCAGCACCGCCAGCGCCATCAGGCGCAGCAAGGGGTGCAACAGGCGGGCGCGACGCAGCAGCATGGGCGCATGCCTATCGGGGCCAGGGCAGTTACACAATCGCATGCCTGCCGCGCAGCGTCGTAGGAGCGGACCGTTGGCCAGGGTCAGGGCGCGGCAGCGCTGGGCTTGGACGTTGCCGGGCGCGCCTTGCTGTCGGCGATGAAGGCGCGCACCTGCTGCTCCAGCACCGGCAAGGTGACCGAACCCTGCTTCAGCACCGCGTCGTGGAAGGCCTTGATGTCGAAGCGGTCGCCCAGCTCCTGTTCGGCCTCGGCGCGCAGCTTGACGATGCTGATCTCGCCCAGCTTGTAGCTCAGCGCCTGGCCCGGCCAGGAGATGTAGCGGTCCACTTCGGTGGCGACCTCGTGTTCGCTGAGCGCGGTGCGGTCGCGCAGATAGGCCAGCGCCTGTTCGCGGCTCCAGCCGTCGTGATGCACGCCGGTGTCGATCACCAGCCGGCAGGCGCGCCACATCTCGTAGGTGAGCCGGCCGAACTCTTCGTACGGGGTCTCGTAGATGCCCATCTCCTGGCCGAGTTTTTCGGTGTACAGCGCCCAGCCTTCGCCATAGGCGGAGATGTAGTTCTCGCGGCGGAACGCCGGCTGCTCGCCCTGCTCCAGCGCCAGCGAGCCCTGCAGCGAATGACCGGGCGAGGACTCGTGCAGGGTCAGCGCTGGCAGGTTGTACAGCGGCCGCGATGGCAGATTGTAGGTGTTGACCCAATAGGTCGTCGCGCCGCCGCGGCCGGCGGTCCAGAACGGGGCGATGTCGTCGGGCACCGGCTTGATGGTGAAGCGCCCGCGCGGCAGCGTGCCGATGAACTTGCCCACCTGCCCGTCCACGCGCTTGGAAATCCACGCGGCGCGATCGAGCAACTCCTGCGGGGTCTGGGCGTAGAACTGCGGATCGGTGCGCAGGAAGGTCAAAAATTGCGCGAAGCTGCCCTTGAAACCGACCTGCTGGATGATCGCGTTCATCTGGGTCTGGATACGCGCCACCTCCTCCAGGCCGATCTGGTGAATCTGCTCGGGCGTCAATTCCAGCGTGGTGTATTCGCGGATCTGCTGGCGGTAGAACGCCTTGCCATCGGGCAGCGCTTCGGCCGCCAGCGTGGTGCGCGCCTTGGGCATGTAGTCGTTGCGGAAAAAGCTCAGCAACTTGCTGTAGGCCGGCAGCACTGCATTGCTCAGCGCGGCCTTGGCCTGTTCGCGCAGCTGCGCCTGTTCGGCAGCGGGGATCTGCGCCGGCAACTGCTTGAACGGCGCGTAGAAGCTGGACGCGGTGGGATCCTTGACCTCGGCCACGGTGGCGATGGAGACATCGCGCCCGGCCAGCACCGCACGCGGTACGCTGAAGCCGCGCGCCAGGCCGCTGCGCATGTTGGCGATCTGCTGGTCGAAGTAACGCGGCACATCGTTCAGGCGCGCGATGTAGGCACGGTACTCGGTCGCGCTCTTCATCGGCCGCTGCGCCATGAAGCCGAGGTTGGACCAGAACGAACTATCCGAATTGAATGGCATCTCGTAGGCGCGCAGGCGCACTTCGGCCGCCAGGTTCTCCACCTGCGGGCGGTAGATGGCGAAGTTGATCTGGTTGGCCGGCGAGAGCTGCTTGGGGTCGATGCCGTCGAGCTGCTTGAGCACGCCGTCCCACACCGCCAGACGCGCCTGCTGCGCGGCCTGCCCGACGTCGGGCAGATGGGTGTTGTCACCGGTGGTGTCGGTGTCTTCATCGGCCTGGCCGGTCTCGGCCTGCCGCCACGCCCATTCTTTCTCGTAGACCGCGCGGAAGCGTGCATCGGCCGGTGCTTCGGCGGTCAGCGTGGCCGGAGCCGGCGGTGTGGCAGCCTGGGTCGTGGCGGCGAGCGAGGTGCCCAACAGGGCAAGCGCGAGGGCGGTGGCGAGCGAAGAGGTCACGTGCGGACAGCCTGATCTGGAGCGAACGCCCGATCATGGCAGCCCACGCGTGAGCTGCCATGGGCCGGAAGTCCCAACGCGGGCTGGTGCCGGGGCATGGCTGAAGTGTCGGTGCTGCCCCCATCCGCCCTGCGGGCACCTTCCCCCCACAGGCTTGCCGGACGTGCGGGAGCCGCTCTTGCCCCCTCTCCCGCCTGCGGGAGAGGGTTGGGGCGAGGGCGCTTGAGACCGATTGGCTCAGGCCTTGCGCACTACCACCAGGTGCCGCTCGCCATCCAGGCCGGGCACCTGCAACGGGTGTACCTCGCTCATCGTCCAGCCGGCGGGCAATGCGGCGATTTCCTCGTGCGGGTACACGCCCTTCATCGCCAACAGACTGCCGCCCGGGCGCAGTAGATGGCCGCCGACGTCGATGATGCCGGCCAACGTATCCAGCGCGCGCGCGGTGAGGTGGTCGTAGGCGGCCGGCTCATCGAGGGCTTCGGCGCGCGATTCGGCCACGCGGGCGTTGCGCAGCTCCAGATGGCGCAGCGCCTCGCGCATGAAGCGCGCCTTCTTGCCGTTGCTTTCCACCAGGGTCACCTGCAGCTGCGGGCGGGTGATGGCGAGTGGGATGCCGGGCAGGCCGGGGCCGGTGCCCAGGTCGGCCAGGGTGCCGCTGGCGATGTAGGGTTGCATGGTCAGCGAATCGAGCAGATGGCGGGTGACCATCTCGCGCGGGTCGCGCACGGCAGTGAGGTTGTAGGTCTTGTTCCAGCGCACCAGCAGGGCCAGGTAGCACAGCAGCGGTGCGGCGAAGGCCGCATCCAGGGATTGGGCCTGCAGGCCGCGCTCGAGCGCGGCGGAGACATCGGGGGCGAGTGCGGCATCGTTCATGCCGCGATTATCGCAGCTGGATGAGGTGCAGGTGCGGGCGTGCCGGGTGCCGTTGGCGATGCCGGGCGCTTGGACAGGAAGCTGGCGTGCGCGAACTTGCCAGCACAAACGTCAGGCGGGGCGATGGCACAGGACCTGCAGCCACGATGCCCCCGGCTGCACCGGCTCATGCGCATCGCTGTGGGCAGGATCATCCGCTGCCGTGGCACTTCTCGTATCCGCCGCCCCGCTATCGATGGTGCGGGCAAGCCTGCACCGGCAGCGGTAGCCGTGCGCTGCCATTGAACGGACATCGGCCCGTCGCACTATGGTCGCGTTCGCCAGATCGCCTGTGTGCCCATGTCCTTGATCGACCCGTCGCCTGTGCCCGCCCCCGACAACGCACTTGCCGCCGTGGATCGCAGCCGCCGGCGCCTGCTCATCGTCGGCGCCAGCCTGGCGGGCGCAGGGCTGCTCAGCCCGTTCGCCCGTGCCAGCGGCAGTGCCGACCCTTTCACCCTGGGCGTAGCCGCCGGCGACCCGCTGGCCGACGGCTTCGTGATTTGGACCCGGCTGGCCCCGCGTCCCCTGGACCCGGACGGACGCGGCGGCCTGCGCGCCACGGTGCCGGTGCGCTGGCAGGTGGCCAGCGACCCGGGCATGCGTACCATCGTCCGCCAGGGCGAGACCATCGCCAGCCCCGCCTGGGGCCACGCCGTGCATGTGGAGCTGGCCGGCCTGGCCGCCGATCGGCCGTACTGGTACTGCTTCCAGGCGTTGGGCGCGCGTAGCCCGATCGGTAGCGCGCGCACCTTGCCGGAAACGCATCAGATGCCGGAAACGGCGCGCTTTGGATTCGTGTCCTGCTCGCACTGGGAGCTGGGCTATTTCAGCGCCTACCGCCACCTGGCCGCCGAACAGCCGGACCTGGTGTTCTTCCTCGGCGATTACATCTACGAATACAGCAACCACGGCGAGGCAGCGAACAAGATCGTGCGCCCGCATGGCAACGGCGAATGCCTGGATCTGGCCGGCTACCGCAACCGCTATGCGCTGTATCGCACCGACCCGGACCTGCAGGCGCTGCATGCCGGCAGCGCCTGCGTGGCGACCTGGGACGACCACGAGGTGCAGAACGACTACGCCAACCGCTGGTCGCAGGACCCGTCGATTGCGGTCGACACCTTCCTGGCCCGGCGCGCGGCCGCCTACCGTGCCTTCTACGAACACTTCCCGCTGCGCGCACGCAGTCGCCCGCATGGCGCCGATATGCGCATCTACCGCTTGCTGGACTACGGCCAGCTGGCGCGCTTCTACGTGCTCGATGGGCGCCAGTACCGCAGCGAACAACCCTGCCCGCAGGCCAACGGCTGGCGCGGCGGGCATGTGGTGGACGACAGTTGCCACGAACGCACCGACCCACGCCGCAGCATGCTCGGCTGGGAACAGGAGCGCTGGCTGCATGGCGCCTTCGCACACTCGGCCGCGCGCTGGAACGTGATTGCGCAGGATCTGCTGGTGGCGCCGATGCAGCAGCACGGCCGCGACGGCGTGCTGGGGCACTGGACCGACGGCTGGGACGGCTACCCGGCCACGCGCACCCGCATGCTCGATGCAATTACCAAGACCCGGCTGCGCAACCCGGTGTTCTGGGGCGGCGACATCCACTCGTACTGGGTCACCGATCTGAAGGCCGATCCGGCCGACGACGCCTCACCGACACTGGCCACCGAATTCGTCGGCACCTCGGTCACCTCCAACGGCCAGAGCAACGTCGAACTGCAGCAGACCATGGCTCTCAACCCGCACGTACATTACGTGGATGGCGAAACGCGTGGCTATGTTTCGGTAACGGTGACGCCGGGCCAGATGGAAACGCGCTTGCAGGGCATCTCCGATCGGCGCGACCGCAATGCCACGGTGTCGACGACCAAGCGCTTCGTGGTGGTGGACGGCAGACCCGGCGCAGTGGAGGCCTGAGCCGCTCCCGCAGCGGCAACGCTTGTGCATCGGCAAATGTCGCTACGCGCGGGCCTGCCGGCGGCGCGCGATTGCGAACATTGTGCCGGCCATCGTTGCCGTGTTCGGGCAGGGCCATCGACACGCGCCGGTAAGACAGCGGCGCTATATCTAGGGGTCGCTGCCAAGCGTTCGAGATTGCCATGCCCGTCGCCGCATCCTGCGAGGCTTGGCTGCCGGTGTGTTGCTGCCGGCCACTGCCGGTTGGTCTGCGCGCAGCCTAGCCGCGCCGTCGGGGCGACCAACCATCAACGAACCATCTATGCCGACGGCCCCGTCCCGGCCGAGCTCACCGTCGAATATGGCAAGCGCTGGCGCAACCTCACCACCGCGGCCAAGGGCGAAGGTGGCCGAAACGCTGGACGAATTCCGCGGCAACTACCGCTACAACCTGCTCGACGACAATGTGCGCCGCTTCAATACGCAGGTGCCGCGGCTGTGGCAGTGGGACGACCACGAAACCACCAACACCTGGTCGCCGGGCAAGCAGCTGGATGCGCGCTACCAGGTGCGCGATATCCAGACTACCATCCGGACCGCGCCGCGTTTCAGCAATTCGAGCCGTTCTGGGATTTCGTCGGCGGCCCGCTCAACGCCGGCAGCTTCGGGCCGAATGCGCTGGATGCCACCTTCGGCCCCACGGTGGTGTTCCAGAAGGCGCCACCTGCGCCCCAACTCCTCACCGTTGGCCGGTTACCAGTTCTTCGGCGAAGTGGAGATCGATGGTCGCAGCGGCGTGCTCACGGTGACCCTGCGCGACCTGGACGGCGTGGCGCAGTTCCGTCAGCCGATTCTGCCGCACGGTGCGGCGTAGCCTCATGCAGCGGCCAGGTTACGCGCCCGTCAGCGGATAGCACGCCAGTGCCGCGCGGCAGTCCGGTGCGGCCCACCATTCGTGCAGTTGCCAGCGCACCGCCTCGCCGAGTGCAGGATCGCACCAGTGCAGGCGCAGGGCGCCATCCGGCGCCAGCGTGTACGCCAGCCGATGCAGTCCGAACGACAGGCCATGCCCGTGCGCCTTGAGCAAGGCTTCCTTGGCGCACCACAGGCGAAAGAACAGCGCCTGCTGCGCATCCGGCGCCAGGCGGCCCAGCAACGCAAGTTCATCGGGATGGAAGAAGCGCTGCGCGATCTCCGGCAGGCGCGCGCGCGCGCGGATGCGTTCCAGGTCCACGCCCAGCCGCACGCCCTGGCCCAGGCCCACCAACAGATGCTCGCCGCTATGGCTCCACCCGGTATCCCAGGCGGGCAGGGCCGGCTGCAGCGTCGGGCGCCCGCGCGCATCGCGCAGCACGGGCACCTGCGCCGGATCCAGCCCCAGCGCGTGACCGAGCAACTGCCGCGCCTGCGGCTCGCCCCGTTCGCCGGGTTGGTGCGGCCGCAGCCACAGCTGCACCGGGCCATACTGCCAGGTTGGCTGCATCGTCACCTGGCGCACACCAAACCGAACGGACGGCCATGGGATGCAGCGCGCTCGACGGCTGCTTCACGGCCGGCTGCGTCCAATTGCGCCCATGCACCGCGTCCGGTGCGACTGAAGGAGGAGAGCGGCACCATGGGCATCATCATCTGGTTGATCATCGGCGGCATCGTGGGCTGGTTGGCCAGCCTCATCATGCGACGCGATGCGCAACAGGGCATCATTCTCAATGTCGTGGTCGGCATCGTCGGCGCGATGATTGCCGGCTGGTTGTTTGGCGGCGGCATCAACCAGACCATCACGCTGTGGACCTTCGTCTGGTCGCTGGTGGGTGCGGTGATCCTGCTGGCCATCGTCAACCTGTTTACCCGCGGCCGGGTGCGCTGAGCTAACCGCATCCCCCCTGTTATGTGCAACGCCCGGGCCTGCCCGGGCGTTGCCGTTTCAGCCTGGCCCTTCAATCGTGCGCCGCTGCACGATCGACCGGATGGTTGACGCCATCTTCCACCGGCACCGCAATGGTCAACGCGTACGGGTTGACCCCGTCCAGGCAGCCAACGTTGTAGCCGAATTCGTTGGGACCGGAGCGGCGCCGATGATGGGTATAGATCCCGCACACGCCGCAGAAATAATGCGCGGCGGTCTGCGTGTTGAACTGATACAGGCGCAACACCTCCTCGCCCTGGCGCACGTGCAGACCATCCAGCGTGACCGAGGCGACCACCGCGCCGCGCCGGCGGCACATCGAGCAATCGCAGCGGCGTGGATCCAGCAGGCCGTAAGGCAGGTCCAGGTCGATCTGTACCGCACCGCAATGGCAACTCAGCCGATGCACCGGCTCCAGCGTGACCTCGCCGATCTTGTGGGTGCTGCGCCGCAGATGCCGTTCGCTCATGCGCCAGCCTCCGCCAGCCGCACCCACGCCGGTGCGTGGTCGCTGGGACGTTCCCAGATACGCGGTTCGCGGTCGATGCCCGATTCCGTTGCGCGTGCGCGCAGCGCCTCCGACACCAGGGTCAGGTCGATGCGCAGCCCCAGGTTGCGGCGGAAGCCGGCCTGGCGGTAATCCCACCAGGTGAACTGCCCGGCGTCTTCGTGGTGCAGCCGGAATGCGTCGTGCAACCCCAGCCCCAACAGCTGGGCCAGGGCAGCGCGCTCAGCGGCCGAGGTCAGGATGTGGTGTTCGTTCCACACCGCCGGGTCGTGCACGTCGCGTGCATCCGGGGCGATGTTGAAGTCGCCCAGCACCACCAGCTGCGGATGCCGCCGCAGCTCCTGCGCGATCCACTCCCGCGCGGCCTGCAGCCAGCGCAGCTTGTAGGCATATTTCTCGGTGCCCACGTCCTGGCCGTTGACCACGTACAGATTGATGATGCGCACGCCATCCACGGTGGCGGCGATGACGCGCTGCTGCGCATCGTCGAAGCCGGGAATGCCCATCTGCACCTCCAGCGCCGGCGAGCGCGACAGGATCGCCACACCGTTGTAGGTCTTCTGCCCGCAGAACACGCTGCGATAGCCGAGCGCGGCCAGTGCCGCGTCCGGGAACTTGTGGTCTTCCAGCTTGGTTTCCTGGATCCCCACCACGTCCGGCGCGAAGTCGGTGAGCCACTGTTGCAGGTGCGGCAGGCGCACGTTGAGCGAGTTGACGTTCCAGGAGGCAATCTTCATGGCGCGGACCGTGGTTCAAACCACCAATGGTACCGCGCATGTCCCGGGTCCCACGGCCGCAGCCACCACGTGTAGCGCCTTGACGCAAAACGCCGGCACAAGGCCGGCGTCTGCGATCACAACAACGATGATCTGGTCGATCAGTGACCGGAGGCACCACTGGCACCCAGGCCGGTTTCGGCGCGGATCTGCTGGGCCTTGAACGCACTGCGTTCGTTGGCCGCCTGCGGGCTGCGATCCAGGATCGAGAACAGCCAGATGCCGACAAAACCAATCGTCACCGAGAACAGCGCCGGCGAGGTGTACGGGAACGGCGCCGAGCCGGCCGCATTGCCCAGCGTATCCACCCACACCGACGGCGACAGCACCGTGAGCACCAGCGAGGAGATCAGGCCCAGGAAACCGCCGATCACCGCGCCGCGGGTGGTGCAGTCCTTCCACAGCAACGACAGGATCAGCACCGGGAAGTTCGCCGAGGCGGCAATGGCGAACGCCAGCGACACCATGAAGGCCACGTTCTGCTTCTCGAACACGATGCCCAGCAGCACCGCGACTGCGCCCAGCACCAGGGTGGTGGCCCGCGAGACCTTCAGCTCCGAGCCCGGCGCCGGGTTGCCCTTCTTGATCACCGTGGCGTACAGGTCATGCGACACCGCCGAGGCGCCGGACAGGGTCAGGCCCGCGACCACCGCCAGGATGATGGCGAAGGCCACCGCCGAGATGAAGCCCATGAACACGTTGCCGCCCACCGCATTGCCGACCAGCACCGCTGCCATGTTGGCCGCGCCCTTGCCGCCGTGGATGGTGCCGGTGGCGACATCGGCGAACTGCGGGTTGGTCAGCACCAGCGCGATCGCACCGAAGCCGATGATGAAGATCAGGATGTAGAAGTAGCCGATCCAGGTGGTGGCCCACAACACCGACTTGCGTGCCTGCTTGGCATCGGGAACGGTGAAGAAGCGCATCAGGATGTGCGGCAGGCCGGCGGTACCGAACATCAGCGCCATGCCGAACGAAATCGCCGAGATCGGATCCTTGACGAAGCCGCCCGGCCCCATGATCGACAGGCCGGCCTTGGCTGCGTCGGTCGGCGACGCACCGCCATTTTCGGCGACGGCCGTCTTCACCCGCACGCCCTCGGCGAACAGCGCCTCGAAGCTGAAGTTGAAGTGCCACATGATGGCCACGGCCATGAAGGTCACGCCGGTCAGCAGCAACACCGCCTTGATGATCTGCACCCAGGTGGTGGCGGTCATGCCGCCGAACAGCACGTAGACCATCATCAGCAGGCCAACCAGGGTCACGGCCACCCAGTAGTCCAGGCCGAACAGCAGTTTGATCAGCGCACCGGCACCGACCATCTGCGCGATCAGGTAGAACAGCACCACTACCAGCGTGCCGGACGCGGCGAAGCTGCGAATGGCCGTCGGCGCGAAGCGGTAGCCGGCCACGTCGGCGAAGGTGTACTTGCCCAGGTTGCGCAGCCGTTCGGCCATCAGGAAGGTCAGGATGGGCCAACCGACCAGGAAGCCGATCGCATAGATCAGGCCGTCGTAGCCATTGGCCATCACCGCCGCGGTGATGCCCAGGAACGAGGCCGCCGACATGTAGTCGCCGGCAATGGCCAGGCCGTTCTGGAATCCGGTGATGCCACCGCCGGCGGTATAGAAGTCCGAGGCCGAGCGGGTTTTCTTGGCCGCCCACTTGGTGATCCACAAGGTGCCCAGCACGAAGAAGCCGAACATTCCGATCGCCACCCAGTTGGTGGGCTGCTTGTCGGCCTGGCCGATGTCACCGGCGGCCAGCGCCATGCCTGCGGGCAGCAGGCCGGCCAGAATCAGCAGTAGACGCGAGTACTTGCTCATTTGCGGGCGTCCTCCAGGATCTGCGCGGTCAGCTGGTCGTAGGTGTTGTTGGCGCGGCGCACGTAGATGGCGGTGATGACGATGGTGAACACCATCACCCCGATCGCGATCGGAATGCCGATCGTGGTCACGCCGTCGCCGATCGGCGTGGCCAGGAACGCCTTGTCGAATGCGATCAGGCCGATGTAGCCATAATAGGCCAGCAACATCAGCACAGTCAGTGTCCAACCCAATCGATTGCGTTGGCGTTTGAGCGTGTGGTACGTCGGATTGGCATCGATCTTGGCGATCAGTGCGTCATTCGAGACGGTCATGGTCTGTCTCCTGGAGTGCGGGCGGCACGGCCCGCCAACATGCGTGGCGGGCGGCCGGCGGGATGAACCTTAGAAGCTGTACTTGGTGGTGAACTGCAGGCGCGAGATGTCGCCGGAGTCGCCGTTTTCGGCTTCGCGGCGGCCGTACATCAGCTCTGCACCCACATCGACCTTGGGCAGCGGCGAATAAAAGACGTTGGCGCGGATGCTCTGCTGGGACTTGCTGGCCAACCCGCCGGTATTGGCGATGTCGTGGTCGTAGTTCACCCGCGAATACATGATGGTGCTGCGCAACTTGGCGTTGTAGTCATGCCGCCACGCCACCCAGCCCGCCACGGTGCTGACGGTCTGGATGTTGCCATCGATGTCGATCTCCACATCCGAGCCGTTGCCCAGGCCCAGATAGCGGCCGAGGCCTTCACCGTAGGCCAGCTGGTAGCGCAGATCGTTGTTGGAATTGATGATCCAGCGCCCGCCGCCGGCGATGGCGCCGCCGAAGTCGGTGTCGTTGGTCAGCGCACTGCGGGTGCGGTACTGGCGCGCGACTGCCGACAGGCCGAAGGTGCCCCAGGTGCCCTTCCAGTTGTAGCGCGCGGTCAGGTCCGGCATCGCGCCATGGTCCGAGGCCAGGATGGTGTTGCCGCCCTGGTAGGGCGTGGTCAGGGTTTCGGTGTTTTCGGCCGACACGCTGAAGGCCCCGCGGGTATAGCGGATCTGGGTCTGACGGCTGAACAGCGCACCGTCGGTCGGCCCGACGATGTCGGCCGCCTCCGGCAGGATGGTGGCATCGATGAAGTTGGACCAGGTCTGGCCGGCCAGCCAGTTGTTCCAGCTCATGTAGGCATGCCGCAGGGTGCCGCCGTACAGATTGTTGACCTGGTTGGCCAGCGCGTTGCCGAAGAAGTCCAGTTCGATGAAGCCAGTGAGCTTGTCGCCGTTCTCGGTGACCGTATCCACGCCCAGGTTGAAGCGCGAGAACTTGGCGTGGAAGTCGGTATCGGTGCTCGATGCCTGCCCCCCGACAGGCGTCTGGGTCGGAATGTACAGGTAACGGCCCACTGCACCCTCGGGCAGCGCGCCATCGCTGGTACGCGTGGTCATGAAGTCGGCCTTGATGAAACCACCGTAGCGGAACGTTGTCCCCGCCGCTGCGTTCGGCGTGATGCTGGTGACCTGGATCGGCCGCTTGCCGGCCGGGATCGCGGGTGCGGGCGCGGCTGCCGGCGTCTGCGCCTGCAGGGTGCGCACTTCGGTCACCTGCGTCTGGGTCTGGGCGATCTGGCCCTGCTGTTGTTGCTGAGCGGTGACCAGCAGCTGGACCTGACGCTCGAGCTCGGCGATGCGCGCTTCCAGTGCCTTTTCCTTGGGCGTCTGCGCGAACGCAACCCCCGGCAGGAGGGTGGCCACCAACAAGGCAGCCGCCAACGGATGGCGCACCAACGGTGCAGTACGGTGTTTCATGGAACCCTCTCCCCAATGAAGGCCTCGCGCTTGATGGCGATGCTGTGCGGAGCGTGAGGCAGTCCGCGGTTTGCAGCCTATTCGCCTTTGGTCGTAGCTGCAACGCAGCATTCCGCCAGATGACCGATGGTCGCACCATACCCCGCAATGGATGTGCGCTACCGCACTGACCAGGTTACGACCATGGTCTAAGGCGGCGTTGACCGCCGGGACAGATTGGATACGGCACACTGATTGCCTACCGAGGGCAGCTGCCGCGCCCTCTCCCGACACGTTCTTCGCAAGTGAGGCTGCCATGGCTGATGTTTATCCCGTCGATCCTGCATTCGCCGCCGATGCGCGCGTGACCCGCGAGCAATACGCAGCGCTGTACCGCGAATCGATCGAGCACCCCGAGCAGTTCTGGGGCAAGGCCGCGCAGCGGCTGGAATGGTTCAAGCAGCCCACCCAGGTCAAGGACATCAGCTACGCGCTGGACGACTTCCATATCCGCTGGTTCGGCGATGGCGAGCTCAACGCCAGCGTCAACTGCCTGGACCGCCAGCTGGCTACCCGCGGCGACAAGACCGCGCTGCTGTTCGAGCCCGACAGCCCGGATGCCGCCGCCTACCCGGTGACCTATCGCGAGCTCTATGAGCGCGTGTGCAAGCTCGGCAATGCGCTGCGCAACCTGGGCGTCAAGAAGGGCGACCGGGTCACCATCTATCTGCCGATGATCGTCGATGCCGCGGTGGCCATGCTCGCCTGCGCGCGCATCGGTGCGGTGCATTCGGTGGTGTTCGGCGGCTTTGCCGCCAACTCGATCGCCGACCGCGTGATCGATTGCCAGAGCAAGCTGATCATCACCGCCGACGAAGGCCTGCGCGGCGGCAAGAAGATTCCGCTCAAGGCCAACGTGGATGCGGCGCTGAAGATCCCCGGCACCACCACGGTGGAAACCGTGCTGGTGGTGCGCCATACCGGCGGTGCGGTGGAGATGCAGGCCCCGCGCGACCGTTGGTTCCACGACGTGGTCGACGGCCAGCCGGCCGAGTGCACGCCCGAGCGCATGAACGCGGAAGACCCGCTGTTCATCCTCTACACCTCCGGCTCCACCGGCAAGCCCAAGGGCGTGCTGCACACCACCGCCGGCTACCTGCTGTTCGCCAGCTACACCCATGAAGTGGTGTTCGACCTGCGCGAGGACGACATCTATTGGTGCACTGCGGATGTGGGCTGGGTCACCGGCCACAGCTACATCGTGTATGGCCCGCTCGCCAACGGCGCCACCGCGCTGATGTTCGAGGGCGTGCCCAATTACCCCAGCGTGTCGCGCTTCTGGGAAGTGATCGACAAGCACAAGGTCAGCATCTTCTACACCGCGCCCACCGCCATCCGCGCGCTGATGCGCGACGGCGAGGCGCCGGTCAAGAAGACCTCGCGCAAGAGTCTGCGCCTGCTCGGCAGCGTCGGCGAGCCGATCAATCCGGAAGCCTGGCGCTGGTACTTTGATGTGGTCGGCGACAGCCGCTGCCCGATCGTGGATACCTGGTGGCAGACCGAAACCGGCGGCATCCTGATTTCGCCGCTGGCTGGCGCGGTGGACCTCAAGCCGGGCTCGGCCACGCTACCGTTCTTTGGTGTGCAACCGGCGCTGGTGGATGCCGAAGGCAAGATCCTGGAAGGCGCCACCGAAGGCAACCTGGTGCTGCTGGATTCCTGGCCGGGTCAGATGCGCAGCGTCTACGGCGACCACCAGCGCTTCATCGACACTTACTTCCGCACCTATCCGGGTAGCTACTTCACCGGCGATGGCTGCCGCCGCGATGCCGATGGTTATTACTGGATCACCGGCCGCGTGGACGATGTGATCAACGTCTCCGGCCACCGCATCGGCACCGCCGAAGTGGAAAGCGCGCTGGTCTCGCACCCGAAGGTGGCCGAAGCGGCCGTCGTCGGCTTCCCGCACGACGTCAAGGGCCAGGGCATCTATGCCTACGTCACCCTGATCGCCGGCGAGACCCCCAGCGACGAGCTGCACAAGGAACTGGTGAGCTGGGTGCGCAAGGAGATCGGGCCGATCGCCTCGCCCGACCACCTGCAGTGGGCTCCCGGCCTGCCCAAGACCCGCTCGGGCAAGATCATGCGCCGCATCCTGCGCAAGATCGCCGAGAACGCGCCGGACCAACTGGGCGACACCTCCACGCTGGCCGATCCCTCGGTGGTGGATTCGCTGGTCAATGAGCGGCTAGCGCGCTGAAAGGCCGGGATTGGGCATTCGGGATTGGGGATTGGCTGAGGAGCGGGGATTAGCGATGTGGGATTGGGGATTCGCAAAGGCGGATTCCCATTGCCTCGTCATCCCTCTCCTCGACCATGCAGCGTTGAATTGCGATGCAGAGAGACACCGTCTCTTGCATCGGCTATTGCGAATCGCGATTCGCTTTCGAAATCCCTGCTCTTACGAATCCCAACGTCCGACTCCCGAATCCTGTGCTTTTACGAATCCCCAATCTCCAATCCCCAATCCCGGCCCCTCAATGACCACCCTGCTGATTGCCGATGACCATCCCCTGTTCCGTGAAGCCTTGCGCGGGGCGGTGCAGCGCGTGATGCCGGGGGTGCAACTGTTCGAAGCCGACAACGTGGATGCGCTGTACACGCTGGCCGATGCACAACCGGATGCGGACCTGTTGCTGATGGATCTCAACATGCCCGGCGCGCAGGGCTTCAGCGCGCTGGTGCATATGCGCTCGCTGCATCCGCAGCTGCCGGTGGTGGTGGTGTCCGCGCGCGAGGAGCCCACGGTGATGCGCCGTGCGATCGATCACGGCGCGTTCGGCTTCATTCCCAAATCCGCCGACTCGGACACCATCGGCCGTGCCCTGGCCACCGTACTCGATGGCGAGCGCTGGATCCCGGCCGACGCGCAGAAACTGCCCCCCACCGACAGCGAAGAACGCGAAGTGGGCCAGCGCCTGCGCGATCTCACGCCGCAGCAGTTCCGCGTGCTGCAGATGCTGGGTGCGGGACGGCTCAACAAGCAGATCGCCTACGACCTGGGTGTATCCGAGGCCACCATCAAGGCGCATGTCACCGCAATCCTGCGCAAGCTCGGCGTCACCAACCGCACCCAGGCGGTGCTGATGGCCGGCAAGCTCGCCATCGACGCCGACGGCATCGTGCTGCCACCGCCAGAAGAGGACTGACGCGCGCAGGCGTCGGTCTGCGTGGGCTGGAGTTTGCGAGGGAAGCGTCGTCGCGCCCGCGTGCGTCCCGCCGGCGATACTGCGGCCTCTGCCGTCGTCGTTGGTTGGCAATCGACCAACTCGCTATGCCGCGCGCGCGCCGTGCTGTTAGGGGCGTGATGGCAGGAGCGCGATTGTAGGAGCGTGCCTGCGCGCGACGGGCATTCTCGATCCACTGCCCTTGCCGCATAGAAGAAGATTGACGCAGCCATGCGCGTGTCGCTGCGATAGGCATTACCAGTATCGCCTCCTCGCGCCCGGGTGCGCTCCTACGCCGCACTTGGAGCGGCTAACCCAACTACTGCACAGCGGTCAGGCGGACGCGGCCGCTACGCGGACCAGGTCGCGGTCGCCCCCATTGGTGAACACATAGTCCACGTGCACCCGCTCCTGGCTCAGGAACAAGGCTTCCTTGTCCATGCTGATGTCGGGCTGGTGCAGCAAGCAAGCCGATGGTGCCGTTGTCGTCGCCGAAACTGCTGTCGTTGGCGTGCGCACTGGCGCAGACGAGCGCGGCCATTGCACTGTGCGCGCCAGGCCCGCGTCGCTGCGCAACGAGCGCCTGCGGCACGCGGCCAGACTGGCAAGCCCAAGCGCTGCCACGTGATCGCCTCCACAGCACTGCACCGCGCGTCATCGCAGTTGTCGATATCACCGTTGACCATGAGCTGATGCCTGGGCAAGGCTCGGGCATCAAGGACGCTTTCGGAGCTGGCATGGCGCGACGTTTTCCCTGGCTCTGGATGGGCCTGCTGGTGGCTTGCGGACTGATCGTGGTGCTGGGGTGGCAGAACCGGCAGCTGCGTGTGCAGCAGCAGTGGCTGCAGACGCGCGTCAGCACGGCATACGAAGGCATGTACGTGCCGCAGATCGAGACGACCGATGCCGATGGCCGGCGGCATCTGCTGGGCGCGCCGCAAGGGCAGGCGCAGGTGCTGTTCTTCTTCACCACCACCTGTCCGTATTGCCAGCGTTCGGCACCGACGGTGGTGCGCGCGGCGCGGCAACTGCAGGCCAATCTGCCGGGGCGGCCGCAGCTGCTCGGCGTGTGCCATTGCGATGCGGTGCAGGCGGCGCGCTACGCGCATGTGCATGGTTTCGATTTTCCGGTGGTGACCTTGACCGATCGTCGCGCGCTGATGCTGTTCCGCGCGCGCAACGTGCCACTGCTATTGGCCATCGATGGGCAGGGGCGTGTGCGCCATTCCCATCTTGGCGTTTTCGACACCACGGAGCGGGTGCAGGATCTGGTCGCCGCCTTGCGCCGCACGGACGCGCCAGCGGCTTTTGCAACGTTGAGGGAGTAATGCATGAAAAAGTCTTGGGTAAGCTTACGCAGTGCGTTGATGGCAGCGACGTTTCTGGCCAGCACCGGCTTCGGTGCGTTCCAGGTGATGGCGGTCGATAACGCACAGCCGAAAGTGGAATCGTGTAGTGCATTGGCCTGCAAAGCCGAGTGTCCGGAGTTCGGCGGCGACCTGGGTCAGGGCAACGTCTGCTACTGCTGCGGTTAACAGCCGGCGACAAAGCGACTGCACCGCTGCCGAACGGAAGCGGCCGGTGGACGGAAGCGGCGTGTTGCACGTGCATCTTCCGCTTCTGCGCACCGCCCGCCTCCTGCTGACACTGTACGCACCGTCTTGATCGCCGCTGTTCCGCCTGACGGCGAGGTCCCCCCGGGCCTCGGCGTCTGAAGGTGCCAGTGCGTGGCGTAACGCGCCACTCGGCCCAGCGCGCGATAGCGGAAATCGCGCAACACCACCTCGCCTTGCTGGGCGGCATGCACGCCTAGCTGCAGGCTCAAGAAGCCGCCGAACACGTTGTGATGGAATCCGGACACTTCCATGCGGGTGGGGTGACGCGTCCATTGCCGGCCGTCGTCGAAGGAGTATCCGAAGCTCACGACATGGTGGTCGTTGGTCAGCCGCACGCGGATGCGCCGGTGCGTATTGGGCGCACGCGCCCACACCAGTTCTTCGGAGTACTCTTAGGTCTTCGTGGTGTCGGCGGTGAAGCCGATGCCGACAAAGGCCTTACGGTTATAAAACAGCGGGATGCCGCCTTCGGCATTGCCGACCAGCTCCAGGGTGGCTTCGGCCGCATAGGCACGATCGGGCACGCCGCAGGTCAGCGGTGCGCTGTTGATCGGCGACGCCAGCGCAGGCCAGCGTCAGCGCGTTGTTCGAGCGCCGCATCCGCGCCTGCTCGCCCGGCTTGGCCGCATGCAGCTCCATTGCGTGCCGAGGCGGTCGGCAGAAAAATCGTCCGACAAGGCAAGGCCGGTCGCCACCGGCGTCGGGCCGGCAGGCGCGAAGGCCGCGCGCGCAGCGGTTCCGGCAGGGTGTCCCAACGCGGGGACCGTGCGGCGCGGACCGCGGCAGGAGTCGCAGGCGCATCGCCGCCGCCGACAGTCGCTTCCAGATGGCCGCTTGCAGGGCCGGAACTCTGCGTCAAGCACGCAAGATGCGGCCAGCATTTGCCAAAGGCTCAACCATGGTGATCTCAGCAACACCATGCACGGCGAACGCACTGCCCGTGTCGTACCCGTCCTTGCTGCAACCGGCAGTGCCGCACGCCAACACCCGTCCCCCGACATGCTGCACTGCAGCGTGATCTGTTCACTCATGATTGCCATATTCATATGCGAACAGCCGGGCGCCCGCCGGCTGGTGGACGTTGCGATGCCCAGCTGCTGCTCCCCGCTTCCTGCTCCGCCCCACGTCGCTCTGGCGGCATCTCGGGAGCGCTGCGCGTGAGTGTGCTGCGGCAGCAGATCGGCAGCACCCGCGTGCAGCTGTCGTCGCTGGGCTTTGGCGCCGCGCCCATTGGCAACCTGTATGCCGAAGTGGCCGAGGACGATGCGCTGGCAGCGGTGGCAGCGGCCATCGATGCCGGCATCCGTCATTTCGACACCGCGCCCTACTACGGCTATGGCCTGAGCGAGGCGCGCCTGGGCCGTGGCCTGGCCGGCGTGCCGCGCGATGCCTACACGCTGTCCACCAAGGTGGGCCGCTGCGTCTACGACGATGCGCACGCCGTCGCCGGCCGTGACGGCTTTGCCGTGGCCGGGCGTCGCGCCGAGTTCGACTACAGCGCCGATGGCGTGCGCCGCGCGTTCGCCTCCAGCCTGGAGCGCCTGGGCACCGACTACATCGACGTACTGCTGCTGCACGACATCGGTGCGCTGACCCACGGCGACAACCACGCCCACGTGCTGCGACAGGCCTTGGAGGAGGCCTTGCCGGCCATGACGGAGTTGAAGGCCTCCGGTGCGTGCGGGGCGATCGGGCTGGGCGTCAACGAGCAGGACGTGGCACTGGAGGTGGTGCCACGCTTTCCGCTCGACTGCGTGATGCTGGCCGGCCGCTACACGCTGTTGGAACAGCACGGCGCGCGTGCGCTGCTCGACCAGGCGCAGCACCACGGCGTGTCGATCCTGTCGGCCGGGCCGTATAGCTCCGGCCTGCTCAGCGACGCGCGTGGGCCCGGCGCCACCTATAACTACGCTCCGGTAGATACCCCCACCCTGCAGCACGCCCAGCGCCTGTATGCGGCGTGCGCGGCGTTCGAGGTGGACATCGGCGCGGTGGCGTTGCAGTTCCCGCTGGCGCATCCGGCGGTGACCACGGTGGTGGCCGGCATGCGCAGCGTGGCCGAGGTGCACTCGGCTGCCACCCGCCTGCAGGCGCCCATTCCGGCCGCGCTGTGGCAGCGCCTGCGCGATGGTGGCCTGCTCGATGCGGATCTGCCCACGCCATGAGCCGCCTCGATGCGCATCTGCATTTCTGGCAGTTGGCCCGTGGCGACTACGACTGGCTGACGCCTGCGCTGGCGCCGCTGTACCGCGATTTCGCTCCGCACGATGTGAGCCAGGCCCTGGATGCCGCCGGCGTTGGCAGCGTGGTCGTCGTGCAGGCAGCCGCCACCGAGGCGGAAACCTGTTACCTGTTCGAACTGGCACGCGATGAGCCGCGCATTGCCGGCGTGGTGGGCTGGGTGGATTTCGACGCACCCGACGCCGCAGCACGCATCGGCGCCCTGGCGCGTGCCGGCGGCGGCCTGCTCAAGGGCCTGCGCCCGATGGTGCAGGACATCGCCGATGTGCGGTGGCTGGCAAGCCCCACGCTCGATGCCGCCTTCGACGCCATGCTGGTGCACGACCTGGCCTTCGATGCGCTGATCCGCGCCGTGCACGTGCCGGCGTTGCAGGCACGGCTGCAACGCCATCCATCGCTGCGGGTGGTCGTCGATCATGGAGGCAAACCGGCCATCGCCGCCGGCGAATTCATCGCCTGGGCGAGCGGCGTCGATACGCTGGCGCAGCACCCCAACGTGCATTGCAAACTCTCCGGCCTGCTCACCGAAGCGGCAGCTGGCGCCGGACGCGATGCGCTGGCGCCGTATGTGGCGCATCTGTTCGCACGCTTCGGCGCGCAGCGCCTGCTCTGGGGCAGCGACTGGCCGGTACTGACGCTGCGCGCCGATTACGCGCAGTGGCTCGATCTCGCACAGCAACTGGTCACCCACCATGCGCCCGGGCACACCGATGCGGTGTTCGGCGACAACGCACGCACGTTCTATCGTCTGCCACGGCCGGCGGCCCCCACCTACGGAACCTCAACGGTATGACTGTCTCGATCCCTTCGACCCCCAACGAGCGCCTGCGCGGCAAGCGCTGCCTGATCACCGCCGCCGGCGCCGGCATCGGCCGTGAAAGCGCGCTGGCCTGCGCGCGCGCCGGCGCACAGGTTGTCGCCACCGATATCGATGCCGCTGCGCTGCAGGCGCTGGCTGCCGACTCCGACGCGATCACCACCCGGCTGCTGGATGTCACCGACGCCTCGGCAATTGCCGCACTGGTCGCCGAGCACGGCCCGTTCGACGTGCTGTTCAACTGCGCCGGCTTCGTGCATCAGGGCAGTATTCTCGATTGCGACGAGCCAGCCTGGCGCCGCTCGTTCTCGATCAACGTCGATGCGATGTACTACACCTGCAAGGCGGTGTTGCCGGGCATGCTCGAACGCGGCCGCGGCAGCATCATCAACATGTCCTCGGTAGCTTCCAGCATCAAGGGCGTGCCGAACCGTTTCGTCTACGGCGTGACCAAGGCCGCGGTGATCGGCCTGAGCAAGGCGATCGCCGCCGATTACGTGGCGCAGGGCGTGCGCTGCAATGCGATCTGCCCCGGCACCATCAAGACGCCGTCGCTGGGCCAGCGCGTTAAGGCGCTGGGCGGCGACGAACAGGCGGTGTGGAAGAGCTTCACTGATCGCCAGCCGATGGGCCGCCTGGGCGAGGCGCACGAGATCGCGCAGCTGGTGGTGTACCTGGCCTCGGACGAATCCGCGTTCACCACCGGCCAGACCCACATCATCGATGGCGGCTGGTCGAACTGAACACTGCTGGTTTTAACGCTCGATGCGCGCTGACAACAAACGATCTCTCCCACTTGGCGTCACCGCTGTTTGCAGCATGCATCATCCACATTCCTGTTCCGAGCGCACCTTCCGCACCGGTCTGCGACGTGTGATTGGCCGCTCCACTCCTCCCCTGCAAAGGAAGACTGCATGAAACTCGTACGTGTTGGCGCCGAAGGCCACGAACGCCCTGGTCTGATCGATAGCCAAGGCCGCATCCGCGACCTTGGCGGTGTGATCGACGATGTCGCCGGTGAGCATCTCACCAACGCCGGATTGGACAAGCTGCGCGCGCTGGATGTCTCCGCACTGCCGGTGATCGAAGGCGAGCAGCGTTACGGCGCCGCCGTGGGCCGCGTCGGCAAGTTCATCTGCGTTGGGCTCAACTACGCCGACCACGCCGCCGAATCGGGCATGGAAGTGCCGAAGATGCCGATTCTTTTCATGAAGGCAACCACCGCCGTGTGCGGCCCCAACGACACCGTCATCATCCCGCGCGGCTCGGTCAAGAGCGATTGGGAAGTGGAACTGGGCGTGGTGATCGGCGATGTGGCGCGCGATGTGTCGGTGGACGAAGCGCTGAACCATGTGGCCGGCTACGCGGTGATCAACGACCTGTCCGAGCGCGAGTTCCAGCTCGAACACGGCGGCCAGTGGGTCAAGGGCAAGAGCGCCGACACCTTCGGCCCGATCGGCCCCTGGCTGGTCACCCGCGATGACATCGCCGACCCGCAGAACCTGTCGATGTGGCTGGAGGTCAACGGCCACCGTTACCAGAACGGCAGCACCCGCACGATGGTGTTCGGCGTGGCCGAACTGGTCAGCCACATCAGCCGCTACATGACGCTGATGCCGGGCGATGTGATCAGCACCGGTACCCCGCCGGGCGTGGGGCTGGGCCAGAAGCCGCCGGTGTATCTGAAGCCGGGCGATGTGATGGAACTGGAGATCGAAGGCCTGGGTCGTCAGCGTCAGCCGGTGGTAGCGCATCGGCGCGATGCTGGTTGAGTCTCTCATCGTCCCAGGGGCCCGGCTCGCCACGAGAGCGAGGTACGGTGAAGGCAAGCGGCAGTCGTTCGTTCGACGCAACCTAAGCCCCTCTCCCGTCGGGAGAGGGGCTAAAGCAATTCCCTGTTTTCGTTCTTGTCGGTCCGTTCTTATTCCACCCTTCACCGCCCAGGATTTTCATGCGCACCATCATCGCCCTCGAAACCCACGACGTCCGCTTCCCCACCTCGCGCGAGCTCGATGGGTCGGACGCGATGAACCCGGATCCGGATTACTCGGCCGCCTATGTGGTGCTGCGCACCGATGCACCCGATGACCTGGCCGGTTACGGCCTGGTGTTTACCATCGGCCGTGGCAACGACGTGCAGACCGCCGCGCTGGCTGCCCTGGCCGAGCATGTGATCGGCCTGTCGGTGGACGAGGTCGTCGCCGATCTCGGTGCGTTCGCGCGCCGGCTCACCAACGACTCGCAGCTGCGCTGGCTGGGCCCGGAAAAGGGCGTGATGCACATGGCCATCGGCGCGGTGATCAACGCCGCCTGGGACCTGGCCGCACGTGCGGCGAACAAGCCGCTGTGGCGCTATATCGCCGAGCTCACGCCCGAGCAGTTGGTCGATACCATCGACTTCCGCTACCTCACCGACGCGCTCACCCGCGACCAAGCGCTGGAGATCCTGCGCAATGCGCAGCCGCAGCGTGCGCAACGCATCGCGCAGTTGATCGAGCAAGGCTACCCGGCCTACACCACCTCACCCGGCTGGCTCGGTTACTCGGACGAGAAGCTGGTGCGCCTGGCCAAGGAAGCGGTGGCCGATGGCTTCCGCACCATCAAGCTCAAGGTGGGCGCCAATGTGCAGGACGATATCCGTCGCTGCCGGCTGGCGCGCGACGCCATCGGCCCGGACATCGCGATGGCGGTGGACGCCAACCAGCGCTGGGACGTGGGCCCGGCGATCGACTGGATGCGTCAGCTGGCCGAATTCGACATCGCCTGGATCGAGGAACCCACCAGCCCGGACGACGTGCTCGGCCACGCCGCCATCCGCCAGGGCATTACCCCGGTGCCGGTCTCCACTGGCGAGCACACCCAGAACCGCGTGGTGTTCAAGCAATTGTTGCAGGCCGGCGCGGTGGACCTGATCCAGATCGATGCCGCGCGCGTGGGCGGGGTCAACGAGAACCTCGCCATCCTGCTGCTGGCCGCCAAGTTCAACGTCCGCGTGTTCCCGCATGCCGGCGGCGTGGGCCTGTGCGAACTGGTGCAGCACCTGGCCATGGCCGACTTCGTCGCCATCACCGGCCAGATGGAAGACCGCGCCATCGAATTCGTCGACCACCTGCACCAGCATTTCCTGGATCCGGTGCGTATCCGCCACGGCCGCTATCTCGCCCCGGAAGCCGCTGGTTTCTCCTCAGAAATACATGCCGCCTCGATTGCGGAATTCAGCTATCCGGGCGGACGGTTCTGGGTTGAGGATCTGGCGGCCAGCGCGAAGACCTGAGCCCGCGTTCCCTCATCCGCCCTTCGGGCACCTTCTCCCGCGCGCGGGAGAAGGAAGGCGTCGTCGTTCGTCCGGTACGGCGGGGCCACAGGTCTCCGACGTCGCGGAATGCCAACAGCTGACCGCAGCGCACTGCAGATGCCCGGCGGTGGTCCGTGGCGCAGCCGTCCCCAGCATGCCCGATCCAAACCGGATCACGCCCTTCTCCCGCCTGCGGGAGAAGGTGCCCGCAGGGCGGATGAGGGCGCGACCTAGCGCTGCGCCTCGAGCGCCTCAGTCAGCGCAAAGATCCGTCCGGCCTGCCGCCACTTCTCGTCTGGGCCACTGTCGGGCAGCGGCTTCTGGAACCGCCACATCAACCGCTCCCATGCCTGGATGCGCGGATCGGCCGCATCGCGCGCGGCCTTGGCGGCAGGATCGTAGTGTTCGCTGACGTCCATCAGCATCACCAACCGATCGCCGCTGCGAAAGATCTCCAGTTCCTGGATGCCGGCCTGCTGCAGCGAGGCCACCACTTCCGACCAGACCTCGCTGGGCCGATGCCAACGCTCGTACTCGGCGATCAGGTCCGCATCGTCGTGCAGGTCCAGCACATAGCAAAGACGCGGCATGCTCAGGCTCCTGCCACGGCGGGCGCCGCGTGACGCGCGCGCAGGGCGAACACCAGGATCACTGCAAAGCACGCGCCCGGGACCACCATGGCCCAGTGGATACCGGCCATATCAGACACCGCGCCCATCAGCGCGGTGAGCAGCGCCCCGCCGATGATCGACATCACCAGCAACGACGAGCCCAGCTTGCGCGCATCGTCATGCATGCCATCCAGGCCCAGCGCGAAAATGGTCGGGAACATCACCGACATGAACACGCTTGCAGCCACCAGCGCGTACAAGCCGGTCCAACCCGGCAACGCGATAGCAACGGCGCACAACACCAGATTGATCGTGGCAAAACTCGCCAGCAACCTGGCCGGCGCCAGGTAACGCAACAGCGCGGTACCGATGAAGCGGCCGGCCATGAACAGCACCAGCGAGATGGTCAGGTAGGTGGCGGCGGTTTTTTCCGGCGTGCCCGGCACCGCGTCCTGCAGGTAACGGATCAGATAGCTCCAGATGCCGACCTGCGCGCCCACGTAGAAAAACTGCGCCACCACCGAAAACATGAAGCGCCGATTGCGCAGCAGTTCGCCGAAGCGTGCACGTCTGGGCGCCACGCCGCTCTCGCTCTCCGGCGCGCCGGTGGGAAAGCGCACCAGCGCGATCAGGATCGCCCACAGCACCACCACTGCGCCGATGATCAGATAGGGCGCCTGCACGGCTGAGGATTCGGCGGCAAAAAACGCCTCGCGCGCGGCCGGCGCCATTGCCGCCAGTTCGGCCGGCGTGTGTTCCACCCCGGAAAAGATGAAGTGCTGGCCCACCAGCACGCCGGTGATCGAGCCCAGCGGGTTGAAGGCCTGGGCCAGGTTCAAGCGTCGCGCCGCGCCATCGGCGGGGCCGAGCACGGTCACCAGCGGATTGGCGGTGGTTTCCAGGAAGGCCAGGCCGCTGGCGATGACGAACAAGGCCAGCAGAAACAGCCAGTAGGTATGCACCTGCGCAGCCGGATAGAACAGGAACGCGCCGCACGCATACAGCAGCAAGCCGAGCACCACGGCCGCCTTGTAGCTGTAGCGGCGCATGAACATCGCCGCGGGCATCGCGAATACGAAATAGCCCATATAAAACGCGCTCTGCACCAACCCGGCCTGCAGGTCGGTCAGCTCGAAGGCCTTCTTGAATTGCTTGATCAGGATGTCGTTGAGGTTGTTGGCCATGCCCCATAGAAAGAACAGACTCACGATCAACACCAGGGGAACCATGGCGGTACGCGCCAGGTTGCCGCGCGGTGACGCGGCAATGTCACTGTGATGCATGCGACCGTTCCCCTCCCAAGGCTGTGGCGCTTGCGTTGCAATCGAGCGAGCGTACTGCGCGCGTCCATGCCATGCAAATATAAAATCTTTGTTTATATTTGGACGCACAGTCTCCCGCTACCCCTGCCCGCGTTGCCTGTACCCTGGCGCGCCGCACCTTGCCTGGAACCCGCAAACGGATGAGCACCGAACCCGCCAAGTACCGCGCGCCGGCCCTGGACAAGGGGCTGGACATCCTGGAGCTGCTCGCCCGCCAGGCGCAGCCGATGAGCATGGGTGCGCTCTCGCAGGGCATCGGCCGCTCGCGTGGGGAAATCTTCCGCATGCTGCAGGTGTTGGAGGAACGCGGCTACCTCACCCGCGATGGCGAAGGCGACTACGTGCTGACCAACCGCCTGTTCATGCTCGGCATGCAACAGCCGCAGGTGCAGAGCATCAGCGAGGCCGCGTTGCCAGTGATGCGGCGCCTGTCCGATGCGATCTACCAGCCGTGCCATCTGGTGGCCCCGTCCGGCGACCAGATCGTGGTGATCGCGCAGATGGACGTGCCCAGCGACCTGGGCCTGGTGGTGCGCCCGGGCCACCGCCGCCCGCTGACCCATTCCAGCTCCGGGCTGGTGCTGTTCGCGTTCCAGCAGCCGGAGGTGCAGGCGCGCTGGCTGGACATGCTCGACGCCAGCGAGGTGCCGTTCGAGCGTGCGCAGTTCCTCGCTGCCGCCGCGCAGGCGCGCAACGATGGCTACGCCATGCAACCCAGCGAGGCAGTGGTAGGCGTGGTCGACCTGACCGCACCGATCCTGCAACGCGGCAGTGCGACCTATACGCTCGCCGTACCCTTCATCGCGCGCCGCCCCGAGCTGATCGGCCCGCACGCGGCCTTGCAGGCCCTGTGTGCGGCAACGGCGGAGATCTCCGCCGCGTTGATGTAGCCGCGGCCCGCGCCGGGAGTATCGGCGCTGGTGTTTCTGTTGCTCGCTTCCGAAGGCTGACTTCTGCAGTCCTCCCGCAGCGCGGCCGGCCCTGTGCGTCGAGCGCAGCGCGCTCTTTCCGCAGCGCTGCGATGGCAGCCTGGCCATCGCACTCCACCCGAACCGCTTCGCCTCCACCTGCGGCATCGCAAGCCGTGCAAATCGAGACGCCATGGAGATCGCAGCATCGTTGTCGATCGCGGCACTCCTGCACGACGTCTGGAAAGACAGCACGAAGCAGGCGCTGGCTCATGCGCGCGCATCCAAGCATGACGTCTCCACTCGCACTGCTTGCAGCACACCCCACATCAGCGGCTTTCCCCGCGTTTTTCGCTGCCTGGGTTACCGGCATGCAGACCGTTGGTCGCTATAGCCAAGGCTATCGGGCGCCACATCGCGCCGTTGCGTGGACATGCCCGCCTGGCTTTGACGCCTGAAAACAAGGCAAAACCGCCTCACCCTGCTCGCAATAGCCACGGCTATAAAGATCAGACCAACCTTCGCGTGCGCTGCAGACGCACCGAACGCGGCCCTGCGTTGGTACACTGCGCGCCCCTTGGGGAGTAGCCTGCTTTCGCATCGTCGGAAGCGCCTGCGTCAACATACTCGGCCGTTGCGCCGTGGTGCAGGCAACCAGTTCCGGTTTGGCGAGACCAGCGGCATGCGTGCACGACGACGGTTGGCGCGGGCGCATGTCGTTGTGACCGTGCCCAACCCGAGACTGTCGATGTCCCCTTTTTCCATTGTTTTGATCGGTTTCGCGATGTCGACCGATGCGTTTGCCGCGGCGATCGGCAAGGGCGCGGCCATGCGCAAGCCGCAGTGGCGCGATGCGCTACGCGCCGGCTTGATCTTCGGCTGCATCGAGGCGATCACCCCGGTGATCGGCTGGCTGCTGGGACGCGCCGCGTCCAGCTATGTGTCCGACTATGACCACTGGATCGCCTTCGTGCTGCTCGGCGCGCTGGGCACGCACATGATCGTGGCCGGGCTGCGAAACGATGCGGAGGATGCTGAAGAAGCAACGTCCGAGACGCCGAAACGGCATGGCTTGCTGGCACTGGCCACCACCGGTTTTGCCACCAGCATCGATGCGATGGCGGTCGGCGTGAGCCTGGCGTTTCTGGACGTGCATATCGGCGTGGTGGCGGTGGTGGTCGGGCTGTGCACCTTCAGCATGGTCACCGCAGGCGTCATGCTGGGCCGCGTGCTCGGCAACCTGATTGGCAAGCGCGCCGAGATCCTCGGCGGCTTGATCCTGGTGATCGTCGGCAGCGTCATCCTCTACGAGCACCTGAGCGGCGCAGCGTAAGCACCTCCCCTCGTAGGAGCGTGCCTGCGCGCGACCGGGCGTTATCGATAAAGCTTCGTCGCGCGCAGGCACGCTCCTACGCTGCAGTCGCACCGGTCAGCGTGTTTTCGCATCGTGATGCGCACTCAGAAACGCGCGTAACGAGGCCGGTTTCACCGGTTTGGTCAGCAATCGATACCCGCGTTCGCGCGCCAGCTGCTTGAGCTCGTCGCGGCCGTCGGCGGTAAGCAGCGCGCCGGCGATCGGCGCAGTGGCGGCCGCCTGCAGCGCATCCAGCGTGTCCAGGCCATCCAGGCGGTCGTGCAGGTGGTAATCCACCAGCATCAGGTCCGGCTGTTCGCGCGCGCGTTCCAGCGCCTGATCCACCGTGCTGGCGGTGATCACCTCCACCTGCCAGCGACCGAGCAGCGCGCGCATGCCGTCGAGGATCTCGCGGTCGTTGTCCACGCACAGCACCCGCAGGCCCGCCAGCGAATCGCCGCTGGGCAGCGCGCGCGCAACGGCCACCGGCAACAGCGGCGCCACCGGTACCGGCGCAACGCGCGGCAACAGGATCGAGAACATGCTGCCGCGGCCCACCTGGCTGCGCGCGCTCAGGTCGTGGTCGAGCAGGCGCGAGATGCGCTGGCAGATCGACAAGCCCAATCCCAGTCCCTGCTCGCCCCAGTCGAACGGCTGCTGGTAGCGGCGGAACTCTTCGAAGATCTGCCGCATGTGATGCTCGGGGATGCCCGGGCCGGTATCCCACACCTGCAGTTCCACATGGGTGCCACGCCCGCGCATGCCCAGCACGATGCGGCCCTGCCGCGTGTAGCGCAGCGCATTGGCCAGGAAGTTCTGCATTACCCGGCGCAGCAGGCGGCGGTCGCTGCGCACCCAGATCGGGCGGCTATGCACCTGTAAACGCAGACCGCGGCTGGCCGCCACCGGCGCGTACTGCGCGGCCAGCTCGTGCATCAGCGCGCTGGCGTCGAAATCCTCCACCGTCGGCCGCAGCCCGCCGGCATCCAGCCGCGAGACGTCGAGCAGACCGTCGAGCAATTCCTCGGCCGCACGCAGCGAGGCATCCACGCGTTCGGCCAGATGCCGCTGTTCTTCGTTGTTTTGATGGCTCTCGCGCAAGGCCGAGGCGAACAGACGCGCGGCGTTGAGCGGCTGCAACACGTCGTGACTGATCGCGGCCAGAAACCGCGTCTTGGATTGCTGCGCCAGCTCGGCCTCGCGCGAGCGGTCGGCCACGCGCTGCTCCAGGTTTTCGTTGGCATCCAGCAGCGCGCGCTCGGCACGCTTGTAGTCGGTGATGTCGTTGTAGCTGGTGACGTAGCCGCCGCCGGGCAGTGCCTGGCCACGCATTTCGATCACCTTGCCGTCGCTGCGGGTGCGCTCGAACACATGCGGGGAGCCGGCACGCATGTGGCGGATACGGCGGTCGATCTGGTCTTCGATATCGCCCTCGCCCAGCTCGCCGCGTTCGGCGTTGTAGCGGATCAGGTCGGCCACCGGGCGGCCCACATACAGCATGCCGTCCGGGTAGCCGAACAGCTGCTGGTAGCGCCGATTCCACGCGGTCAGGCGCATCTCCGGATCGACCACGCTGACCGCGGCGCTGATGTTTTCCAGCGTGGTCGAGAGAATCTCGCGGTTGAAGCGCAGTTCCTGGCCGGCTTCGTCCAGCACCGCCACCACTTCACCCAGCTCCATGCCCGAACCGCGCAACAGGCTGGTCAGCACCAACCGCGCCGAGGCCGCGCCGATGGACGCTGCCAGCAGGCGCTCGGTGAACTGCACCCAGGCGCGGTCGGCCACCACCGTCGGCTGCAGCTCGCGCTCCAGCAACTGCGCCTGCTCCACGAACGCGCGCCGCGCATGCCGCTCGCCCACCACGCGTTCGGCCAGCGCCTGCAGGTCGCCAACGCGCACATGCCCGGGCCACTCCCCGGCCACTGCCGGGCGCTGCGCATACGGGTCCAGGAACGGCGCGGCACGCAGCCGCTCGTCCACGCCCGGGCGCCAGCGTGCCGACACCAGCATCATCGCACCGACATTGATCAGCAGCGACCAGAACGTGCCGTGCGCCAGCGGGTCCCAGCCGCGCATCCCAAACAGCTGCTGCGGCTGCAGCCATGCAATGCCGAAGGGGCCATCCATCAGCCACTCCGGTTGCAGCCAGCCGGCGCGCGTGGCCGCCGGCAGCAGCAGCGTATAGATCCAGGTCATGAAGCCCAGCACCATGCCGGCTTCCACGCCCTTGCGGCTGGCTCCACGCCAGTACAGCCCGCCGATCACGCCCGGCGCGAACTGCGCCACCGCCGCGAACGCCATCAGGCCATAGGCGGCCAGGGTGGTGTCGTTGGCCACGCTGCGGTGGTAGCCATAGGCGACCAGGGCCAGCAGCAGGATGGCCACGCGGCGGATCCACAGCACTCGCGACGCCACGGCTGCGCGCGCGTTCGCGCTGACGCGGCGGCGCAACAGCACCGGCATCACCAGATCGTTGCTGACCATGGTGGCCAGGGCGATGCTGGCCACGATCACCATGCCGGTGGCTGCGGAAAAGCCGCCCACGTAGGCCACCAATGCCAGTACCGTGTTGCCCTGGCTCAGCGGCAGTGCCAGCACCATCGCATCGTCGACCACCGCGCTGCCCTTGCCGAACAGGGCAATGCCGGCCGAGGCGATTGGCACCACCATCGCCGAGATGATCACCAGGTACGCGCCGAACAACCAGCGCGCCCGGCGGATGTCGCCCACGTCGCTGCATTCCACCACCGCTACATGGAACTGGCGCGGCAGGCAGATCACTGCCAGAAAACTCAGCAGCGTCTGCGAGATGAAGCCGACCGACGGCGTGTGCTCGAACAAGGTGCGCGCCGAATCGGCGATATGCAGCTGGTGGTCGCTCAACCACAGCCACGCACACAGGCCCACCGCCACGATGGCCACCAGCTTGATCACCGACTCCAGCGCGATCGCCAGCATCATGCCGTGATGGTGTTCGGTGGCATCCACCTGGCGGGTGCCGAACAAGGTGGCGAACAAGGCCATCAGCAGCGCCACGTACAGCGCCGGATCGGCAAAAATGCCGCGCCCGGCGCTGCTATGCCCGGTCAACACCTCCAGGCTCATCGCCACCGCTTTGTACTGCAGCGCCAGATACGGAACGATGCCGACCAGCGCGATCACCGCCACCAATGCGGCCAGCCGGCGCGAGCGGCCGTAACGCGAGGAAATGAAATCGGCGATGGACACGGTGTTTTCGGCGCGCGCGATCAGCGCCAGGCGCTCGATGATGCGCCAGCCGAACAGCAGCAACAGCAGCGGGCCCAGGTAGATCGGCAGATAACCGATGCCGTTGCGCACCGCCGAGCCCACCGCGCCGTAGAAGGTCCACGACGAGCAGTACACCGCCAGCGCCAGGCTGTAGACCGCCGGCCGCAACCACGGCCGCTCCGGATACATCGGCCGCCGGTCGCCCCACCACGCCACCCCGAACAGCAGCGCGGCATAGCCTACGGAGACCAGCAGCAGGATCCAGCTCGAGACCAACGGGCATTCCTAGGAGAAAGGCGAGCTGGGAGTTTACGGAATGGGGAATGGGGAATGGGGAATGGGGAATGGGGAATGGGGAATTCGGGATTCGGGATTCGGGATTCGGGATTCGGGATTCGGGATTCGACGATCGTGCCGGACTGTTTTGCTTTTCGGGTGCATCTGGCAGTTCCTGCCGCCGTTGCGGGAGGAATGTGTCGTGATACAGGCGGTGCACGCGATTCGCGCTGCCGGGAAACCTGTCCTTGAGCCAGCTTCGACAAAAGACGTGGGGCAGAGGATCAAATGCCCCCCATCCGCCCTTCGGGCACCTTCCCCCGCAGGCGGGAGAAGGGACCGCGGTTGCGGTGTGTGCCACGCGATCACCTGTCGCGCAGCCCATTGGTTCGGGCATCCAGCGGTATCTGGCAGCGAGTGGGGTACGTCACGCTCGCCTGTCGCATATCCAGCCCATCCACTCAGATATCCGGCAGGTAACGTCTGCCCCATGGCCGTGCGAGGCTGTGCAAGGTCAGGCGCGATGCATCGCTGTGGCGATCAGCCGATGATGCAATGGCCCACTTGGTGTGGGCCGGCTCCCCTCTCCCGCCTGCGGGAGAGGGTGCCCGCAGGGCGGGTGAGGGCCGCGGACCGCTCAGCCCGGCAGCCGCACCTGCACCCGATACACCTGCCCGGCAGTCACCGCGTGCACGCGCTGGTCCGCACTGACCACACCGTCCACCAGCACCTCCGTCGCCACGCGTCCGGCCTCGCGCTGCAGCTGCACCTCGAACTGCGCACCGCGGAACTGGCGCGTCACCTGCGCCTGCGGCCAGTGCGAAGGCAGCTGCGGGCGGATCGCCAGCGCATCGCCCTCGCCGACCAGGCCGAACAGGCCCTCCAGCACGCAGCGATAGACCCAGGCCACCGTGCCGGTGTTGAACAGCTGGCTCGAGCGCCCGGCGGTGCGCGGGTATTGATGCCAGGCGCCACGGTAATAGTTGGGCAGCGAGACCGGCAGATGGCCGCGCTGCAACACATCCTCGCGGCTCGGGCCAGGCAGCAGCGAACGCAGGACCTCCCAGGCACGGTCGGCTTCGCCGATCTGGTAGAGGCTGTACAGATAGAACGCCGCCGCGTGGTTGTAGACCGCGCCGTTCTCGGCCGCGCCCGGCCACTTCTGGGTCAACCGACCCACATCGTCGCGCATGTGCGTATAGGCCGGCGCCAGCATCACCGGGCCGTACGGCGTGTGCAGCTGCTCGCGCACTGCCTCCAGCAGCGCTGCGCGTTGCTGCGCATCGGCAGTGCCGGCCAGCAACGCGAAGCTCTGCGGGTTGAGGTAGATGCGACCCTCCACATCATCGGCGATGCCGAACCGCACGCCGTCGTCGGTGATGCCGCGCGCATACCAGTTGCCGTCCCACAGTTCGCGGTTGGCATCGGCGTTGACGGTGCCGACCGCTTCGCCGAAGGTCTGTGCCTGCGCGCTGCGGCCGTGCGCCGTGCAAATGTCCGACCACAGCCGCAGCGCATAGGCGGTGGCCACGGTGAGCCAGCCGGACACGCCCTTGCCGCGCCAGCCAACCATGTTCATCGGGTCGTTCCAGTCGCCTTGCGCGATGAAACTCAGGCCGCGCGCGTCGCGTGCATCCATTAGCCACTGCATCGCCGCATCCAGCCGCTCGGCCACGCTCAGGCGCTGCCCGTCATGGGTCTGCACGATCGCGTCCAGGATGCCGGCATCGCCGGTTTCGGCCAGATAGGCGCTCAGGAACATCGGCAACCACACGCAATGATCGGTGTGCGGCACCTGATTGATGTACTTCAGCTCGGCGCCTTCCACCAGCAGGATGCCGTCCGGCATCGCGCCGCTGGGTTCCTGCTGCGACAGCGCATGCAGCAGCGCCGCGCGCGCGGTGGCCGGCTGCAGGTAGGCCATGCCCATGTGATCCTGCAGGTAGTTGCGGGTCTGCGGGTCGGTGGTCAGACGGTTGACGTCGCCGTGGTAGAACACCTGCCGCGGCAGCCAGTGGTTGACCAGGTTGTCCAGCGCCGGGTCCGGCGTAGCGACCTGCACGCAGCCGCGCCCGCCCTGCAGGTACTGCGCGTAATCGCGCGCAGCGGCGGCAAAGCCGTCCTGGGACAGATAGCGCGCCCGCAGCGCAGCGATCTCCGCATCGTCCTTGGCCGGCCCGAACGCGAAACGGTACACGCTGGCTGCCTCCGGCTCCAGCTGCAGGCGATATTGCAGCGCAGCCGCAGGCGTTTCGTAATGCGCTTCGTGGTTGCCCAGCTGCTCGGCCTGGATCGCCGACGGCGCATGCAGCCCGCCTTCGCCTTCGAAGGCCAGTTGCTGCGCCTCCCAGGCCACTGGCGGCTGCTCGTGCAGCAGGAAGGTGCAGTCCTTGAAATCGCGCTGGCGAAAGTAGTCGTCGATCTTCTGGTACGGCGCCACGCTGCGGCAGACGATGCCGCCCAGCGCCGGCTGGTAGCCGCCGGCCTGGTGCATCCACGACATGTAGCCGACCGGGAAGTACGCATACAGGCTGAGCCGGCGCGCGCGCCCGGACTGGTTATGCACGCGGCACTCCCACAGCTCCACCGCATCGTCGGTGGGCAGGGCCACGCACAGTTCCACCACGATGTCGTCATGCTGCACGCGCCACCGCACATCGTGCTTGCCGGCGGAGAACTCGAACGCCTGCGGCTGCGCGCGCACCGGTTCGTGCGGCACCGAATACAAGGCCCCGCTGTCTTCGTCCTTGAGATAGAAGAAGCGCCCGGGATGATGCGCGTAATACGGCTGCTCCGGCATCATGAAGTTGCGCGCTTCCAGGATCGGCGCATGTGCGTACTTTGCCGGTTCCGGCTGCATGAACTGCCCGGTGGCGTAGCCGCGGCAGGTGAGCTGCAGCATCATGCGGCGGTTCCACAAGAACCCGCCGGCGTTGGGCATGGCGGTGGGGCTGTACAGCGCGTAGCGCGCGCCGTCGGCGCTGGGCGCCAGCAAGGTGGACAGCTCGTCGGAAGCAGCAAGAGGCGTTGCAGACACGGTCAGAAGTGCTCCTGTTCGTCGCGCTTGCGCGCGGCCAGTTCATGCTGGATGCGACGCAGCAACCCGTCGTCCAGCGGATAAAAACGCATGGTCCATGCCGCCAGCAGGGCGACCGCACCGGGAATCACCGTCAGCAGCAGCACGATGCCGGTCAACGAGCCGCTGGACTGCGCACTGTTGGCGACATAGCCCATGCCGGCCAGTACCCAGGCGATGCCGGCCGAAGCGAGCGCGCCACCAAGCTTTTGCGAAAACGTCGCCGCCGCGAACGTCATCGCGGTCGCACGCCGGCCGGTGCGCCATTCGGTGTAATCGGCGCTGTCGGCGTACATCGAGAACGCCAGCGGCGACTTCGGCCCCAATGCCAGCCCGATCAGCATGTTCAACGCAAAGATGGCCCACACTGCATCGGCCGGCACGAAGAACATCGCACAGCTCAGCAGGCCGACAATCGCCATCAGCCCGCCCATCAGCTGGCGCTTGTCCCAGTGCCGGGTCAGCAGCGGCGTGATTGCCGCGCCAACGCCCAACGCCACCGAATAGCCGCCCAGGAACACGCCGACCAGATCCGGACGTTGCACGTAGTACTTGAGGTAGTACACCCCCGCACCGCCGCGCATGGTGATGGTGATCATGATGATCAGCGACAGCACGAACAGCACGCACCACGGCTTGTTCTGCAGCAGATCGGCGATGTCCCGGCCGACCGGCGTGCGCTGTTGCGGCGGTGGCTGCACGCGCTCGCGCGTGGTCAAGGCCACGCTGACGAACAGCGCCACCGCGATGGCGCCGTACAGCATCATCGTGCGCTGCCATCCCAGCGCATCGTTGCCGCCGCCGAACCAGCGCACCAGATCCATCGTGAAGTAATTGACCAGCGTGGTGCCTGCAAACGCGCCGATGAAACGCAGGCTGATCAGACCGGTGCGCTGGGTGCTGTCGGCGGTGATCACGCCCGAGAGCGCCGAGTACGGAATGCTCACCACGGTGTAGGCCAGCATCATCACCAGGAAGCTGATCGTGGCCCACCACATGCGCCCGGTCTGGTCCAGGTCCGGGGTGGTGTACGCCACCACTCCCGTCACCGCCATCGGCACCGCACCCCACAGCAGATACGGGCGGAATTTGCCCCAGCGGCTGCGCGTGCGGTCGGCGATCGCCCCCATCGCCGGGTCCGCGATCGCATCGGCGATCTTGGTCAGCAGGATCATCGTGCCCACGGCCGCGGCCGGTAGATGCATGGTGTCGGTATAGAAGATCAGCAGGAACGCGGAGATGTTGGCCCAGTACAGATTCAGGCCCAGATCGCCGGCGCCGTAGCCCAGCTTTTCGCGCCAGCGCAGGCGCGCCGATGCAGGAGACGGTGCGGGTGTTGACGTCATCGGGTGACCTTCGGATGCGTTGTACCCGGCCGGTCACGCCGTTACGCTGGGCGCCCGCTCACCTGGCAAGGAGCGCCGACGCTACACCACGCATCGGCTGCCGCCAACGTGAAATCCGCTCAAATGCCGAATCGATCCGGAGATATAACCTGACGTGATGGACACCGCCGTACCCACCACGCCCGCGTCCGCTTCACCCCTGGCCATCGTCGTGGTGGGCGTATCGGGCAGCGGCAAGACCACCATCGCGCAGGCACTTGCCGCCCACTACGGCTTTCGTTTCCTGGATGCCGACGACTATCACAGCGTAGCTGCGCGCGCGCAGATGGCGGCCGGCCAGCCGCTCACCGACGCCATGCGGGTGCCGTGGGTGGAACTGTTGTCGGCCACCCTGCGCGAGTGCGTGCAGGCCGGCGAATCGGTGGTGCTGGCGTTCTCCGGATTGCGCCACACGCATCGCCAATTGCTGCGCAGCAGCGGCGTGCCGATGCGCTTTGTGTTCCTGCATGCCGCACCGCACGTCATCGCTGCCCGCCTGGGTGCGCGTGCCGGCCACTTCATGCCCCCGAGCCTGCTCGACAGCCAGCTGCAGACGCTGGAACTGCCGCTGGACGAAGCAGACGTGGTGTCGGTGGACGTGGACGCCAGCGTGCCGGAGGTGGTGCACGAGGCGATCGCGCAACTTGAGGTGATCGACACGGCAGCAGCCAACGCCGGCACAACCTTGTTGCGTAGCGCGCCCTAGCGGCGCCGCCATGGCAGCGGAATCGCCAGGCCAGCACGGCACGGGCCTGCGCCCAGTGCGTTGCCTCCACGCGAACCTTGATCCCACCCAGTGCCTGGCACAGATACCACTGCGCAAGGCATTGCTGTTCGTCGGCCAGATAGACCGCGATGCCTTCGGCCTGCAGACCTCCGCCCACCAGTCTTGCCTGCAGGGCATTGGTCGTAAGACACCAGCGCCAGCCATGTCGACATCGGGCTCCGTGCGCCATCAGACGCCGACATCTTGGCGGCGGGCACACGCCGCTGGGCGTCGAACCGACCGCTCGCATGCTGGCGATGCCGGTGGAGGCCCGACACACATGCAGCTGGCGCAAGGCGCGTTCGCCAGGATCACACGCGTTCCATCCACCGCCACGCCGCATCCTGCATGCACTACGCGACGCCCAGGCGTGACCATCGGTCACGCCAACCGCCGTACGAGGTGGCGCAAGGTGTCCTGGTTACTTTTTGCAACCCAATGATTTGCCAGCGAATTCAACCTTGTCGTCGTGAATGATTTTTTCTATCGCAGCTCCGCTGAATAGTGATGAATCATCACCATTTGCGCGATTAACGCACACGCTGAACGAAAATTTTTCGACGTGGTGATACCAGACCTAGGCGGACCCGACCGTTATGTGAATGCAGGTCCGCGCCGCCGTTGCAGGGTCGTCGTGATCGGCGATCTTCGCTACGTAGATCCGGGGGGATCCAGCGCTTCCTTCCATCAATGGATACGCCGTGATGACCAACTCCAATCGCCGCTTGCGGTTACGCAGTTTGACGCTCATTCCCTGCCTGCTCGCCAGCGCAGTGGCCTTCGCCCAGTCTGGCGCCACGACCGCCGCACCCTCCCAGCAACCAGTGTCGTCCCTGGATGCCCAGGCGTTTGCGCGCTCCGGCCAGCTGTGGAGCGCCTTCGGCAGCAACCTCCCGTTCGCGAGCCCCACCAATTGGCCCACCGCCGGTGGCGGTTACTTGAACTCGCGCTTCGCACCGGGCGAATGGAAGATCAATCGCACCACCGTCAAAGGCCTCAAGCCGGCCTGGACCCTGACCACCACCGGCGACATCTCGGCCACGCCGAGCGTGGAAGGCGGCACCCTGTATGTGCCCGACTGGGGCGGCACCCTGTACAGCGTCGACACCCAGACCGGCAAGCCGAACTGGCAGGCCAAGTTGTCCGACTACACCGGCAACGCCGCTTCGGTGACGCGCAACACCCCGGCCATCAGCGCCAAGAGCATCATCGTCGGCGACCGGGCTGCAGGCACCGTGCTGGCGATCGACAAGAAGACCGGCAAGCTGCTGTGGAAGACCACCGCCGAAGCCAACCCGCAGGCGCGTATCACCTCCTCGCCGGTCATCTACGGCAACCGCATTTACGTGCCCGTGTCCTCCGGCGACTGGGGAAATCTCGACCCGACCCACACCTTCAGCTTCCGCGGCAGCGTCGTGGCGCTGGATCTGGATACCGGCAAAAAGGTGTGGCAGTTCTACAACGTGCCCGAGGGCTATACCGGTGCATCGGTGTGGGGCCAGGTGGCGATCGACCCGATCAACCGCCGCCTGTATTTCGGCACCGGCAACAACTACAACATTCCCGCCAGCGTGGGTAACTGCGTCTCCAATGCGCGCTCCCACGGAGGCAGCGAACTCACCGTGCAGGATGAGCTCAACTGCATGGCACCGGACAACTACGTCGATTCGGTGATTTCGCTGAACCTGGACACCGGCAAGCTGGTCTGGGCCAACCGCGCGCAGGGCTATGACGCCTGGAACCTGTCCTGCGTCGTCGCACCCACCAATGGCCTGTGCCCGAACACGCAGGCGACCAACCTGACCGGTCCGGATTACGACTTTGGCGGCGCCGGCGTGCAGTTGTTCGCAGTGCCGCGCGACGGCAAGCTGCAGCAACTGGTCGGTGCCGGTCAGAAGAGCGGCATCTACTGGGCCTTCGACGCCAAGACCGGCGCCAAGGTGTGGTCGACCCAGGTCGGCCCGGGCGGCACCGCCGGCGGCGTGGAATGGGGCACTGCGTTCGACCCGTACAAGTCGCAGGTGTATGTGGCCATCAACAACAGCTCCAATGCCACCTATACGCTGGGGCCTGCCAATACCCAGAGCCACAATGGCGGTTCGTGGGCTGCGCTGGACGCGGCCACCGGCAAGATCAAGTGGCAGGTCAAGGTGCCGGGCATCAACCGCGTCAGTCCCACAGTGCCGGCCGGTGGCCAGGGCTCGCTGACGTCCTCGCCCAACCTGCTGTTCGCCGGCTCGATGGCCGGCAACATGGTGGCGCTGGATACCGACACCGGTGCGACGCTGTGGAACTACGACGCCTCCGGCTCGGTGATCAGCTCGCCGGCGATTTCCAACGGCGCACTGTACTGGGGTGCCGGCTACGGCCGCTTCAACTTCGGCACTGCTGCCACCAGCAACCAACTGATCAAGTTCGTGCCAAACGGCAGCGCGGCCGAGTAAGCGTCAACGCAGGGGATCTGCGCTGACTGACGCGCAGTTCGTCCAGCACACCGGCGCCACCTTCGGGTGGCGTCGGTGTCTCTGTGGCCGTCAGGACGGTGATGCGCCCTGCGGTGGATAACCGATGTTCGCGTGCTGGTCGGGAACGGCAACAGCGGCGCGCACACCGGCCGCGCTGCATGACGGCGTCACTGCTACAAACGCGTCACCTGGCACAACCGGATCTGCCCGGCTTCCAGTCCATGCGCCTCGGCCGCGCGGCGGCGCAAGGCACAGACCAGGCCCGCCGCATCCAGCGCGCCATCGGCGGGCACGTCCACACTGTGGGCCAGCTGCCCCCACAGCACCGGCCGGCCGTCGCAGTAGCCCTCGTAGTCGGCGAAGTAATGCAGCTGGCGCGGCTCAGGTCCCGACGTGGACATCGCCCTGTATCTCCGTGCAGCCCAGATGTTCCAGCGCAATTTCCAGCCCGAGCAGGTAGCTCTGTGCGCAATAACCGCGCACCGTGGCCACGCGCTGCGTCAAGCCATCCGGCAGGCAGCGTTCCGGCCGGTCCACGCTGTCGTCGTGGGCCTCCACGAACGGATACGGCAGCGCGTCAAGGAGACGATGCAGGCGTGGGCTGTCCACGCAGCTGCCTGGATCGATCAGCGCGATCTCCATCCGCGCCTGGCCGGCCACGCGCAAGGCATCCAGCAATTCCTGCTCCGACCTGCAGGCCCGCAGCGCCACCGTCTTGCCCGCGTCGCCGGCGCACTGCACCAGCTGGCCGATCACCGCCCGTGGCAACGGCTGCGGCCCACGCACCAACGGCAGCGATGCCTCCGGCCCACGCACGATCATGATCGACATGGCGTTGTCCTCAGGCTGCCACGCGCAACGGCGCGCACAGCGACGACAGACAACGCGCCGCAATACCCAGCGACATCGCATAGGCGCGCGGTGCATCGTGCGGCGTAATCACCACCGCCAGCGGCGCATGCTGCGGGTGCAACCACGGCTCCAGCTCCTGCCCCGCATCGGCATGCAACTCGATATACGGCGTGGGCAACGCATCCACCGCCGCGCGCAAGGCCCGGGAGCAGCTGCGCTCGGACAGCGGCAGATCGCCCGAATCCAGCAGCACCAGTTCCACCTCGGCATCGCCACCGGCTGCGTACAATTCAGCGATCAAGCTATCCACATCGGCACACGCCAGCGTGCGCAACGCGCACCCGGCACACTCGGGCAACGGCATCGGCACCAACGGCGCCGGATCGGCCTGAGGACCTCGCAAAATCAGGATACACATCGTATTTGGCTCAACGCACCATTGTGCGGGAGTGCCAAGGTAGGCCTGGAGGGCATAAAGGAGCTATTCGCGCGCCAGGAGGCGGCATAAAGAGTGCGTAATGGCCCGGAGGCACAACATCGGCATAGCTGGAAAGTATTTTTCACTGTAGCAACCTAATCTCGGGGCGTTTTTAATCGGCTTCATGGGGAGCAACATAAAGAGACAGGCGTTAGACTCAACTTCCAAGTGCAACACCCTCTCAGCAGTTAGGGTATGCACATGTCCAAAAGCTATCAACACCTCAGTGCAGAAGAGCGCGCAATGCTCCAGATCGAGACGGGGCGCGGTCAAAGTGCGCGCGCGATTTCCAGGCTGCTAGGCAGGAGCCCGTCGACATTGAGCCGGGAATTGGCCAGGCAGGACAGTACCGCCTATTGCGCACGCAGTGCGGGCAAGCGCTACCGCGCACGGCGTCAGCTTAGCGTTCGGCAGCGGCGACTGACGCCAGGGACGCCGTTGTTCCAGCTGGTGCGAGATCATCTGGCGCTATGGCGCTGGTCGCCCCAGCAGATTGCTGCCAAGCGCTCGCATATGTATCCGGATGATCCTGCCCAGCGCGTCAGCCACGAAACCATTTACGCCAGCATCTACGCGCATCCGCGTGGGGGCTTGAAGAAGGAGCTGGTCCAGGCCCTGCGTCAGCACAAACCAAAACGCGGATTACGGCGTACAACGGCGGCCACACGCAGCTGGGTGCCTGAGGAGTTGCGGATTGTGCATCGCCCCGAAGAAGTGCAGACGCGCTTGGTCCCAGGTCATTAGGAGGGCGACTTGATCAAGGGCGCATTCAATCGTTCTTGCGTGGGCACGTTGGTGGAACGCAAGACACGCTTCGTCGTGCTGTGCCGCATGGATGGCTGCACGGCCGCAGATGCGCTGGAAGGTTTTACCCGGCAAATGAAGAAAATGCCGGCCTCAATGCGGACAAGCCTGACCTACGATCGCGGTACCGAGCTGACGTGTTACGCCGAGCTGATGCAAGGATTGGACATCGACGTGTGGTTCGCTGATCCACATGCGCCGTGGCAGCGCGGGAGTAACGAGAACACCAACGGCCTGCTGCGCCAATTCCTGCCCAAGGGCGCCGACCTGTCCACTGTCAGTCAGGAGTATCTCAATCACATCGCACTGCTGATGAATACCCGCCCTCGTCAGACGCTCGGATGGAAGACACCAAGCGAGGCGATGGAGGAAGAAATCGCAGCACTCAAATCATGTGTTGCACTTGAATCTTGAGACTGCCGGCCATCTCGGGTCCGAAGGTGGCAAGCATTTATTCATGCAAGGCCTCTGTGGCTCTGGATCTAGGCTTAGTCAAATCAACTCCGGACTCTAAATCCTGCCGCTACTCAGGGCGGGGGGACGTCGACATATCGGGAAATTTAATTTAATTTCGAGGATTCGTATTCTCTACTTCACCAACGTCGATCGTAGAAATCCTCCCGGATGAAGATCCGGTAGAACTTACGATATCGTGGGTTAGCACAGGCGCGCCAACTGTGACGGTAGGCATCTTTGGTGGCGGTCTAGCAGGGTGACACCTACTCCCCATGTGACTGACGAGTGCGCTTCTACGGGAAACAAGGCTGGTTATTGCTTTACAGCCAGAACAAATAGTTTCCTGATTAGCCCCATCCCTCAGCCATGGAAGTTGCTTGCCATACGCAAAACGCGTTCTGGGCAAGGTGTGCAGCGCAGCAGCGCCGTCGCNTGCACGATGTTGATGCCCATCTCCCACCTGCGTTGTATTCACGTGGGACCATTGTCCAACCGACTCGTCGCAAATCCTGCAACTGCCGGCTGAGCGATGGGGCTAATCAGGAATAGTTTTGTCCAATCCAATAAAAGCCTGAACTTGGACAAACTAAATACAAGGTTTGCACTATGCAGATGCTGCAGAACCGATTCGAGCCATTCTTCAACAGAGTCTGCGTCAGAATAACCTACAGCAATATTAGTGCCTGCCAGGCCTCCGCCCTGCATGAGGCGGCCGAACTTCCACGTTGCAGGTTTTTTCCGGTGGAAACTCAACGGCGGGCCGAAGTCTGTCAGAGAATGAACAAGGCAGTCAGCCTTGTCAATATGCGATAAAAATTTGAAAAACTACTTCTCCCGCCGCCAATTGATCGAGCCCTTGGTCTCCACCGTGCTCGATTCGGCTTCGATGTCGAAGCCGCGGCTGAGCAGGTATTTGAGCGTCAGGACCGAGCCGCTGCCGACCATCGAGACGCCGTAGCCGACGTAGAGTTTTGGCGAGAGATACTTGCCGAAGCCCACCACCGAGCCGACGGTGCTGGATTCGCTCACCCCTGCTTCGTCCAGGCCGAGCTTGGCGCCGATCTGCGAGGCGATCAGGCTGCTGCCGGCCGACAGGGCGGCCGAGGCGGCGCTGACCTGCTGGGTTTCGTCGCTGCTGGCGGTGGACAGGCCGCGGCCGAGCACCAGGTAGGACAGCGCTTCGGATTGCGACATCGCCGGCTCCGACCACACATCGGCACGCGGCGATTCGGCGCGGCCGCTGACGTCGATGCCGGCGGTGACGTCGCCGACCTTGCGTTCTGCGCGCAGGCTAACGCGTGGATCGGAGACGATGTTGTTGTTCCAAGTCAGCTGGCCGCGGCTGATGGTCAGGTCCTGGCCGTAGGCCTTGTAACGGCCGCGCACGTCCAGCCCGCCGTTGGCGGTCATCTCGCGGCCCGGGCGCGCGCGGATCTGCATCTGTCCGCTCAGCCCGCCCTTGAGGCCGAAGCCGCTCATGTTGACCTTGTCGCCGAGCACGATGGCCAGGTCCATATCCAGCGGCGAGGCCGGGGTTTCTTCCGGATCCACCGGGTCCAGCACCACCACGTCCTCCGAGACCGAGGTGCCGCGATCGAGCCGTTCCAGGTCGATATCCGCCTCCGGTACCGTGACCTTGCCGCGCAGCTGCATGGTGTTGTCGGCGATGCCGAACTGCATCTCCGGGTTGGCGATGATGCGCAGCTCGCTGGTGTTGTAGGCCAGCACGTTGTCGCCGCGGATATTCAGTAGCAACGGCGTGCTGGTGCCGAACCACGACAGCCCGCCGTCGATGGTGAGCGTGCCGGGGCCGGACTTGGCCGAGGCGGTGATCTTGGCCGAGCCGTCCGGTAGCGCGTCGAAGCGGCCCTTGCCCTCGCTCAGGGTCAAACCCATCGACGGGTATTCGGCAGTGAAATCGCTCAAGGTAGCATCGCCGCCCAGCAGCGGCTTGTCGCGGGTGCCGCGCAGGCTGACATGGCCTTCGACCAGACCCTTGGGCCGCACCACATCGGCCACCACCAGCTCCAGCCAGTACAGCCGCGACATGTTGAGATACAACTCGCCGTTGAGCGGCGCGTAGGCATCCCAGCCGGTGTTGAACTTGGCATCGACAAAGCCGGCGCCCTGGAAGCCGATACCCAGCTTGGCCTGGATCTGCTGCGGGGTGAAATCGGCCTGCACGCTGAACTGGTCGTAGCGCAGCAACTCGCCGCGATTGGGGTTGCCGGCCACCGCCGCGTAGCGGGTTTCGCCCAGGCGGATGCCGCCTTCGGGCGAGGCGATGCGGAACGAGCCTTCCCAGGCATTGCCGCGCGGCTTGAAGCTGCCATCCAGCGACAGCTCGCCACGCAGGTAGATCTGCCGACCTTCCTGCTTGGGCAGCCACGGCTGCACCAGCGACAGCGGCAGCGCGTCGCCATGCACCACCATCCCCTCGCGCGGCCAGTTGGCGCTGGCGCACAGCGCGCCGCCGGTGGCCGCGCCCAGGCAGGTGTCGGACAGCGTAAACGCGGCGCCATCGGTGCTGAACTGCGCTGGCTGGCGCAGTGCCCAGCCATCGCCCTTGGCCGGTGCGATCCGCAGCGTGGCGACCTGGCCCTGCCAGCGCTCGCCATTGCGACGGGCATCGCCCTGCAGCGCGACGTTGGCCATGCTGTTGGCGATATCGGCATCCAGGCGCAGCGCTTCCACCGCACCGCGTGCCTGCACGCGCACGCTGTCCAGCACCACGCCGGCCTCGATCGCCGTGCCCTGCAAGGCCAGCTGCCCGTCGCTGCCGCGCCACGGCAGACGCCCGCGCAAGCTGATGCTCTGCGCGCTGTAGGTGTTCCAGCGTAAGCCGTTGCCGACCAGGTCGGCAGTGATGTCGGGCGCGTCGCGACGGCCGCTGACCTGCAGCTGCCCGCGCATCGTGCCGGTGGCGCCGGGCAGCACATCGTCCAGCTGCAACGGCTGCAGCTGCGCGGCGATGTCCAGCTGGTCGCCGATCTTGCCCTTGGCGGTGATGCGGCTGGCGCCCAGCGCCAGTTGCAGCTCGCCCTCGCCCTGTTCGCCACGCAGGGCGAACTTGCCATTGGCCGACAGCGCGCGCTGACGCAACTGGCCGGTCAGGCTGGGAATGTCTGCAGTGGCCTCGAAGCCCGGTGACACGCCACCGGCCGGCGCCGGCAGCTGGCGGCCCCTGGAGGCGATCTTGCCGGACAGGTTGCCGTTCCAGCCCGGGACGAAATAACCCGGGTCGAACTTGGCCAGCTGGGCAGTGACATCCCACTGCAGCTCCGGGGTCCAGCCCACCTCGCCGGTGAGATCCAGCGCACCGCCCGGGGTCGTGGCCTGCACCTGCTTGAGCTGCGCACGTTGATCGTTGCCGCGGCTGTCGAACACCAGCGCGGCCTGCTGCCCATCGCGCTCTACCGTGGCGCGACCGATCGCCGCCCATGCCTTCAGATTGCCGGCCACGCCCAGGCGCGCATCGACCAGTTCCACCGGCACCACCGGCGCATCGGGGGTGGCCGGGTCGGGCGTCGGGGTGAAGCGCAGGCCGCTGGCGTTGACCGCAAAACGGAAGCTCGGGTTCTGGGAGTCGCGGAAATCGGCGGTGCCGCGCAGCTGGGTGCGGCCTTCGAAGGTGTCGATCACCAGCGGCTCGACGGTGATGACCTGGTCCAGCAGGCTGATGTGCGATGGCTGCAAGGTGGCGCTCAACTCGCCCTGCTTGACGCTGCCTTGCAGGTCGGCGTTGCCGCCCTTGCCGGAGGCCTGCAGGTTCAGTGCGATCGGTGTGGCCGGGGCGGCGTACTCCCCATTGGTGGCCGGCATCAGCAGCGAGGTGTCCAGCGCCTCGGTCACCGCCTTGAACGCCCAGCTGGGATCGTCGCGGCCGGTGAAGACCAGGCTGGCCTGCAGCGGCGCCGGTGCACGGCCGGCGATAGCCACTTCCATCTTGTCCAGGTCCCCGCGCGCCACCAGCCCCAGGCTGGCCAGGGTGCGGCCACGTGCGGCCGGCAGCACCGCAGTGGCGGTGAGATCGGCGCGGTAATCGTCGTTGGGGATGTAATCCCCGTGCAGGCGGAAATCGCCCATATCGGTGTCGATCACCAGATCGCGCGTACGCAGTTCGCCGGTGGCCACTTCCAGGCCACCCTGCATCTTGCGCAGCACGATCATCGGCTGCTGCAACTGGGTGATGCGCAGGTTCTGCACATCGATCTTGTCGGCCTGGATCGCCAGCGGCACGGTGATCTGCGGCAGCGATTCTGGCCAGCTGGGGAGCTTGAACGGTTCGTCGCTCTTGCCCAGGTTCAACGTGGCGTTGCTGACCTGCACGGCATCCAGCTGCAGCTTGCGGCCGAGCAGCGGCCGCAGGTCCGGCTCCAGATACACGCGCTCGGCGGTGAAGTGGATGTCCTGATACTTGAAGTCGACATTGCGCAGGGTCAGCGGACCGGCGACCGGGCCTTCGACGCTGCCGTAGGTAAAGGTGGCGCCAACCGGCAGGCGCGCGACGACCTGCGCCAGCAACACGTCACGCCCGGCCACGGTCTGCAGCAGCCAGTAGATGGCGATCAGGGCCAGCAACACCAGCCCCAGCACGGTCAGCCCGGAGCCCACCCAGAACCGGCGTCGGCGATAGAAACGCGCGCGGCGCGGTACAGAGGGCGGCGTGGGCGTACTCACAGATTGGCCCCGATATCGATATAGAGCTGGAACTGCGAGTCGGGATCGTTCAACCCGTGCGCGATGTCCACCCGCACCGGCCCCACCGGCGAGCGCCAGCGCAGACCGAAGCCGATGCCGGTGTGCCAGTCCGGGCGGTCGTCGAAGGCGCTACCACCATCGACGAACACCGCCCCACCCCAGGGGCCGCCCTTGAGGTAATGCTCGTATTCGGCGCTGGCGGTGACCACGTTCTTGGCGCCGAGCGCGAATTCGTCCGGCTTGGGCGTGCGTGGACCGACTTCGCGGAAGGCATAGCCGCGGATACTGTTGGCGCCGCCGGCAAAGAACCGCAGGCTGGGCGGCATCGCCACCAGGTCGCTGGTCCAGGTGGTGCCGCCTTCGCCGCGCAGGATCAGCCGGCCGTTGTCGCCGGCGCCCAGGAACCAGCGCAGTTGCCCATACAGCTGGCCAAAATTGGTGTCCGAGCCGGCCCCTTCGGCGCCACCGCGGATGAACATCTGCCCCGACACCCCGCTGCGCGGAAACAGCCGGTCGTCGACGTTGACGTAGTTGGCCTGCAGCTGCGGGTAAACCAGGGTAGAGGTCTCGTACACCGCGCCTTCGAAGTCGTCGCCGCTGCTGAAGCGCCAACGCTCGCGCAAGGCGTTGATCGAGGCGATCGCGCTCCAGCGCTCGTTGATCTGGCCGCTGCGGCTGCCGGTGAGCTTGACGTTGCGCAGGTCGATGTACTCGGTCTGCTCGTCGTAGAGCCGCGCCGAGGCGGTGTACCAGCCATCCAGCCAGCGGAACGCCGGCACGCGGTAGCTGGTGGTCAGGCTCTTGCGGTTCTGCGCGTAATCCAGCTGCGTGTCCATCTTGTGGCCGCGCGAATTGACATAGCGCCTCTCCACCCCGCCGCGCACACCGGCGCCGCTCTCGCTGCCATAACTCAGGCCGGAGGTGTAGACGGTGCGCTTGGCGCGGGTGAGCTTGACGTCCACCGGCACGCGGCCATCGGCACCGGCTTCTTCCGGCTTGGGCTGGATGTCGATGGTGCTGAAGTAATCCAGCTTGGTCAGCGACTCACGCAACCGGTCCAGCTTGCCCTCGTGGTAGTAGCTGCCCTCGTCCCAGTAGACCAGGGGATCGAACAGGCCATCGCGAAAGTAGTCATAGTCGAAGCGCACCTTGCCCATGTCGTAGCGGCGGCCGCTGTCCCAGTTCAGGTCGATGTCGGCGGCATATTCGGCGCGCGTCACTGCCACCCGGCGCTGGGTGAAGTCGGCATCGAAGTACCCGCGCTCGGCCAGCCGGCGAGTGATGCGCACCTTGCTGGCCTCGTACTGCGGATGGCTGAAGACCTGGCCTTCGCGCGGTTCGAACTGCTTGAGATCCTGGCCCAGGTAGCGGTCCTGCTCGGCCCAGCCGCTGATGGAGATATGCGAGGTGCGCACCCTCACCGGCTCGCCGCGGTTCACCGTAATCACCACCGTCACCCGGTCGCCACTGCGCGGCGCGGCCAGTTCGATGGTCGGCGAGTAGTAGCCGAACGGCTCCAGCGCCTCGCGCGTCTGCCGCTCGGCCTGCGCCAGCAGGTACTCCAGTCGCGACTCGCCCTGCTCCTTGCCCACGGCCTCATATAGAGACAACGAGACCTCGATGTTCTCGATCATCTCGGCATCGTCGCCGTCGTCCAGCCCCTTGATCTCGATCTTGTCGATAGTTGCGCGTGCAACCGCTGGTAGCGGCAGGAACACGGTACACAGCAGGGAGAGAGCAAACGCGACTTTAAGCATCGGCCAAGGATACCCAGCCCTGCTGTGAAGGGACAAAAAATCTGAGCAGGCGCGACTATACGGGCGGCGCAACCCCATTTGAGCCGAGATTACTTTAACGTTTTCTTCACAATCCCGCAGCCGTTCTGTCTCGTCGGAATTAGACGCGTTTGGTTAGGCCAGTTGCTCCGCTTGAGCTCGCTGTGCTATAGCTAACGAGTCGCAAATAAATGCACGTTCCGCGATCAATTCAACACCAGAATTATTCTTGGTCATGCAATGAAGATAAATGTGCTTAAAAAACGTCAGTTGCTTAGGTCGTTTCCGTCTTTTTGGGGCCGCAAGCTTGCGCTGAAAATTGCGGGTGCAATGAAAGGATGCAATGACAGACATGCGTGATACTTACAAAAAATCCGTACTGATCAACTCTCTCGACGGGGATTTCCATGCAGCCGTCTTTGGGCAAGCGCTGTCTAAGCGCGGCAGCCGCATCATCCGATGGAATGCCGAGGACTATCCCACTAAATCTTCGGTGAGTATCAGGTATGCACAAGGGTATGCGGATGTACGAATCAGCACAGGGGGGCATCATTTTAATGAAGATGACATCGGTGTCGTCTGGAACAGGCGTCGGCGTGTCCCGGAAGTTCCGAAGGTCATCGACGTCAGGGATCGCCAGTTCGTTCAAATGGAACTGGATTCGGCGTTCCATGCGCACAAGTCGCTCTTTAGAAAGGCGTTCTGGATTAACAAGGGCATTAGCGCGGACGCCTGTGACCTGAAGATTCATCAGCTCTTGGTGGCGCAAACTGTTGGGCTGCTCATTCCGCGAACGCTGATTAGCAACAGCCCTGAGGAAATTCGTACCTTCATTGAAGGTGCTGGGGAGCATATCTACAAGCCACTAACAGGCTATGTGTGGCAAGAGCAAGGTTCAGTAACCCAGACATTTACCGCGAAAGTGACGGCGGAGCTATTGCCCCAGAATAGCCTGCTAGCTGCAACTCCAGGGATCTTCCAAGCCAAGGTTCCGAAAAAGTATGAGGCGCGTATCCAGTTCTTTGGTCGTTTCTACGGCGGGGTGAGGATTGAGTCCCACACGCTGGGCGGTGGAGACCTCGACTGGAGAATAGGACAAGGCGGCATCAAGGCGTGTGCGCCGGCAGTTCTTCCCGAAGAAATCTACCACAAATGTCTCAACCTCATGGAGCGGCTCGACATTGTCAGCGGCGGATTTGATTTCATCATCGATGAGAATGATCAATGGGTCTTCCTAGGGATGGTCTGATCAACGCAGCCGGAAAACGAAACACGCCACATCCGCCGCGCTGAGGGCGCTCAACCCCCCGGTTTTTTGCCGTTTTCG
>NZ_CM002139.1:105854-107047 GCF_000454545.1 Xanthomonas cassavae CFBP 4642
CATGGCAAAAGCTAAATTCGAGCGCACCAAGCCGCACGTGAACGTCGGCACCATCGGTCACGTCGACCATGGCAAGACCACGTTGACCGCCGCGCTGACCAAGATCGGTGCAGAGCGTTTCGGTGGCGAGTTCAAGGCGTACGACGCGATCGACGCAGCGCCGGAAGAGAAGGCGCGCGGCATCACGATTTCGACCGCACACGTCGAATACGAATCCCCGACCCGCCACTACGCGCACGTTGACTGCCCCGGCCACGCCGACTACGTCAAGAACATGATCACCGGCGCAGCGCAGATGGACGGCGCGATCCTGGTGTGTTCGGCGGCTGACGGCCCGATGCCGCAGACCCGCGAGCACATCCTGCTCTCGCGTCAGGTCGGTGTGCCGCACATCGTGGTGTTCCTGAACAAGGCCGACATGGTCGACGACGCCGAGCTGCTCGAGCTGGTCGAGATGGAAGTGCGCGAGCTGCTGAGCAAGTACGACTTCCCGGGCGACGACACCCCGATCATCCACGGTTCGGCGCGTCTGGCGCTGGACGGCGACCAGAGCGACATCGGCGTGCCGGCGATCCTGAAGCTGGTCGATGCCCTGGATAGCTTCATTCCGGAGCCGACCCGCGACGTGGACCGTCCGTTCCTGATGCCGGTCGAGGATGTGTTCTCGATTTCCGGCCGCGGCACCGTGGTGACCGGTCGTATCGAGCGCGGCATCATCAAGGTGGGCGACGAAATCGAAATCGTCGGTATCCGCGACACGCAGAAGACCACCGTCACCGGCGTGGAAATGTTCCGCAAGCTGCTGGACCAGGGTCAGGCAGGCGACAACGCCGGTCTGCTGCTGCGCGGCACCAAGCGTGACGACGTCGAGCGTGGCCAGGTGCTGTGCAAGCCGGGTTCGATCAAGCCGCACACCGAGTTCGAAGCCGAAGTCTACGTGCTGTCCAAGGACGAGGGTGGCCGTCATACCCCGTTCTTCAAGGGCTACCGTCCGCAGTTCTATTTCCGTACCACCGACATCACTGGCGCCTGCCAGCTGCCGGAAGGCGTGGAAATGGTGATGCCGGGCGACAACGTGAAGATGGTCGTGACCCTGATCAACCCGGTTGCGATGGACGAAGGTCTGCGTTTCGCCATCCGCGAAGGTGGCCGTACCGTCGGCGCCGGCGTGGTTGCCAAGATCGTCAAGTAAG
>NZ_CM002139.1:107147-316002 GCF_000454545.1 Xanthomonas cassavae CFBP 4642
GAGGAAGTTGCCGCCGCCGCACCTCAATCCGCCGTAGCGTCTTTCCATGTAGCGAGCCGCCCATCATAGCCGGCTTTTGCGTTTCGTCAACACCTTGTGATGTTTTTCGAAACCCCTCGTTCGTCGCTGCGGTGCTTGGAGAAGCGCCGCCGTCCTGAGCGAGGTCGCGCAGTTTATCGAGCCTGTGCAGAAGTGCAAGTACTTTTTGACACTGTCATGACATCTGCCTGTCTCGGCCGGCAAAGAGGTGGCCGGCCCATGCCTCCACGCGGTTGCATCGCGACGGATCTGCCATGGGCCCATTGGACTCACTGCATATGGCGCGCATCTATAGGGGACTTGTCTAAAGGGGACTTGGCCTACTGGTGAGGTGCTGCACCCATGCGCGACATGCAGGCGCGGCAACCAGAGTCAGGCGATACAGAGGGCGGTATCCAGACGGCAAGCAATACCGCTGGGCAGTGGCTCGGAGAGAATGACCAGCTGAAAGGGAGTGACCCAATGCCGCCAGCCCGCAGCCTGTTCCGCGACCTGTCCCTGCCTGCGATTGCCGCCGGCGTTGTCACTGTCCTGGTCGGATTCGCCAGTTCGGCGGTGATCGTTTTCGAGGCGGCGCGGCATATGGGTGCGGACCAGGCACAGGTCGCCTCGTGGATGTGGGCACTCGGCTTCGGGATGGGCGTGACCTGCATCGGCTTGTCGCTGCGCTATCGGGTACCGGTGGTCACCGCGTGGTCGACGCCGGGGGCAGCGATGTTGGTCGGAAGCGCGGCCGGAGTTCCGCTGCGAGAGGCGATTGGCGCGTTCGTGGTGGCGGCGGTGTTGGGTATGGCTGCCGGATTCACCGGGGTGTTCGAACGGGCGATCCGCAGGATTCCGGTCTCGCTGGCGTCGGGCATGCTGGCTGGCGTGTTGCTGCGCTTCGGACTGGACCTGTTCGTGGCCATGCAAAGCCAGGTGGCGCTGGCATTGGCGATGCTGGCAACCTACCTGGCGGGACGGCGCTGGTTTGGGCGGTACGCAGTGATTGCGACCTTGCTGGTGGGCGTTGCGATCGCAGCCAGCCGCGGATCGATGCACTGGGAGACGGTGCAGCTGGAACTGGCCCGCCCTGTGTGGGTGATGCCATCGCTATCGTGGGCGGCGGTGGTCGGGCTGGCGCTTCCGTTGTTCGTGGTCACCATGGCCTCACAGAACGTCCCTGGCGTGGCGGTGATCCGTGCCTGCGGCTACACGGTGCCGATTTCACCGACGATTGGCTGGATTGGCGTGGTCAATACGCTGCTGGCGCCGTTCGGGGGCTATGCCTTGAACCTGGCCGCGATCACCGCGGCGATCTGCATGGGCCGAGAGGCGCATGAAGACCCGACGCGGCGCTATGCCGCGGCCGTGAGCGCGGGCGTGTTCTATGGGGTGATCGGCCTGTTCGGGGCGACCGTGGCGGCGGTGCTGGCGGCGTTTCCGCGCGAGCTGGTGATGGCCCTTGCCGGAATCGCACTGCTGGGCACGATCGGAAACAGCCTGGCGGCGGCCCTGCGCGAAGACGGCGAACGCGAGGCGGCCTTGATCACCTTTCTGGTCACCGCCTCCGGGCTGACGCTGGGCGGGATCGGCGCGGCCTTCTGGGGCCTGGTGGCCGGCACGCTCACCTTAGTGGCCTTGCGGCCCAGGACATTGCTTTAGCGCACCTGCTCACTGCTGCAGTGTGATGTGGCGGCGGACAATACGGATGGGCCACGGGCTCGCGGTCACCCCATCGAGCGCCGTGCAGCGCCTCGCCGATGGGTTGAGCAGATCGGGGCCGTGCATCAGCAATGCGCTGCCTGAGGCAGGAGCCCGTCAGGCATGTGGCACGGTCACAGCCACTGCGTCGCGCGCGAGCCTTGCTCGCCACCCGGCACCCTGCCCTTCGATGCGATGCGCTGCATCACGGCCACAACGGCACCGCAGTGGCGGCTGCGGCGCTGCGTCCTTGTAGGCGGCGCTTATTCCGGGTCGCGCAACTGCAGCAGCCAGTGCGCGGTGACGCCGCTGGGGCTGGGCAAGGGTTCGAGATGGAACTGGCGATACACCGGCGCGCCGTCATGGGTACGCAGCGGCAAGGTGACATAGGCCGCGCGTCCCAGCCGCAGCGCCTCTTCGAGCAGTTCGACCTTGGCCTTGGCGGCATCGTCGGCCAGCAGCGCGAGGATGTCGCAGCCGATCAATTCGGCGACCTCGGTCTGGCTCAGGTCGGCAAACGCCGGGTTGACGAACATCAGCCGGTGCACGCCGGCCTGGGCGCCGCGCTCGATGATGGCCACGCCGTCGCGCAGACGCGACAGCGAGGCTTCGAGCAGGGTGAAGTCCTGCTGGAAGCGCTTACGCTCCATCAGTTCGATCAGCACCCGCAGGCTGCGCGCCGATTCCAGATGCAGCGGTGCCCACGGGCGGGCACGCCCGCGCACCGTCTGCTGCCACAGGTCGAAGCTCTTGCGTGGCGACAGCCGCGAGTTGGGGATGTCCTGCAGCTTGGCCAGCTGCGGGTTGCCGGCCCACTTGATCTGCTGCACCTGCTCACGGCGGGTCCATAGCAGGGCGCTGCGCGATTGCGGCATCAGCGGGACGAAGATGAATCCGGCCGCCAATGGCGCCAGGTCGGCCAGGTGCGGAAAGACCTCGCCGATCGCATCCACATGCAGCGCGCCCACCGCATCCTCGCGCAGTGCGTCGTGGTGTGCCGATTCGATGTGGTCGCGGATGCGGCGTAGCGCATCCACATCCGGCGCGCTGCCATGACGGCTGATGTCGTTGCCGTGGAAGATCGCCACGCCGTCGGCGTCCACTACGTCCATCAGGTCCGGCGCCATGTCCGCCAGCATGTCGACGGTCATGTGCTCGGCGTCGTTGAAATCGGTGATCAGCTTTTCGCGGATCGTCAGCAATACCGATTCCAGCCGTGCACGCGCCACTGCCTGCAAGGCGCCGATGCGCCCGGCCAGCGCGCGGGTGACTGCATCGGTGGCATCGCGCATGGCGTGGCTGGTGAAGTGCCGGCTGTAGTGGTGGCAGGCGATCAGCCCCCACAGCGCGTCGTTGACGACGATCGAGGACACCAGGGTGGCGGTGACGCCCATGTTGGCCAGGTATTCCAGGTGCACCGGCGAGACGCTGCGCAGGCTGACATCGCTCAGGTCCACCGGCGTGCCCAGGCGCGGATGCAGGGTGGGCTGGATCGGCGACGGCTGATACCGCACATCGGCGATCTGGCGCACGCGGTTGCGCAGGTATAGCGCGCGCGCCTGCGCGGGGATGTCGCTGGCCGGGTAATGCAAGCCCAGGTAGGCTTCCAGCTCGGGCTGGCGGGCTTCGGCGATGACATCGCCGTTCCACTCTTCGTCGAAGCGGTACACCATGACCCGGTCGAAGCCGATCATGCTGCGCAGGCCCTTGGCCGCACGCACGGCGGCCTCGTCGATGCCCGGGTCGCGCTCGATGCTGCGCAACAGCGGCAAGGCTTCGCGCAGGGTGACATCCATCAGGCGCGCGTCGCGCGGCTCGATCTCGACCAGCCATTGCTCCGGATACAGATGCCAGGCGGCCACCCAGGGGTGATCGGGCGGCGTGGCACGCGCGGGGAAGCGCGCCTCGGCATGCAGCAGGTGCTGCGCCTGCTCGTCCACCGCGAAAGGCTGCGTCTCGGGGATCTCCAGCACCTGGGTGTAGGGCATCCCCAGCAGCGACTCCTGCGGCACACCGAGCAGATCGGCGGCGGTGCTGCTGGCCTGCACGATGCGGCCATCGGCCGGTTCGATCACCAACAGCACGCCATAGGGCTGGATCAGGCCGGGGATGTGGATCGGCTCGCGCGCGCGCACATCCATGTCCAGGGGTTCGGTGGTCTGGGTCACGCGTGCGGCTCCGCTGCAAGACAGCTGTGGAAGTGGGCGAACATGGCCTGCGCACCGTCAATGGCGGCAGCGCGTGCGCGGGGGGTGTCCAGACAGTGATCGAGCACGGCCTGGAAACGGCGCCAACCGGCGGGGTCTTCGTCGGCCAGCTCGAAATACTGCAGCGCGTCGGCCAATGCAGGTTGCTGGCGGCGCAGGCCACGGGCAATCACCCGCCCGCCCAGCTGCGCGCCTTCGATCACATACAGCATGCCCCAGCGCGCGGCGGCGTCGGTGCCGGCCGGTGGGGCAAGCGGTGCATCCGGCAGTTGATCGAGCGTGCGTAGATCCGCGCGCAAGGCGGGAACCCGGCGACGATAGTGCCAGCCGTTGCCGACCAGGGTGCTCAGCCAGTCGCCGAAGCGCTCTTCGAAACCGGCCAGCAAGGCATGGTGCCGGCGCAGGATCAGCGCATAGCGCGCGCGATCGACCTGCCCTTGCCCAAGCGCCTGCATCAGCGGGACCGCTTCGACCAGGCGATGCGTGTCCTGGGTGGCATGGCGCAGCGCGCGTGCGGCCGAGGTGGGAACGGCCAGGGTGTCGGAACGCATAGGAAGTCGAGGCGGTGCCGGGGCACGGAAGACACCAGCCTAGCAGTGCCGGCACGAATCAGAAAAAGCGGGCGCGAGCGTCAGATGAATGCGTTGGCATCAACCGCCGGTGGCAGTGGCCACGCCACGGCTGCGCCCCGCCCTCGCCCACGCCATCAACCAGCCGGTGGCGAGCAGCACGCCGGCCAGCAGCCACGGCGCACCGGGCAGATGCAGTGGTGCGCCACGACCGATGAACCGGGCGAACACGTTGGCGAACAGCAGCGGACCGGCGATGCCGGCCAGGCTGACCAGGCTGGTCAGCGCGCCCTGCACGCGGCCCTGCGCATCGGCGCCGACATCGCGGGTGATCAAGGCCTGCGCCGCCGGGGCGGCGATGGCCCAAAGCGCGCTGATCGGCACCCCGATCAGGAACATGCGGCCGCTGTCGGCGAAGCCGTAGATGACAAAGCCGACCACCCCGCAGCCCAACCCCAGCAGCAGGGCGCGGCGCTCGCCCAGCCAGCGCACCAGCCGGCCGACCAGCAAGGCATTGACGATGATGCTGCAGACCCCCACCCCGGCCAGCACCCAGCTCACTTCGCGCGGGCCCCAGTGGTATTGGTAGCCGGCGAACAGCACGAAGATGCTGGGGTAGACGTAATGCGCCAGGTTGGCCAGGAACACCACCGCGGCCAGGCCGAAGACCTGCGGATAGCGGCGCAGCAGCGTGAGCGCGCCGAGCGGGTTGGCCTGCGACCACTCCAGGCGCGCCGTGCGGCGTTCGGCAGGCAGCGATTCGGGCAGCACCAACCAGCCGTACAGCACGTTCAACAAGGCCAATCCTGCGGCAAACCAGAACGGCCAGCGCAGGCCGATGCTGCCCAGCCAGCCGCCGATCAGCGGGCCGGCGACAAAACCAATACCGAATGCAGCGCCAAGCATGCCGAACGCAGCGGCGCGCTTGTCGGCCGGGGTAACGTCGGCGATGTAGGCGTTGGCGGTGGAAAAACTGGCCGAGCACATGCCGGAGATCACCCGCGCCAGCAGCAGCATCGGCAGGCTGTGGGCGATGGCCATCAGGATGAAGTCCAGCCCCAGCCCCAGGCACGACAGCAGGATCACCGGGCGGCGGCCGAAACGGTCCGACAGCGCGCCCTGCAGCGGCGAGCAGGCGAATTGGATGGCGGCGAACAGGAAGCCGAACCAGCCGATCCAGCCGGCGGCCTGCACGTAATCGCCACCGGTAAAGTGCCGCACCAGGTCCGGCAGCACCGGAATGATCACGCCGAAGGACAGCACGTCGATCAGGACGGTGATGAAGATGAAGATCAGTGCAGCGCGGCGCCGGCCCGGGGCGGGAGCGGAATCGGGTGGGAGAGTCATCGCGCGGCGCAGTTGGGCGAAGCGGCGAGTGTAGCGGTGGATTGGGTGGTTGATGCTGGTGGCGCCTGGTTGCTGGGAAACCTGGCGTCGTTCGGGTTGCGCCCGGATCCTCACCCGCCCCTTCGGGGCACCTTCTCCCAGAGGGGAGAAGGGTTGGACCTGCGTCCGCGCGCCACTGCTCGCTTGTGGCAGTGAGAGGTGTGGCGGTTACTCGACGCTGATGGTCTGGGTCAGGGTATGGCTGGTGCCGGGGGCCAGTTCGATCACGTCCGGCCCGGCGTTGGCGGCTTCCAGGCAAACGTAGTCGCGCCAGCCCTCGCCCACGTCGGCCATCTTCTTGCCGGCCTCTTCGCCCGGGTTCCAGGCCACCAGCGAGCGGCTGCCTTCGGTGGCGATGACGATGCGACGGCCGAGCACCGGGTCGGTGAGCGTGTAGCGGCCGCCGGCGTTGACGTAGATGCGGTCGCTGCGGCCGGGATCGCGCGGGTCGCGCAGGCTCCAGTCGCCTTGCTGGCGATGGGCGGTGGCGTAGTTCTCGTATTTGTCCAGGTAGTCCAGGCCATCCAGGCCCTGCACGCTGACCTTCAGGGCATCGCCGACACGGAAATAGTTGTGCAGTGCCTGGGTGAAGCGCACCGGAGCGGCGCTGGTGTTCTCGGTGATCAGGCGCTGCTCCAGGGTGCGGCCGATCCGCAGCGTCATGCGCAGGCGCAACGCCAGGTCGTCGAACACCGGCGGGGTCAGGGTGAGCACCACGGTGCCATCGGCTTCGCGGTGGCTCTCGGTGAGCTGCCACGGCGCGGTGCGCACGAAGCCGTGCGCGGGCACCTCGCCGGTCTGGTCCTGGCGACCGAAATACGGCCAACACACCGGCGCGCCGCCGCGGATCGGGGTGGGCGGCTGCTTGGCGAGCGGCGACAGCCACATCACGTCCTGACCGCCCTTGGGCACGAACGAGAGCAACTGCCCGCCGAACAGGCTGATGGCGGCAGTGGAGAACGGGGTGTCGATCAACAGCGAGGGGAAGCCGTGGAAATCGCCTGTGGTCAGGCCGGTGGTGTCGGACATGGGGGATGCCTTGTGGACGCTGGGAGATTGGGCGAATGCGGGATAGGCGGCCGGCAGTTTGAAGGCGGTGCCGCGCACGGCGGCCATGCCGGCGAGCGGCGGCGCGGCGCGCAGGGCGGTGAGGATGCGCTGGCCCGGGCGGCCGTCGGCCGGCTGCAGCCCCAGGCGGGTCTGCTCGACCTGGATGGCGCGGCGGGTAGCGCTGCCGACCATGCCGTCGGCCTCGCCGATCTGGTGACCACGGGCGAGCAGCAACTGTTGCAGGTCGCGCCGTTCCGGGCGGCCCAGGCCGGGATCGTCGGTGGGCCAGGCGGCCGCCAGGCCGGGGCCGCCACGCAGCCGGTCGGCCAGCAGCGCGATCGACAGCGCATAGCTTTCGGCGGCGTTGTAGGCGTAGATCGCGTCGTAGTTGCGGAACACCAGGAACGCCGGGCCGGCCGCGCCGGCCGGCAACAGCAGGGCGGCCGGGGTGTCTGCAGGCAGACCGGTCGGCGCCAGGGCGTTGCCATCGGTGCCGAGCAGACCGGCGGTTTGCCAGGCCTGCAACGGCTGGCGGCGGGTGCGGCCGACCTTGCTGGCATCGAAGCCCGGCGGCAGGCGCACTTCCATGCCCCAGGGGCGGGCGCGCTCCCAGCCGGCCTTGACCAGATAGTTGGCGGTGGAGGCCAGCGCGTCGGGAATGCTGGCGACCAGATCGCGGCGGCCATCGTCATCCCCATCGACCGCGATACGCGCGTAGGTCGAGGGCATGAACTGGGTCTGCCCGAAGGCGCCGGCCCAGGAGCCGGTCAAGCCCTCCGGCGACAGGTCGCCCTGCTGCAGCAGGCCGAGCAAGGCAAGGAATTCACCACGGAAGAACGGCTGGCGGCGGCCTGCGCACGACAGCGTGGCCAGCGACACCAGCAGCGGGCGCTTGCCGGTGACCCGGCCGTAGTCGCTCTCCACGCCCCAGACCGCCACGATGGTGGCCGGGTCCACGCCGGTCTGCTCGGATAACCGGGTCAACAGCGCGCGGTGGGTGACCAGCATGGCCTGGCCGTCGCTGACGCGCTGGCTGTCGACCAGGCTGGCGAGGTAGTCCCAGATGGGGGTGGTGAACTCCGGTTGCGCGTCCAGCAGCGGCAGCACGCTGGGATCGGGCGCCAGGCCGGCGGTGAAACGCTGGAAACTGGCGGCATCCACGCCCTTGGCAGCGGCCTGGGTCTGCAGGCCAGCCAGACAGCGGTCGAACCCCGGATCGGCCCAGGCAGCCAGCGGCACCAATCCAAGCAGGACTGGCAAGGCGCGCCGGAACGGCGTCATGGCGCGGTGGCCGACATATGGGCGGCGGTCATGCGATGGAGCGCTCCTGCGGCATTCGATCCGGCGAGGATAGCCAACCTGGCTGGGTCCTGGGTGCAGGGGGGTGAGGCGCTGCCCGGATGGGCGGGTGCATTTCTGCTTGCCCTGAGGGCAGCGCGTCCTTTCAGCGTGGGAGTGGTCCACCGGCAGCAGCCACGGCCGCTCCAGATGCATGATGCGGGTGTCGCCCACCACGCCCCGGACAGCCGCACGGCATGGCGCACGGAGACCGGCATTCGGACACCGGCTGCCCCTGCGCCATCTGCGCTGGGCCGCGTCTGTCTTCCTGGTGGTGTCGTCTTGGTCGCGCCGACTGCTGGCGGTACGCAAGGTCAGGGACGACGGTATTCGTCCGCTCTGATTCCAAGGCACCCTACCGCCGGCTCAATTGCCGTCGCCGGTGATGCCGGTCAGCAACGACAGCGTGGGGGTGGACGGGCTGCCCTCGGCGTTGCGGCGGGAGCGTGCGCGTGGCGGCGCATCGTGGCGCGGCCCGAAGCGGACCATGGCGGTTGCCAGCACTGCCGGCAGCACGACCGCGAAGACCACCACCGCCACAAGCACCCATTGCCAGAAATTGAAGGTTGCCATGATCGCTATCCCACCCCGCGGCGAGCTCCGCCGGCGCGGCAAGCTTCCCGGATCGGCTGCGAACGCCATGTCGACAAACGCCGCCGCCACCTGCCGTTGGTCGGATGAATGGCGGGATGCAGCAGCGCGAGGGGTGCCTGGTCATTACCAGCCGCCGCGGCGGCGCTGACGGCCAAGGGTGTGAGTGCGTTCCGGGCCGGTGGGCCGAGGGTGTGCGGCGTTTGGAAGATCGGGCTGCTTCTGCCTCATCCGCGCGCCGGGCAGGTTCTTCCGCGAGGAGACGGCACGCGCATGGACCTGTGCGATTGCAGATCCGCGCTGCACTCAGTGGTGGGAACGGCAGGCTAGCGGGCGTCGAGGTAGTACCAGTGGCCGTCTTCGCGCACGAAGCGGCTGTGCTCGGTCATGCGGACCGCGCTGCCGCCGCCGATGCGGTAGCGCGCCAGGAACACCACCTCGGCGGTGTCCTCCCCGGTGGTGAGGGCACGCTGGACAGCGAGGCCGAGCCAGGTGGTGCGGCCACCGTCGTCCAGGGCCAGGTCGGCCGGGCGGGTGGATGGGTGCCAGCTGGACAGCAGGTACGCAACATCGCGGCGTACATACGCGCTGTAGCGCGCGCGCATCAGGGTTTCGGCATGGGGCGCAGCGGCACCGGCGTGATACGGGCCGCAACACCGTGCGTAATCGGCGGGGCGGCCGCAGGGACAGGGGTCGGTAGGTGTGGAGGTCGGCATGCGGGGATTGTGCGGGATGGGACTGGGGATTGGGGAACGGGGAGGGATGAGCGGCGGCTATGCTGTCGCCCTCGTCGTGCGGAGCGTGGCCGTGCTGGGGTGATTCCCACCGAATTGCCGTGGCTGGCGTGCATTGCGTTCGTCGCCGGGCTGGTGGATGCGGCGGTCGGCGGCGGTGGATTGATCCAGTTGCCGGGCCTGTTCGCAACATTGCCGCAGCAGGCGCCATCGTTGATCCTGGGCACCAACAAGTTCAGCGCAATGTTCGGCACCGGGGCGTCGGCATGGCGGTATGCGCGCACGGTGCGCTTCCCGTGGCGGCCGGTGCCGTATGCAACGGCGGCAGCATTCACGTTTTCGTTCCTGGGCGCGACCGCGGTCAGCCTGATGCCCAGGCACGCGGTGCGGCCGCTGATCCTGGTGCTGCTGGTCGCGATGCTGATCTACACGTTGATCAAGAAGGATTTCGGTGCGCTGCACCGGCCACGCCAGATCGGCCGTCGCGAACTGGCGATCGCATTGGCGATGGGGGCGGCGATCGGCTTCTACGACGGGTTCTTCGGCACGGGCACGGGCAGCTTTCTGATCTTCCTGTTCATCCGCTTCTTCACTAGCCTTGGAAACCCGCTGCCAGGGCGACGTGATCGAAGCCGGTGACGCCACCCGGGCAGGTAGCGTCAACCGTGCACTGTGTCAGCGCTTGCCGCGTGTGTGCGGGGTGCCCGCCTTGACGCCGCGCTTTTTGGCTGGCAGCGGTTTCGTCGCCGCGCGTGCCGAGGGCGTCTTGCCGGTACCACGTGCTGGCCGCCCCGTCGACACGGCTGTTGCACGCGGCTTGGCGGTGGTGGCTTTCACTGCCGCAGATGCAGTGGCGGCCTTCTTCGATGTGGCGTTGGATGTGCCTGTCGCCGCGATCGGCTTGCCCGTTTTTGAAGACCGTGCGGGCTTGACCGGATTGGGCGCGGACGCAGTTGCTGACGACGACACCGCCTGTGCGTGCGACCTATCCCTTGCGCGTTTGTCCGATGCCGGCTCGCTGGTCACGGACGATGTGCGCGATGGCGATGTGCGCGTCTTTTTTGCTTGAACCTGTGCCGCAGCGCGCGTAGGCGATGCGGTTCTGGTGTTCTTGCTCTGCTTGTTCGCCGTCGCCAGCGACTGTTTGCGCTTGTTGCTGCGCGCGTTCTTTGCTGCGGGCAACGTCTCGTCCGCCGCCGGCAATGTGGGGTGCGCTGGAACGCCATCCGTTGCCCTGCCATCTGCTGCAGGCCCGTTCGTAACCGTGATCGATGGCGCAGCGTCCGTAGCATCGGCAACCGCTGGCTCATCGCCACGCGAGCGTTCCGGCAACTTCAACCGCTGCGCTTGCTCGTCATATTCGATCAACAGCACACCGGAATTATGGCGGCCGCTGATCTCCACAAAACATGCGCCGCCGATGAAGGGCTCCAGCGTCATCACCGACTTCAGCGGCGTGGCCACCACCATCTGGAAGCCGAAGTTCTCGAAGATGTTCATCGCCAATGCGGTGAACTCGTTGTCGGCCTTGTCGAAGGCTTCGTCCAGCACCACCGCGCAGTAGCGCGGCAGTTCGCCATCTTCGCCACCGAGCTGATAGCGCAGCGCGGCCGCCAGACAGGTGGTGGCCAGTTTCTGCCGTTGCCCGCCGGACTTGCCGGCGCCGCTGCGGTAGATCTCCACCTGCGCGCGTGTCTGCGCGTCCAGTTCCACGCCGATGAATTCCACATGCAGGCGCACGTCCAGCACCTGTTCGCGCCAGCGTCGCGCCTCCGGCTCCTGCGCGCCCAGCCGCGCCACCAGCGCACGCAAGGTGGAAAACTGCGCCTCGGCCAGGGCACGGTCTTCGGTCTGTTGATGCGACAACACCGCGCGCAACTGCTGCTGGAATTCCTGCACTTCGGTCAGGCGGCGGTCGCTGACCTCGATGGTCAGGATGGTGTCGCGGTTGAACGGCACCTGCTCCAGGCTGGCATTGACCTCGTCCATGCGTTGTTTGATGCCCTTGTGGGCCTCGGCGGTGTGGCGCTGCAGGGCGAGCAAATTGTTCTTGCTCTGGGTCTGCAGCAAATCGAAGAAGCGGTGCTCGTGACGCGGCAGGCCATCGCTTTCCAGCCGGTCCAGACGCGCGAGGAAATCGTCGGCACTGGAAAGACTCACGGTGAAGTCGCCGCTGTCTTCGGGCCACTGCTGGCAATACTTGCGGAAGCATTCCAGCAGTTGCGCGCTGAGCCGGCTGTCGCGGCCCTGGCTTTCGGCCAGCTGCTCGGCCAGACCCCGTTCGACCACGCGGAAATGCGCCTCCAGATTATCCAGCGACAGCGGCGTCAATGCGGCAAGACGTTCCCGCAACCCCTGCAACTGGGTGGGCGTGAGCGTGGCGGTGCCGGCGCGGCCCGCGCACGCCGCGTGCTGCTGCTCGAGCCGCACACGCTCGCGCGCCAGTTGCGCGCGCTCCAGCCGCACATCGTCATAGGTGCGCTTGGCCTGGTCGCGCAAGGTGCGTGCGGTATCGATGGCCTGGCCGAGTGCGCGCAAACCACTGTTGCCTTCGCGCAGCTGCACCAGCTGCTCGTCGATATCGCTCAGGCGCTGCAGCTTGGGGCCGACGTCGATCTCGTCCCAGTCGCGCTCCACCAGCGTGTGCGCAGCGAGTTGGCGTCCCTGGTCCTGTTCGCGCTGCTTGCGCAGCGCTGCGACATCGGCATCGCAGCTGGCGATGCGCTGCGCCAGCGCCTGCGCTTCGCGCTCGAACACCTTGAGCTTGTCGCGGTTGTCGTGGCCGAGCAGCCAGCGCTTGCGGTCATTGACCGCGTGGCGGTCGTCCTTTTCATAGCGATCGCCGGGGTGCTTGACCTGGCCCTCGCGGGTGATGGCGCGATCGGCGTTGCGCAGCGCGGTGGCGTTGTCCACGCAGGCGTAATCGAAGCGGCGGGTGAGCTCGTTGCGCAGCCACTCGGTGAAGGCGTGATCGCGCAGCTGCAGCTTGCCCGGCAGCGCGTCGGGATAGACCCGCCGCGAGTGCAGCTCGTCGTTGCGGCGCACACGGAAGTACACCAGGCGCGTGCCGATGTGGGTACGGTTGACCCATTCGCTGACCTGCGCGTAATGCCGCTCGTCCACCAGCAGCGACTGTGCAAAGCCGTGCAGCACCCGCTCGATCGCACCGCGCCAGACCATCTGGTCATCACGTACCTGCACCAGCTCGCCAACGAACGGCAGCGAAGCCTCGGCGATGCCGGTGTCTTCGCACAGCCGCGCGCGCAGGGCCTGCATCGGTGCGGGCATGCTCGATGGCGCGCGCTTCAGCGCATCCAGTTCGGCGCGGATCTCGGCAAAGCGGCGTTCGTCGTCGCGGCGTGCACCCATGCGCTCGGCGATCGCGTCGTCGAGCGCGCTGGCGTCGTGCTTGCCGTTATCCAGCACGGTTTGCGCATGCGCGATCTGCGCGGCAAAGCCGCTGGCCCCGGCCGCCAGGGCGGTACCGAGCTGGCGGCAGGCCTGTTCGATCTGCGCGCGGCGGCGCAGGCGTTCGTCGCGCTCGCGCTCCACGCGCGCGCGCTCGCGTTCCAGTTCTTCGATCTGTTCGCCGCCGGCGGCGCGCTGCTCGCGTTCCAGCCCGGCCAGCTTCTGTTCGTGGTTGTCCAGCGATTCGCGGCGCTGGCCTTCTTCGCCGGCCAGCCCGCGGTCCTGGTTGTCCAGCTCCTGCAAGCGCTCGTCCAGCAAGGCCAGCCGCTGCTGCTCGCGGTAGCTGTCCACGCCCAGCTGCAGCTCGCGCAACTCGCTGACGCTGTGGCGCAACGTCATCAGCGCCGCATGGTGCGCGCGCGCGGGGGTCAGCGTTTCCACCTGGCGCCGCGCGGTGACCACCGCATGGTGCGCACCATCGAGCTCGGCAAAATCCTCCACCAGCCGATCGGCCGCTTCGAAGGTGCGCGGCTCGTCCAGCATGAAGCCACGCAGGAACGCGTTGAGGTCGCCCAGATTCTTGGCCGACTGGGTCTTGTGCAGCAGTCGCAGCGCCATCTCGTTGCCGATGCCCAGCGCATGCCGGAAACGTTCGGCATAGCCGGCAAAGCCATCGAAATGCGCAACTTCCTCACCCAATCGCGCCTTGAGCTTGCGCAGGTCAAGATCGAAGCCGTCCAGCTCGCTGGCCACATCGAAGCTGCGCGGCGCCACCATGTAGTGGCGGCGCACATCAGCCGCGGCGTTGCCACTGCCGACGATCCAGAACAGGCGAATCAGGCTCACCGCCTCGCCCTGCGCGTTGCGGTATTCCAGCACCAGCGCCGTCCAGGTGGCGCCCTTGCGCAGGTATTGCGTGGCGATCTCGCCCGAGGCGCTGTCCTGCTGATCGGCCCAGGCGCCACGCACATACGACACCAGGCTGCGGTCGCGCCCACTGCGCTCGGCCTCGCGCGCAGCCGCGTTGAAATCGACGATGCTTGGCGGTGTCAGCAGTGCCGACATCGCATCCAGCAAGGTGGACTTGCCCGAACCCGAGCGCCCGACGAACAGAAACCCCTGCTCGGCGATCGGCACCTCGGTCAAGCCGTTGAACGTGCCCCAGTTGTGCACCTGCAGGCGCCGCATACGGAACTGCTGCGCACGCTGCTCGGCCAGCGTCTCGGCAAACAAGGAAGCACCCGGCGACGCCGGCGACAGATTGGACTGGGAATTCATTGCTCACTCACCAAAACAGAACGACAGGGACGCCAGGACATTACGAACGGTGAAGCTTTTTTGCGGTGCGGGGATGCGAGGTGCGGGTCGAGTTTGAGCAGGCGGATGGAATGCGTGGACGGCTTCGCGCCCGGGGGCGCTCCTACAACGAAGCAGATTCTTTGAACCAGCTGGCGTGGAGGTTGCACCAGTGCGACAAAAAAAACTGCGGGTTTTTAAACATCTGCACCACCAACCTCGTCCAGATCGGCCGATCGCGACCGCCATTGCTCCTTCCTCGTTATTACATCACGACATCTCTGCTTTGCTGCTTTCAGCCGCATGCTGCCAATGCAGCCCGTGCTGTTGCTGTTGCTGTTGCTTCCGCAGTTTGCATTTCGGGGCCCCACACCGCGGCGGCAAGGCCGGCAGATACAACCCGTAGGGCGGCGCGCATGGATGCGCGTCGTTTGCCGGACTTGCGCACCCGCAGCGCCGCAGACGCGGAGGGCGCGAGGACGGGGTGTGCTTTCTTTTTGGTTACTTTGGTCAGCCTGCGGCTGCCGTAGAGCGCTTCTTGCACAAGCAAAGAAAAGTGACTTGCGCCCGAAAGGGCGTGAAAGCTCTGCCCTACCAAAAACAACCCGTAACACTTCAAGCGCTGCGTGACATCGCACCCTCATCCGCCCTTCGGCCTCCTTCTCCCGGAGGGAGAAGGAAGATGCAAGAGGCATCAATCCAGCGCGACCTCCCCCTCACGCAGTTCCCGATACGCCACCACCAACGCCTGCACATCCTCTGCCGAGAACAACAGCTTCAACACCGGCGACACCTCATATCGCTCCTCGCTGCCGCGCAGCCGCGACAGCAACTGGTTGTCGCGCATCTTGCCGATGGCCGTCATCACCCGCCGCGTGAACCCGGCCTTGTCGGTGGAGACGTTCTTTTCGTACACCGACAACGCCTCCACCAACTGCGCCTCGTCCACCACCGCGCGCTCGCCGCGCGTATCGGCCTCGGCCAGCTGCTGGCGCAGAAACAACAGCAGCACCGACTCGATGAAGGTCAGCGGCGCGCTGCGCAGCAAGGTGGGCGATTCCAGCTCGGCGGTGTCGGCCTGGCGGGTAAACGCCACCCCGCCCTCGCGGTCCAGCACCAGTTCCAGGAACAGCTCGCACAACATCTGGCGGATGGCCGCTTCATTGCGCAGCAGCGCCGGCCATAACGCGCCATGCCGCTGCGCATCGATGCTGGGCCCGGCCAGCAACTGGCACAGCGCGCGGCGCGCCTCGAACGGCAACGTGCCGGTGTCGCCCAGGAACAGCGCACCGTCCGGTGCGTCGCCGGCGGCATCGCTGGCGCGCAGCGGGGTGGCTCTGTCGGCAGCGCCCCCGTCGTCCTCATGCATGTCGGACCGCGCCTGCTCAGACCAGTTCATTGCGTTTCTCCCGGGTAAACCACACCAAGGGAATGCGCGCGCGGCGCACCGCGCCGTCGCCGCCTTCCCATTGCACCGTCTCCATCTGGCCGTCGATCACCATGCCGTGGCGCGTGCCCAGCGACAGATAGCCGATCACGCTGCCCAGCCCCTGCGCGGCCGGGCGTTGCTGCAGGGCATCGCCGATGGTGAGCCGCGGCTGTTGCCCAAGCAGCACGTACAGATCGTTGCGCAGGGTGCGCACATCGATCTCCGACTGCGCGACCAGGTCGCCCACGCTGTCCAGCGAGATGTCCGCCGCATCGGCCGCGTACACGCGGCCATCGACCTGGGTCAGCCGCGGGTCGTGCAACCGCCATTGCGACAGCGAGCGCAGCCGGCTGCTGCTCAGCGCCTGGGTGTAGCCGGTGGCAGCGGTGGCGTGCAGGCTGTCGCGCAGCTGCAGGGCTTCGCCCTGGGCCTGCTTGAGCAACTGGTTGAGCCTGCGCTGTTCCAGATAGCCGCGGCTCTGCACGAACCCGCGCAGGCTGCGTGCGAAGTGCTGCATCACCGTGTGCACTTCGCCACCGCGCTCCAGCAGCGTGCCGGTGAGCCCGCGCAGAAAGGCGCGTTCGCGACGATCCAGCTTGCGCGCGAACCCGCGTGCGAGCAGGGCGTCCAGCGCCTGGTCCAGCTGGCTGCTTTGCTGGGTGTCGTTGAGCAGGCTCCAGAACGCCTCGAAGGTGCGCCCGGCCTCGCTGTCGGCGATCACGTCCACGCCGTTGAACAGCTGCTCCAGCACATCGCCGCGCGCGCCTTCGTCATCGATGATGCGCTCGCGGAACTGGCGGTTGAGCTGCTCGAAGTCGTCGCGGACGCGATGGAAATCCTCCGCCAGCTCGTCGGAGAGATGAATCAGGTCGCGGGCACGTTCCAGCGCGCGCTTGCCATCCAGCGCAGCAACGCGGCCAGAGGCCACCCGTTCGATTTCGGCATCGATGCGGGCACGTTCGTCGCGCAGGGCGGCCAGCCGCACCTCCGGGTCGTCTTCGGTCTGGCCGGCCAGCTGCACCAGCTGCTGGATCACCAGCGACAGCCGGCTTTCGGTGGCGCTGCTGCCGCTCTCGCGCAGGCCGGCGATGAAGCGGATCGCCTGGGTGGCCGCGCGCGAGAGTTCGTATTCCTCTTCGGCCGCCCCCTCGGGCAGGCGGCGTTCCAGCCAGCCCTGCGCCAGCCAGTGCGCCAGATAGGCCTGCGCGGTGCGCGGCAGTTCGCGCGAGAGTTCATCGCCGCGCAGCGCGTCCAGCTGGCGCTGCAGGCGCGCGTGCAGCGCCGCCGACGGCAACCGGCGTTCGCCATCCATCAACACCGTCTGCAGCAGGCCGATCAGCTCCGGAGCATGATCGGCGGCCAGCAGTTTCCACACCGGCCGCTCGCGCAATTGGCGGTAGCCGGCAATGCGTGCCTGGTGCTTCATGGCGACGGCAACAGCTGCCTCAACGCTTGCTGCCCACTTCGAGGAACTGCAGGAATTCGGCGCGGGTGCGCGCGTCTTCGCGGAAGCTGCCCAGCATCTTGGAGGTCACCATGCTGACGCCGCGCTTGTGGATGCCACGGGTGGTCATGCATTCGTGCGCGCCTTCCACCACGACGCCCACACCGCGCGGCTGCAGCACGTCCTGGATGCACTGGGCGATCTGGGCGGTCATCTTTTCCTGCACCTGGAAGCGGCGCGCGTAGCTTTCCACCACCCGGGCCAGCTTGCTGATGCCCACCACCTTGCCGCGCGGCAGGTAGCCCACGTGCACCTTGCCGATGATCGGCGCCATGTGGTGTTCGCAATGGCTTTCGTAGGAGATGTCGCGCAGCACGATCAGTTCGTCGTAGCCGGCCACTTCCTCGAAGGTGCGCTCCAGGTATTCGCGCGGTTCCTCGCGGTAGCCGCTGAACCAGTCGCCGTAGGCTTCGGCCACCCGGCGCGGGGTGTCCAGCAGGCCTTCGCGGGCGGGGTCTTCGCCGGCCCAGCGCAGCAGGGTGCGCACGGCGTCTTCGGCCTGGGCCTGGGTGACGGTGGAATCGGGCTGGTCGGACTGGCTCATGCGCAGGTACACCCAAAGGGGGCGAGCATGGTACCCGAGGACGGGCCGGCGGCCCCAGTGGCGGTTGCGGCTGCTGCCGCGGGTTCAGTGACTATTGATTCATTGTTGAATTGATAGCATCCTTACTATTATGACGAGCACACTTTTCGCTCCCCGCGCCCAGCTCAGCTCCGGCCTGCTGGTGGCCGCCCGGCAATGGCAGCGGCTGGCCGACCAGGCCTTCGAAGCGTTTGGCCTGTCCAGCGCCTGCACCGGGCCCTTGCTGATGGTTGGTCGCTCCGGCGGCGGTATCCGCCAGGTGGCGCTGGCCCAGCAATTGGGCATGGAAGGCCCATCGCTGGTACGGCTGCTGGACAAGCTGGCCGCGCAGGGGCTGGTCCGGCGCGAGGCCGACAGCAGTGACCGCCGCGCCAACCAGTTATGGCTCACCGACGAGGGCCAGGCGCTGGTGGTGCGGATCGAGGCCCGGCTGGATGCGTTGCGGACCGAGGTCTTCGGCACGCTCAGCGAGGCGCAGGTGCACGTGGTGCTGACGCTGTGGGAGCAGATCGCGCAGGCGTATGCGCGGCTGGGCCAGTCCGAGCCGAGCGGCTAACGGAGCGACGGGCGCGGCTGTCCGGCAGGCATGGACGGCACCGAGTACCCGCCGCATCTGACCCCTGCGCGCCGGCCCGGCGGCGACGCAGCAGGTCTGTGGCTCGGCATGCGCGGTGCGCGTGCCAATGGCCACTCACAGGTGCTGCCGGGTGGTGGTGCCTTTTATAAGCAGGAAATCCCGATGTACGGCGAGTTCAGTCTCTACGGTGTGTTCGTTCCCACCCTGCTGGCGTTGATGACGCTGGCCTATCTGCTCAACAGCGCGCTCGCTGCGCTGCTGACCCGCGCCGGCGCGTATCGCCACATCTGGCACCCGGCGCTGTTCAACCTGGCGCTGTACGTCGCGCTGCTGGGCGGTTTGTTTTCTCTCATGCGTTGGATGCAATCGTGAAAAAGCTGATCAAGACCGCGGGGCCGGCGCTGCTGACCCTGGCAATGGTGGTGATGGCCGCGCTGGTGCTGCAGCACCTGTGGCAATACTACATGGAGGCGCCGTGGACGCGCGATGCGCACGTGGGTGCCGATGTGGTGCAGGTGGCGCCGGACGTCTCCGGGCTGGTGGAGTCGGTGGCAGTGGCCGACAACCAGCACGTCCGGCGTGGGCAGCTGCTGTTTGTGGTGGACCGCGCGCGCTATGCGATTGCGCTGGAACAGGCGCAGGCGGCGCTGGCCGAGCGGCAGGCCACGCTGAGCCAGCTGCGCCGCGAGATTGCGCGTGACCGCAGTCTGCAGGACCTGGTGGCCGCCGAAGATGCCGAGGTGCACCGCTCGAACGTACACAAGGCGCAGGCCGCCGTGGCCACCGCGCAGTCGGCAGTGGATCTGGCCCAGCTCAATCTGGACCGCACGCAGGTGCGCAGCCCGGCCGATGGCCATGTCAGCGACCGCACCGTGCGCGTGGGCGATTACGTCAGCGCCGGGCGCCCGGTGGTGGCGGTGCTGGATACCGGCTCGTTCCGTGTCGATGGCTATTTCGAAGAAACCCGCCTGCGGGGCGTGCATGCCGGCCAGCGCGTGGAGGTGCACCTGATGGGCGAGCCGATGACCTTGCACGGGCATGTGCAAAGCATCGCCGCCGGTATCGAGGACCGTTACCGCAGCGGCAATGCAGGCGCCTTGCCCAACGTCACGCCCGCGTTCGACTGGGTGCGGCTGGCACAGCGCATCCCGGTGCGCATTGCGCTCGATGAGGTGCCCACGCACGTGCAGCTGATCGCCGGGCGCACCGCCACGGTGGCGATCCTGCCCGATGCGGCGTCTACCGCGCCGACAATGGCAGCGCCTGCCTCTGCGCAGGCCAAGGCGGCGCCATGAACGCCCTGCGCCTGCTCGGTCTGAGCATCGTCATCGCCAGCATGGCCGCCTGCAGCACGGTGGGCCCCGACTATGCACTGCCACCCGATGCCGCCTACAACCGCCCGGCGGCCAACGCGCCGTTCCTGGACTCCGGCAATGCCCAGGTGCAGCCCGGCGCAGCGCTGCCGGCACGCTGGTGGGCGCTATACCAGGACCCGATGCTGGACGGCCTGATCGAACAGGCCCTGCGCGACAACGTCGAGCTGAAGGTGGCCGGCGCCAACCTGCGTCGCGCCGCGGCGGTCTACGAACAGGCGCTGGACGCGGGCGGTTTCGATTACGAGGTGGACGCCGGCGTCAGCCGCGCGCAGGTCTCGGCCGAAGCGTTCCTGCAGGAAGAAGCGCTGCCGGTGTTCAACCTGGCCGACGGCAAGCTCGGCGTGTCGTATCAGTTCGATCTGTTCGGCAAGCTGCAACGCGGCGCCGAGGCGGCGCATGCCGACACCCAGGTGGCACAGGCCGCCATCGATCTGGCGCGGGTGACGGTAGCGGCGCAGGTCGCCGGCAGTTACGTGGAGATCTGCCACGCCAACCACGAGCTGCACGTGGCCGAGCATTCGCTGCAGCTGCAGCAGCGCAGCCGCGACATGACCCAGCGCCTGATCGCCGCCGGCCGCGGCACACCGCCCGACCTGGCGCGCGCCACCGCGCAGGTGGCGATGCTGGAAGCGGCGCTGCCGCCGCTGCGCGCGCGCCGCCAGGCCGCCGGTTACCGATTGGCGGCGCTGCTCGGCAAGACGCCCGGCGAGCTGCCGGCCGGCGTGGACCGCTGCGACCAGCCGCCCGCGCTGCAGCAGCCGATTCCCGTTGGCGACGGACGCGCATTGCTGGCGCGCCGGCCGGATGTGCGCCAGGCCGAACGCCGGCTGGCCGCAGCCACCGCGCGCATCGGCGTGGCCACCGCCGAGCTGTACCCGGACATCCGCCTGGGCGGTTCGATCGGCGCCACCGGTTTGTTGGCGGACTTCGGCGAGCCGGCCACGCACGCGTGGTCGTTCGGCCCGCTGATCTCCTGGACGCTGCCCTCGGCCGGTGCGCATGCCCGCGTGCGCGCCACCGAAGCCGGTGCCGACGCGACGCTGGCGCAGTTCGACCACACCGTGCTGCAGGCCTTGCGCGAGGTGCAGACCGCATTGTCGCGCTACGCGCAGGATCTGGACCGCCTGCACCTGCTCGAACAGGCGCAGCAGCAGGCCGATCTGGCGTCGGCGCAGAACCGCCGCCTGTACCAGGGTGGCCGCACGCCGTATCTGTCCAGCCTGGATGCCGAACGTACCCTGGCCACCGCCGACATGACCCTGGCCAATGCGCAGGCGCAGGTCTCGCAGGATCAGCTGCAGGTGTTCCTGGCCCTGGGGGGCGGCTGGGAAGCGACCGCCGGCCGCACCGACCCGACTGCCGCGCGATGAACGCCCTGCTGCGCGATCGCCAGGCCTGGCTGTTTTCGGTCAAGACCTTCGCCGCCTCGATCGCGGCGCTGTACGTGGCGCTGGCCGGCAATCTGTCGCGGCCGTATTGGGCCATGGCCACGGTCTACATCGTCTCGCAACCACTGCTCGGCCCGACCCGCGCCAAGGGTGTATACCGCGTGCTCGGCACCTTGCTGGCCGGCGCCGCCACCTTGGTCATGCTGCCGAACCTGGTGGAAACGCCGCTGCTGCTGAGCGCGGCGATGGCGCTATGGCTGTCGGTCTGCCTGTTCCTGGCGCTGCTCAACCGCGGCCCGCGCGGCTATGCCTTCCTGCTGGCCGGCTACACCGCCGCCTTCATCGGCTTTCCGGCGGTGACCTCGCCCGAAGGCATCTTCGACACCGTGGTGGCCCGCAGCGAAGAGATCATCCTGGGCACGGTGATGGCGGTATTGTTCGCCTCGCTGGTGTTCCCGGCCTCGGTGCGGCCGATGCTCCATGCACGCATCGGCACCTGGATGCAGGATGCCGCGCAATGGTGCCGGCAGGTGCTGCAGCGCGGTCCTGCACACGCCCCGCGCAACCGGCTGGCGGCCGACCTGGTGCAGTTCGATGCCTTGATCGCCTTCGTCCGTCACGACGACCCGCGCCATACCGGTGCGGTGCCGGCAATGGAGCAGCTGCGCGCACGCATGGTGCTGCTGTTGCCGGTGCTGTCGTCGATCACCGACCAGCTGCAGGCCGTGCATGACGTGCACGGCACCGGTTCGCCTGCGCTGCCGCAGCTGCTGGACGACATCGGCGCCTGGATCGAACAGGGCCAGGACGCCGACAGCGCCGCCGCCCTCGCCGACCTGCACGCGCGCATCGCCGCCCTGCGCCCGGCCGTGGACGACGACCTGCAGCGCCTGCTACGCAACAGCCTGTTGCTGCGCCTGCAGGAGCTGCTGGAGCTGTGGCAACAGTGCCGCGCGCTGGAGCACGGGTTGTTGCACGACGCCACCACCCCGGCGCCCGACGGTGCCGCCTCTGCGACGACCTGGCCGCCGGACGCACGCGTCAACCCTGCTGCCGCAGCATCCCACGCGGCCAGCCGACAGGCAGACAGCGATGCGGTGCAGCCCCACGCCGCAGCGCCGACAGGTGGGCCGCACGCCGCCTCATCTGTTGGGCGCAGTGCAGGCAATGCCATGCACGGCTCCGGGCGGCAACGCCTGCCCTGGCGACGCAGCGCTGCCACCGCAGTGACCACGCGTGCGCCCGGCGCCTCCAACGCCCGCCATCTCGACCTGGGCATGGCCGGGTTCTCCGCACTGAGCGCCGGCAGTGCGCTGATGGCCTACTGCGTGCTGTGGATCGGTATCGGTTGGGAAGGCGGCGGCAATGGCGCGATGATGGCGGCGGTGACGGCGGCCTTTTTCGCGGCCCAGGACGACCCGGCGCCCAGCATGCTGTCGTTCCTCACCTGGGCCGGGGTCGCCAGCGTGGTCGCCGGCATCTACCTGTTCGGCATCTTCCCGGCCATCCACGATTTCCAGATGCTGGTGCTGGTCCTGGCGGCGGTGTTCCTGCCCCTGGGCGCGCTGCTGCATCGTCCCAGGACCATGCTGATCGCGCTGCCGCTGGTGGTGAACCTCACCGCGTTGCTGAGCCTGCAGAACACCTACAACGCCAACATCCAGAGTTTCGTCAATGCAGCGGTGGCGATGGTCCTGGGCATTGGATTTGCCGTGGTGCTGACGCGACTGTTCCGCTCGGTGAGTGCCGAATGGAGCGCGCGCCGGCTGGTGCGCCAGGGCTGGCGCACGCTGGCCGACGCCGCCGACGGCCGCGGCACGCAGGACCGGCAGCTCTTTGCCGCGCGCATGCTGGATCTGCTCGGCTTGCTCGCACCGCGGCTGGCACTGGCGCCGGAAGGCAGCGAGCTGGCCTCGGTGGACATGCTCAACGACGTGCGTGTGGGCTTGAACATCCTGCAGCTGCGCAACGCACGTCATGACCTGCCACACGCCAGGGTGGAAGCGGTGGACGCGATCCTGGCCGCGGTCGCCGCGCATTACCGGCAGCAAGTTGCCGACAAGCGGGTGTTGCCGGCCCCGGCGGTATTGCGCGATCGCCTGGATGCTTCGTTGTCGCGCGTCGGCCAGAGTGCGGCTGGGCCACAGCGCGATGCGCTACTCGGGCTGATCGGCCTGCGCCACAGCCTGTTCGCACGCGCAGCGACGCAACCCCACACGTCCGCTCATCCCAAGCCGGCGTAGTGCGCCAGGACGGGACGCGGCCGTGTCCCCCTGGCCGGCCTCAGTGCCCAGAGATCCAACAGCCAGCGTATGCGGCCCGGCCTTATCGCTACAGTTCTCTGCAGGAAAGTGCGTAGCTCAGGTGTCGTTTTGGAGGTACTTGCTGATTTCCCGCCCGTTGTCTGCGCTACGAATGTCCATTCATGTGCCTTGTGGGCGTTCGTACACCCGCGTATCGCAAACCCGGCCCGCAGCGCTGCCGTGACCGCCACGGCGCCGGTTACGCCGGCACTTCTGCCAGCTGCGTCTGCATCTGCCACACAGCAAATTCCTGTTCGAACTCGGCCAGGGTCAGCAGCCCCATGCAGGCGTGCGCGCCGCTCGGCATCCGCTGCCCTGCCGCAAGTTTGCGCACCAGCAGGATCGCGGCGAAACAGGGGATCTCCGGTCCGTGCAGCATCGCCGCGGTGAGATCCCAGCGCACGGTGAGCGGCTGGCCATCGCGCTCGCCGGCCAGTTCCACGCGCATGCCGCCCAGGTCGGTGCCGAAGCGGTCGAACCAGCGCCCGGCGCGCGCAAGGACCGTGGCCAGGCGCGCCATCGGCAGCGGTACTTCGTGCTGGCGCAACCAGGCGATGGCCGCCAGGCAACGCTGCAGGAAGGGCACTTCCAGCGCGGCGCGAAACTGCACGGTCCGCACGCCGGGATAACGCTGCGGCAGCAGGTCGTGGTCGGGCACATCGCAGGGCGATGCCAGCCGCGGTGCCAACTGTGCGAACTGCACGCGCTGCGGCGCTGCCCAGCCCACCACGGCCTGCCAACGGCCCTGGCTCCACCACGTAAACGGCGTGCCGCAATACGACAGCACCGCACGCACGGTGGCCAGCCCCAGCGGCGTGCCCTGCGCAGGCGCGATCACCATGCGGATCTCGTGCAAGGCGGAAAAGCGCGGCAGCAACGCATCGATCACCGCGCTGGAGAGCGCCGGCAAGGTGCTGGCGCCGCTGACGGCGACGCGCTGCGCCTGACGTGCAGGCGCGTCCAGGGCGGCTGCAAAGTCGCGCACGAAGGCGCGGCCATCGGCCAGATCGATGTAATGCATGCCGGCCTGCAGGCAGCTGCAGGCCACCGCATAGGCTTGCCCCTGAAATGGCCCGGCCGTGTGTACCACCGCATCGGCGCCGGTGGCCGCCAGCCGCGTCGTGAAATCGGCGGCATCGATATCCAGCCGGCACGTCGAAAGACGGCCCGGTGCGGCGTCCGGCCAGTGCACGGCGACCTCACCGGGATGCCGGCCAGCCGCAATCACGTGTATCTGCGGCATGGCCGCCAGCGCCCGCACAATGCGCGCACCGAAATGCCCGAAGCCCCCCAATACCACCACCCGGTACGTCATCGCCTGCTCGCCGTCTGCCTGCCGCACAGTATCGGCGAGCACGGCGGCATTGGCGCCATGCAGCGCTGAGCTGGGCTCAGTGCAACGCGCCGGCGACCTGCGTGGCCAGCCCGCTTTTCAGCGCATCGCGCAGCACCTGCAGCGCCTGGCGTGTGGCGCGCGCCTGCGCGGCGGTTTGCTTGCGGGTCAAGGTGGCCTGCCGGTTGGCCAATGCGCGCTGCTGGCCGGCCAGTGCCTGCAGCGCCGCCGGCGCCATGCCCGATGAACCGTCCGCGGAGCCGGGTGCAGCCGGTGTGCCGGTGGATGCCTGCAGCACGCGCGGTCGTGCTTGCGCAGACAGCTGCGCGGCCAGGGCGGCGTGCTGCTCGCTCAGGACCTGCTGGCGCGCGGCCAATGCGGTTTGCGCCCGGCCCAGCTGCCGCAGTGGCGCATGCGCCACCGCCATGCGATGCAGCAGCGTGGGGTCGCGTACCACGTAGTCCACCCCATCGGCACGGAACCACAGCAGCTGCTCGCCCTTGCGTACATGGCGACGCGCGGTCTGCAGGTCGCTGAGCGAACCGTGCATTGCCTGGCGGTCGCCCTGGACCAGTACATAGGCATCGCCCTCGGTTGCAGGTGCGGCAGTGTCGGGCGCAGCCGCCTTACCGCAGTGCCGGCCCGCCCCGGCCAAGGCCACGGAGCGTGTGCGCGTCGGTGCGGCCGGAGCCATCGGCGGCAAAGGTGCGATGGGTCTGACGGGCGCGATGGGTGCGACCGGTGCACCAGGCAGACCAGGTGCGCGGGGCGCCACAGACGCTGCCGGTGCGATCGGTGCGATTGGCGAGGCAACTGCCGCCGGCTGCGCCGGGACCACTGGCGACACGGCGGCAACCATCGGTACCAACTGCGCCGACGCGCAGGCACTGACGATCGACGATGGGGCGGCGACAGCAGCAAGCGTCAGCAACAGCGCCTGACGCAGGCACGACGAAGGACACGTGGTCTGGATCATGGGAGATCTCCACAAAGGGCACAGGGCAAGGGATACCGCCTGTGCAGGACACACAGGCCGGGGACAGCGATGACGCGGCCACGGCATTGCCGACGCTGCAGGCGTCGTCACGCAGGAGTACAGGGCTGTGGCGGGCCCGTGGTGATGCAGGTGCTGCCTGTCCCTGACACAACCAGCGCAGTGCGCCGGCAGGTGTGTGGGTCAGGACGTGCCTACTGCGGTCGTGTGTCTACCGACCGTACGCGGCCGAAAGTGGAGTGAGGCCGCATCCCGCACAGTGCCGCTGTGCGTGCGCCAGAGACCACGGCTGGCCTGACGTGTGGTCGGCAGCCCGCCCGCGCAGGTTGGCTCTCGATGTTCGGTCGTTGCATCTGTTCGGTACCTGCGGCGATCTGCACAACGGTGCGGCCGGCCGTCAACCGGTGCGGAGGATGCGCTCAGCCGAGGCCACGCCCAGGACCGGAGCGTGCACGTGGCCCATGCCGGCTCCAGGCACCGGCCGCTGCCGCCTGACACTGAGCGCAGTCGCGTCGTTGATGGCTCCTAGTTGTTCTGCGCCTGTTCTGCCTCTGCCTGCGCTTGTTCGGCTTGCGCCTGCGCACGCTCCGCCTCCCGTTGCGCTTGCGCCGCTTCCTGTTGCCCGCGCGCAGCCTCGACGCTGGCCTGACGTGCGGCCTGTCTGCCCATCTCGGCCTGGTGCCGGGCCTGCTCGGCTGCATGGCGTACCGCTGCGGCATAGGCGTATTGGGCGTTGCGCTGCTGCTGCGCGTCCTGCCTGGCCTGCGCCAGCGCAGGGCCGAGCGCAGCCAGTTGTTCGCGGGCTTCCTGCAATGCGTCCTGCGCCTCCTGCATGTGTTCCTGCTGCAGTTCGACATCGCGGTTGCCGGTGGCCAATACTTCCTGCAGCGCGGCACGCGCCTGCGGTATGGCCGAGGCCAATGCCTCCTGGGTGACCCGCTCCACATAGGCATCCCAGTCCGCGGACGACACGCCCGCCGCGCTGTCGGAGGGCAACGCCATGTCGAGCACCTTGGCAATGACGCCCTGCGTGCCAGGTGCCGCTGCGGCCGCAGGCATGGCCGGCTGCGCCGGTGCCGGCAACGCGCGCATCGGTTCGGCCGCCGCCGCGCCGTGTGCCGGGCGCGCCGCGATGGCCGGCGCGCTCACCACGATCGGCTGCAGGCCGGGCGAAGCCACCGGCACCGGCATGGCGACCAGACGCAGCGGCAGCACACCGCACACAGCGACCAGTGCCAGGATCATCGCAGCGGCCAGCCGCGGACACGTGCGGGTGTCCTGCAACATCGACAAGCGGCGCTTCAGGCTGAGGAACGAGGGTGACGCGCTTGCCACGCCACCGTGCGGACGCGGCGCCACGCCCAGTTGCAGCAGCAGCCGCCCGTAGTGGTGACGGCAATGGCGGTGCCCGGCGACCACTGCCGCGTCGCAGGCCGCCTCGCGGGCAATCGCGTACTCGCGCGCGGCCAGATGCACCAGCGGATGGAAGAAGAACAGGTGCTGGGCCAGCGCCGGCAGCAGTCCCCACCACAGGTCGCCGCGGCGCAGGTGGATCAGCTCGTGGGTCAGCGCCATGTCCAGGTCGTCGTCGGCCATCTGCGGCAGGCGCGCGGCGGGCAACAGCAGCACCGGCCGCCACGGGCCGATCAATTGTGGCGAATCGATCCGCGCAGACAGCCGCAACGCAGGCGGGCGCGACAGGCCATGCGCTTCGGCCGCCATCTGCAGGGCCTGGACCAGCGCGCGGTCGGTGCAGGGTGCCGCCGCGCGCACCAACGCACGGCTACGCAGGTAGGCGCGCACTGTGCCGGCGGCCAGCACCAGCACCCCGGCGGCCCAGAGCGCCAACACCGCCAGCATCCACGACGGCCCGGACGCCGCGCCAATGGCGGAGGCACCGGCCTGCACGGCGGTGGCTGTCGTCGCCATCGGCGCCAGGCTGGCGGCCGAATCCAGCGCCGCGGCAGGCGCTTGCGCCGGCAGCACCTGCAAGCGCACCGGAGTGATCCACAGCAGGCCAACCACCGCCTGCACCCCCACCAGCCACCACAGCCAGGTCTGGGTGGCGGCCGGCAGACGCCGCAGACCGCGGCACAGCCCCCACACCACCAACACCAGCGCGGCGGTCTGCACACTGGTGGCACCGAGTTTCCACAGCATCGATTCGATCAGCAGCGACATGGCTCAATCCTCCTTGCGCTGCGACTGCAGCTTGGCGACCAACGCTTCCAGTTCGGCCAGCTCGGTATCGCTGACCTCGGCACGCTGCGACATCCACGCCACGAAGGGCGACACCGAACCCTGCAGCGTCTTTTCCACGAACTGCCCCACCGCCGAGCGCACCACATCGTCCTGCCCGGCGGTGGCGCTGTAGCGATACACCCCCTCGACCTGCTTGCGTCGCAAGAACCCCTTGGTGCGCAGCCGCTCCATCATGGTCAGCACGGTCGAGCGCGCCAGCCCACGCGGTTCGCCAAACGCGGCCGCCACTTCGCCCACGCTGGCGTGCCGCTGTTCTTCGACGTATTGCAACAGGGCCAGCTCCTGGTCCCCGATGGTCTTGCCGCGCATGGCGGTCTCCTGACTACAGTTGTCGCTACCCTAGGCCTGACTACAGCTGTCGTCAATAGGTCGGATGGCAGGGTGCTGCACGGCCTGTCGCCGTACAGCCGCCGGGTCTTGCATCCGACCGTTACCACTGCAGGCAGACCGGGCCGCATGCCACCACCCGTGACGCCACACAGCCACGCCTGGCCCGCATGCCCGATACCATCTGCACACGGCCATGTGGCACCACTTTCGGTTTTGATGCAGATGCACGACCAAGACGCGTTGATTCATCCCCAGGCCGTAGTGGCGCCGGGGTATCTGGCCAACCACGCGGCACGCGTGTTCAACCGCCTGGTGGATGCGCAGTTGCGGCCGCACGGCGTGTCGCTGGCGCTGATCGGGCCGATCATGCTGCTGTCCTGGAAAGGGCCAATGCTGCAGCGGGATATGGTCATCGCCTCGGCGATCAAACAACCGGCCATGGTGGCGCTGCTGGACAAGCTGGAGGGACTGGGCCTGATCAAACGGACGCCCACCCCGCAGGACCGGCGTGCGGCGCTGGTGGCGCTGACCGCGCGGGGACGCAGGATCGCCACCCTGGGCGGCAAGGTGCTGATCGATCTCAATGCGCAGGCATTGCAGGGGTTTTCTGCCGAGGAGGCACAGCAGACCGTGTTGTTGATGCAGCGGCTGATCGCCAACCTGGAGCAGCATGGCCAGAGCCTGTAATATCACTCCTGATATTTCACTCTTCAGGTGGTTCCGATGGCCCGTCGCTTCCTCATCACCGGCGCCAGCATCGCCGGCAACACTGCCGCCTGGGCGCTGGCCGGCCACGGCATGGACGTCACCGTGCTGGAGCAGGCGGCCACGTTCAGGGACGGCGGCCAGAACGTCGATGTTCGCGGGGTCGGCCGCGAGGTGCTGCAGCGCATGGGGCTGGAGCAGGCCGCACTGGACCACGGCACCGGCGAAGAAGGCACCGCTTGGATCGATGCGCATGGCGAGGCAGCCGCCACCTTCCGCACCGAGGCCCTTGACGGCGATGGCCCCACTGCGGAGCTGGAAATCCTGCGCGGCGATCTGGCCCGCCTGTTGTACGAGGCCGCGCGTGATCGCGCCCACTACCGTTTCGACGACCGGATCGCCGGCATCGAGGAAGACGGCAGCGGCGCAACCGTCACCTTCGCCAGCGGGCGGCGCGAACAGTTCGACGCGGTGATCGTGGCCGAAGGCGTGGGCTCGACCACCCGCGAGCTGCTGTTTCCGGAGGAAAACGCACCGCGCTGGATGGACCTGACCATTGCATACTTCACCATTGCACGCGTGCCCGGCGACGACCAGCTGTGGCGCTGGTACCACACCACCGGCGGGCGCAGCGTATCGCTACGGCCGGATCCGCACGGCAGCATGCGCGCGATGCTGTCAATCCAGACACCCGCCGCGGGCGAGCAGGAGTGGAGCGTAGAGCGGCAAAAGCAGTATCTGCACGACGTGTTTGCCGATGCCGGGTGTGAAGCGCCGCGCGTACTGGCGGGCATGGACACCACCGACGACTTCTACTTCGACGCCTTGCGCCAGGTGCGCATGCCGCGCTGGCATCGCGGCCGCGTGGTGCTCACCGGCGATGCGGCCTGGTGCGCCACGCCACTGGCCGGAATCGGCACCACTCTGGCGGTGACCGGCGCCTATGTGCTGGCTGGTGAACTGGCCCTGCAAGATGATCTGCAGCAGGCCTTCGCACGCTACGCAGCGGCCATGCGCCCGATGGTGGAGCAGGCGCAGGGCGTGCCCAAGATCGGCGCGCGCCTGATGAATCCCCACAGCCGGCTCGGCATCCAGTTGCTGCATGGCGCACTGAAACTGGCCAGCCAACCCGGCGTGCAGACGCTGGGCGCGAAACTGATGACACCGACGATCAAGGCACCGGATCTATCGCGCTATCGCTGAGGCGCCACGCAGCGGCCGAACCTCGGCTGCAGCTACGCAGGGCGATGACGTGCGTGTCATCCATCTGACGACGAGATGCCAGGCAGATCACACTGCAGGGTCTGGGCAAGCGCACCGCTCGTGGCACATGGCCGCTGCACGTCTCCATGTTCCGCGCCCACTTTACACCACCAAGGTGAGGCAGATGCCCGGGCCGGGCGTCTGGAGACGTCGTGGTGGATTGACCCGCCGACAGGTTCCGCGGCCTGCAGATCGCATCAGTGGCAGTCGGCGTGCAACCACGCCTGCAGCGCGCGCGTGAGCAGCGCGCCTCATTCGATCAACCGCTCGGTGGGTGGGCGCTCGGCATGCATTGCGTGTAGATGTCGGGATGTTCCGCGCCGCCGTGGTGTGGTCATCTGGCATCGCTCCAATGAAGGCAATCAAGTCTGCCCAGCAGCCCGGTGGTGCACGCGATCTTGGGCGAACGTGCTCCTCACGTGCTCCTGCGGAGACGCAGCGGTGCCGCTGCGTGCCATGGCTGCTCCGCAACACGCGCCATCAGCGCCGGTTACCCGGCGACGACGACGCTCCGGCGCACATGCAGCTTCGGCGTTGCCCACGCGCACTGGCGTATCGGCCAACAGTGCCACCACGAGCGCCGATCGCTGGAGCAACGGGTTTCCTGCGACTTTACATCGAGTATTTGGCGCGCTACTGGCAACGATTGGGAATTTCAGAGCGGCGCGGTTCGTCCCATGATGCTGCCGACTCGCATCGAGGATGCTCGTCTGCCCCGGGCAGCTTCCGGACACAGCACTCAATGTTCGCTGGTGTTCAACGCTGCACACCAGGCAGCAGCGGCATTGTTGAAGCCGGCACGCTAGGTCTGCAGGTGCCTGCGCTTGAGCAAATGCTGCCTGGCCAACCGGATGATGCGCACGCCAACGTAGGCCCAATGCAATGCGCCTGGCAACGGTACGGCCTGGCGATCCATGTCGGTCGGAGCGAGCAGGACGGGCAGCAGTTGCACGCGGCCGCGCCAGGTCGATTGCAGCGATAACAGGTGCCTGATGTAGGCAAACACTCCCAGCCGTACCGCCAGATCCGCACCGCGGTCGGATCCGAGCGCATCCATGCACGGCAGCAACGCGGCGGCGGCCGGCCTGGCCTTTTGCAGCAACGCAGGCTGCCGCTGTAGCGCGGCCGGCAAAGCGATGCCCAGGCTCGCTTCTGCCAGCAGCGCACTCAGCGCCAGCTGTCGTTCCACCCCAAGCCGACATGCCAACGCGAGGACCGCCTCCCAATCCACTTGCGCGCTGCGCAGTGCCTGCGCCATGTCCACCAGCCAGAAGGCACGATGCCAGTGATGCTTGGTGCCGTGGAAGGCGGCATAGACCACGGCCGCTGGCGGCGACAGCGTGGGTACCTGCATCCCGGCCACCACGACAGTGCTGAGATGATCGCGCCAGACCTGTTGGGTCAGCGGAAACTGGCGCTCATGGTTGGCCAGCCGCAGATGCAGCTCCAGCACCACGCCGGTCGCGTGGTGGTGCAATGGCAAGGCATGGTTGTGGCGGCAGTATTTCACCGGATCGAGCGCGGCCTCCGGTTGCAGTGCGTAGCCCAGCACGCTCAGCGCAGAGAGCGCGTCCTGGGTGGCATGCGGCTCGATCAGCAGATCGATATCGCATGCCTCGCGGCGGTGCAGTTGACCGAACTGTGCCGCATATCCCAGGCCCTTGAGCAGGCAGCAGCGGATGTCCGCCTGCTGCAGCGCCGCGACCATCTCACGGATGGCAGCAGTCTGTTGCAGCGACTGCAGCAGCATGCGTTGCTGCCGCCGCCGCAATCCATCGCGCACTGCAACAGGAACACTCGAGGTCAGGGTGTCGGCAGCGGGCAACGCCAACGCCATCCGGTGCTGTGCAAGCACGCGTTCGAACGCGGCCGCATCGGACGGCGCGGCCGGCAGTGGCCGTCCTGCAGCCGCACCCGCGTGGTGTCGCCACAACGAAAGCACGTAACCGAATGCGGGGGACCACGCCGCACAAGCGCTCTCGACCGTCACGGCGCAGTGCGCCTCAACGTGCGCCCGCACGAGAATCGCAAGTGGTGAACATGCTCACCCTAGGGCATCTGCGACATGTGCTACGTTCGCTGTCAGGGGTCATTTCTGCATCTGCAGATTGCGGGGAAACTGAGTCAAGTCCTGATTCATCCACATCGTCGTGTGCCTGACAACTGGCTTTGTCGGCGTCCCGCCAAGGACGTTCTGTGGCGCACGCCTGCACATTAATAGCATAGCGTTCGCGGCGCCGGCCGTTGCGCAGGCGCCCCATCCGCAGTGTCACGCGCCTCGTATGCGTGACGTGCGTCGTCGTGGTTTTCACATCAGAAGGAGTGCACGGATGACAGATGCATATCTTGGCGAAATTCGCTTGTTCCCGTTTGATTGGACCCCGCGGGGATGGCTACCTTGCGACGGTCGAACGCTGACGATCCAGGGCAACCAGGCGCTGGCGTCGCTGCTCGGTGCCCAGTACGGCGGCGACGGCAGGACCAACTTCAATCTGCCGGACCTGCGCGGCCGCGTCCCGGTCAGCCAGGGCATCAATCCATCGACCACGCCGCCGGTGACCTATGCCGTCGGCAGTTACGGCGGCCTGGAAAGTGTGGCATTGACCGCCGCGCAGATTCCTCCGCATACGCATGGCGTGAATGCGGTCAATGCACCCGCGACCACTGCCGCGGTCGTGACCGCCTCCAACTTACTGCTCGCCCAGACCCCCGCACCGCACACCCTGTATGCGCCAGGCGGATCAACGGTGGGACTGGCCGCCGATTCGGTGAGCCAAGAGGGTGCAGGCGCCGCGCACAACAACGTACAGCCGTCGCTGGTGCTGAATTTCTGCATCTGCACGATGGGTCTCTATCCGCAGCACCCCTGACGCGGCGATAAAAGGAACAACATCATGGACGCTTATATCGGTCAGATCATTGTGTTCGCCGGCAACTACCAGCCTGAGGGTTGGGCGTTTTGCGACGGACGCCAGTTGTTGATCAACGATTACCCGGCCCTATACGCGCTGATCGGCGCCACCTACGGCGGCGATGCCAGAACCACGTTCAATCTGCCGGATTTGCGCGGCCGGTTGGCGATCGGCCAGGGTCAGGGCGTGGCGCGTGCACCGGCACCGCAATTGACCGCACGGGTGCTGGCGCAGCAGGTGGGCACCGAGACGGTGTCCTTGCAACTGGCAGAAATGCCCGCGCACCGGCATACCTTGCAGGCACTCAACACACCAGCTACCGCATTGACGCCCGCCGGCCAGTTGCCCGCCATTGCGCAGAACGGCGATGCGTCGTACTTCACCCCGCCCAGCGGAAGCGCGCCTGCGGTCAACACCTTGGCGACCAACGCGGTGAGCTCCAGCGGCGCCGGTCAGGCGCATGACAACCGCATGGCGACACAGACGCTGAACTACTTGATCTGCCTGAACGGATTGTTCCCGGATCGGCCGTGATCGGCCATCGCAAAGGAGTTCGACATGTCCAACAGTTTCATTGGTGAAATCCGCGCGTTTCCCTACAATTTCGCGCCGGAGGGCTGGCTCGATTGCATGGGGCAGACGGTCAGCGTGCAGCAATACTAGGCGCTGTTCGGGGTCATCGGGTTCACCTACGGCGGGGACAACCGCGCAACGTTCGGCTTGCCCGATCTGCGTGGTCGGGCCGTGCTGGGCCAGGGTCAGGGGCCGGGCTTGAGCAACCATACGATCGGCCAGTTGCAGGGCGCAGACAGCGTCGCGTTGACCTCGGTGTCGCAACTGCCGGCGCACACCCACACCATCACCAGCAAGTTCATGCCGCCTGGCACTGCCCCGGGTGCATCGTCCAGTACACCGAGTGCCAACGCCTACCTGTCGCGATTGCTCAACCCGACCCCTTCGCCGCCGGTCACCACCGCCGCTTTCGCGCCGAACTCGACTACGCCGCTGACGCCATTGGCGCCGAACGCGCTGACGCCGTTTCCATCCAGTCCGGCGCAGACGCAAGCGCACGAGAATCGCCAGCCGTTCGCGACGTTTCGCTACTGCATCTGCGCCACCGACGGCATCTTCCCACCCCGACCATGATGCCGCCGCAGTTCGCCTGCCCTGGGCCATTGCTGGCACGGGGCATGACGGTGCGACCGGAGTGCGCGATGGACCTGCCGGCGCTGCGTACGCTGTTCAGCACGCAGCGCTGGGCGGAATTCGCCATGCTGCCGTGGGACGATGCGGCGAAACAGGCCTTGCTCGACCAGCAGTTCGACGCGCAGCAGCGCCACTACACCAGTGCTTACGCGCACCGACAGTTCCTGGTGCTGCTGGACCGGGAGCGACTGGCAGGCCGGCTCTATCTGGGCGACAGCGCGGCCGGGGATCTCTGCGTGCTGGACATCCTGTTGTCGCCGGACCATCGCAACCGTGGCGTCGGCACAGCGCTGCTGGCGGCGGTCCAGGATCAGGCCGCGACAGCAGGCCGGCGCGTGTTGCTGGAAGTCGACAAAGGCAATCCGGCGGCCGGGCTTTACCGCAGGCTGGGCTTCGCGGCGGTGGGCGACACGGATACCAGCTGGCGCATGGCGTGGTCCGCGGCGACGACGCAGGGCTAGCTAGTGGTAGCCCAGCCAGGCCATTACCACACCATGGTCTGCGCGCAAGCGCGCGACCTGTGCGGCATCCAGGGCAGCATGCCAGGCACCGGCCTGGCCTTGGCGAAAGAACCGCTGCTGGCCGCGGCGGCGCTCGCTGAAGCCATCGCGTTCCTCGGCGTCGCGTAGCGCGTCGAAACGGCACGCGGCGACAGCACGCGCGATCCGTGCCGGGGCGGTGGGCAGGCCGAGGAATGCGGCCAGCCGCGCCGCTTCGCGCAATGGATGTGCCAGCAAGGCCTCATAGCGCAGCAGCAGATGGGGCCCCGGTGCTTCCTGCAGCCACGACACCACGTGGCTGGACCAGGCGCTGTAGCGCTGCGGGGTCTGTGGCTGATAGCCGGCCGAGCCCCTGCTCATCAGTAGGTCCGCATCACCCATCTGCGCGATTGCGGTGTCCACGTCGACGCGCATGTGATCGGCCCACGACGGCGCGACATCGCGCGGATCGCGCACGATGTACACCGTCCCCAGGGTCGCCGCTGCCGGGAACAGACGCGCGTCGTAACGATCGTGCACCTTGAGCAAGGCGCTGCCCTGCGCCGCGCAACATCGGTAGGCGCTGGCACGTAGGCGCTCCAGTTCTGCCGGGAGCAGATCGCCGTTATCCACCTCGACGTAGCGTTCAAGCCAGGTCCGCGAGGCGGCGTTGGGCATCGCCTGCCCTAGGTTGGCGAGATCGACATGTGACGCGCCGCTCTGCAAGCTGGAGATCAGGCAACGCACCCAGGTGTTGCCCGATTTGGGATAGGACGCGAGCCAGACGATACCGCGCTCGTTCACACCAGGCCGCTTTCGATGAGTTCGGCGGTGGCGGCCAGCGCATCGAAACGGCGCGGCCGCTGTAGACGCCAGGTCGGCACCTGGCGGGCGATCGCCGCCGCCTGCGCGAATGTGGTTGCACGCAGCCCCATGCGCGCAGCGGCCTGCGGTCGCGCCAGATTGGCGTGCAGCAGAGGCAGCGCGGCTGCGGGACTGCATCGTTGCAACTGCGGGTCCGGCGCGTCCTGAAGCAGCAGGATCGCATCCAACCGTGCTGGCGTGGCATCGAACCCTGCGTGCGGGCGCAGATCGAACTTGTCCATGCCCAGACGCACCCGCGACAAGCCGTCGCTGGGGAGATGCAGAGCATGCAGCGTGTCGTGCCACAGTTTCAGCCGCGGGAAAGCCGGCAGCACCTCGATGCTGCGCTCGTCGCAACGGAGGACGGTCAGATCGTCGCTGAAAAGGCCATGGCCGCGCTTGAGCAAGGCCGCAGATAGCGTGGATTTGCCGGCACCACTGTGGCCGGCGATGGCCACGGTCTTCCCGCCGATGCGCACGCACGCGGCATGCAGCGGAAACAGTCCGCGTTGCAGGGACAGATAGCCCAGCGCCGACCCCAGCAAGAACAGCCGCCACCCCTCATCGCGCAGGTTCAAACGTTGCACACGGATCGATCTGCCTGCCTGCACGTGGAGGCGGACCAGCTCCGGAATCTGCAGCAGCACCGAACCGTCGCGACCGACCTCGAACCACGACCCGGGCAGCTGTGCCGGATCGAGCCGGTCAGGCACTGCCGCTTCCTCGATGGTCACATCCACGCCATCCCCGTCGTCTGCCAGATTCGTTCCCGACCAGGGAGCAAGCTCGGGAAGTGCCAGCGTGCTCCGGACCCGCCAGCCACACAGCACATAGTCATGCCGGACCTGCCTGGAGGTAGACACAGCTGCGCGAGGGTGGCCCTGGATCAAGCGCGGATCTCGACCGCACCGGCGCCGTGCAACGTTTCCAGCAGCGCGATCACGTCTGCCTCGATGATGGATCTGGCCGTGGCGTATTGCGCGCTGAGTCGATCGCATAGATCGCCGAGGGTGCGCGGCGAAGCAATCTGCATCCAGACATCCTTGCCGACCGGGTCGAGCGAGAAGTACAGGCCGCGCTCGGTACTCATGATCACCAGTTCTTCGCCCATTTCAGCGGTAAGACACCCCGGGGCTTGTGCGATCAGAGTCGTCGGAGCGATGCGCATGACAGGGCCGATAGCGTGGGAAACGAAACCTTACCTGGGAAGCGCGGTGACTGGAAAGCCGGCGCGGTTTCGACGGACGCTCAATCGTGGGGAACTGCACGGCGGCGGAACACGGCCTGGTCGTCAGACTGCACCGGCAGGCGTCGGTTGTCGGGGCCGAACAGCGGCGTGTCCGCGCGCGCCGGGGTTGGCATGGTCAGTACCGGTTCGAACCAACGCGCCGCCTGGGTATCGCGCAGACGGAAATTGGCGTGACGCACCACCAGCAACCCGCCTGGACGCAGGCAACGGGCGAAGTCCTGCAGTTGCGCCTCGACGTCCCGGAACCGGATCAGGTGATCGCACCGCGCGCCGCGATGCCGCGCCAGGTCGCCGCGTCGCAGAACCGCCAGACAGAAAATGGCGTCGTAGCTCGCCTGGCCCTCTTCCACCGTATTGCCCGCCACCGCGAACCGCAGGCCGGCATCCGGGTGCGTCCCAAGCCACTGTCGGCACAGCGCGATATGGCCGGGATGGATATCCAGCCCAATGATCTCCGCATCCGGGAAGTAATGGCGCAGGCTGATCACTTCTTCGCCCGTCGAGCAGCCGAAGGACAGCAAGCGCGGCGCAGGTAATCCGGCGAGCGCGCCTTGCACGTAGCTAAACAGCGACGGATAGCGATCCAACGACGTGGTGCCATAGTCCTGGAACAGGGGCGCCCGCGCCGTGAGCTGCAGCCGGGCGTACCCCCGCCCTTCGCGGTTGCGCGCCGCCCGATACAGTAATCGCAGGCCGGTCCGGGTCAGCAGGCGATGCCAGGGCATTCGTGGCGAGCTCATGCAGGCGCTCCCGGGCAAATCCGGCGTTGGTCATGTCTGCAGCGGCAGGCACGGTAAACGCACCCGGAAGCGGCGGATTGGACTTGGCGACAGGTGACCGTGACGTGCATGGTCATGCAGCTTATGATACGAAGCCTAGATCCCCGCAGCAGCCGCTGCGGCTCTCTGCGCGAGGACATCGTATGAACGCCAACGAATCGGCAGTTTCCGACCGGCTCACCCCGCAGCCAGGCCACAAGGTATGGTCCACGCCGGTGGTTTCGTTCCTCTCCATCGACGAGACCGCCAACAACGCGACTAGCGGCAACGATGGCCTAGGTCCGACCACCGGCTCCTGAGTCCATCTGGCCCGACATCGTGCGGGTCGATCGGGAGATCGATGAGCGATTTTGCCGGTATCTGGCATCTGGATGGCCGCCCGGTCGAACCGGACGCAATCCAGCGACTAGGGAACGCGCTACAGGCGCGTGGCATTGGCCCTGCCAGAATCTGGAACGCGGGCGAGTTCGCGGTGGTGCATCGCCAGCATGTCTTCACTCCCGAAGACGATGACGAGAGATTACCTCGCATCGGCGCATCCGGGGCGTTACTGGTCGCCGACAGTTCGCTTGTAGGCCGTCGCGAGCTCGTGCACGCACTGGGCTGGTCGACCTTGCCCGCGCAGGCGGACGGCGAGCTATTGCTCGAGGCTCTGCAACGCTGGGATACGGCCGCGTTACCGCGGCTGCACGGCAGCTACGCCTTGGCACTGTATCGACCGGACCAACGTCGGCTGTTGCTGGCGCGCGATCCGGTCGGCCAGCGGTCGCTGTTCGTGCACCGTGGACCACGGCTGATTGCCTTCTCGACCCGATTGCCGGCCTTGCTGACGCTGCCGGGTGTTCCCAGGGACCTGGACGAGCAGAGCTTGGCCGACCAGCTCGTGATGGACCGCAGCCGGCCGCAGCGCACGGTCTACCGCGCAATCGACCGGGTGCCTGCCGGGCATACCATGCAACTGACACCGGAGGTGACCTGCACCAGGCGCTGGTGGTCACTGCCCGAGGCAGGCTCATTGCAACTGGGCAGCGATGCCGATGTGGAAGCCGCCGCGGCCGACGTGCTCGATCGCGCGGTCGCCGATGCCTTGCGCGCCAGCAAGCCGGCAGCCGCCTGCCTCACCGGCGGACTCGATAGCGGCTCGGTCGTGCTCTCGGCCGCGCGCCAATCGGCGCCGGTCCCATTGCTCACCCTCACGCGGGTGCCGCAAGCAACCACGGCTGCGGCGAACGCCACCCATTGTTACGACGAATCTCCGCGCGCCCGTCTTCTGGCCGCCAGCCATCCGGGGATCGATTGGCACATGGTCGGCGACGATGACGGCGACTGGGGTGAGTACGATGCCGAACGCTGGTGGCAGGTCAATGGTCAACCGATGCGCTCGCCCTTGAACATGGCCTGGTTCTTTCCGCTGCACCGATTCCTGCACGCGCGCGGTGGAAATGTGTTGATCGGAGGCGAGATGGGGAACGCCTTCTTCAGTTACGACGGTCTGGTGCATCTGCCGGAACTGCTATGCGCCCGCCAGTGGCGCACGCTGCTGACGCAGACGCGCGCGCTTGCCCGGAATCAGGGGTTGAGTTCGCGTAAAGCGCTGCAGCGGTTTGTCTTGCGCCCCTTCGCGCCAGTGGTGGCGCTGCGGTATTGGCACGGCTTGCCGGCCGCGCCCTGGATGCAATACGCAGCGTTGCATCCGGATTTGGCACGCAAGCTTCGCATGCACCGTCAGCTGGACCGGGATCGCTACCGGATCCGACTCGGCGGACGCCATCGCTCTGCGCATGCCCTGCGCGAATGGTTGCTCGGCCATGCAGCGGCGATGGATGGTTGGGGCACGCTGCGGGCGATCTCCGGCGTTGACTTCCGCATGCCGCTCGCCGACCGGCGCGTCATCGAGTTCTTCGGCAGCCTGCCGCTGGACCAGTTCCTGCGCGATGGTGTCACCCGCTCGTTGCCGCGGCGCTTGCTTGCCGCACGTGGCGCTCCGCCGGAGATCTTCGCCAACCGGCAGGTCGGCGTGCAGCATGGCGACTGGTTTGCGCATCTCACCGCACAGCGCGCGGCCATGCAGGCGCAACTCCATGCACTACGCGATTCGGCGCTCGCCCGCCGCGTGCTTGACCTGCCACGCCTGCAGGCATTGATGGACGATTGGCCACATGATGCGCAAGCGGCCGAATCCAGACGCGAGGCCTATCTGCAGATGCTGGTGTTCGGTCTGCAGACCGGCCGATTCCTGGCCTGGCACGAACGCGGCGGCAGCTGATCGTTGCCGGCAGTCGATCGCCTGGTCATGCGCTCGGTGCGCCGTGAGCGCACTACATTCGATCCTGTCGACACCGGCACGCCGACGCACGCCTTTGCTAGGCTAGCAGCCACCGGCCACGGCATGCCGGTACGGGTTTGGGTGCCGGCATGGGTTTGGTCGTGCAGACCGCCAGTCCTCCGACACGTGTCCTCTGCCATGCTCCTTCTGCGGTGGGTCCTGTACGTGCGACAGCGGACAACGTCATGTTCCAGCGCCAGCACGCGCTGCAACCGCCAGGCATTCCCGCAGCGGCCCACCCGCTGTCGGGGGCAGGGCGGGCGATGATCGGTTCTCGTGCTGTCGCCGGCGTGCGCCAAAGTCTGCTGGCGTTCACCCGCCTGCCTCGTTTCGAACGCCTGCTGCTGGTGCCGACCTGGCTGCTGCTGGGCGCGGCACGTGGCGCCGTGCGGTGGATAGGCTTCCGCCACCTGGCCCGCTGGGTGGGCCACCAGATGGCGGTGCCGCCTGCCCTGCCGCGCCTGGACGAGCGCGCGCAACGTCGCGCCCTGCAGATCGGCCGGACGGTGAGACTGGCTGCTCGCCATACGCCCTGGCGATCCAACTGCCTGGCGCAAGCGCTGGCTTCGCATTGCCTGCTGGTGGTCTTCCGGGTCGCTCATGTGCTCTGCCTGGGAGTCGCGCGCAGTGCAGACGGGGCGGCGCTGCAAGCGCATGCCTGGGTCGTCGCCGGCAGCCAGCACGTGACCGGTGGGCACGGTACCGACCGCTTTACCCGGGTGGGTTGCTTCGTGCCCTACGTATGGCCGCCCCAGTGACGGTCTTCCGTTTCGTCACCGGCGTGTTGCGTTGGGCACCGCGCGGTCAGCGCATCGGGCTGTTGATGCTGATGGTGCTGGCCGCTGCGACAGAAGGCATCGGCGTGCTGTTGCTGGTGCCCTTGCTGAGTGCACTGCAGGGCGACGCCGTCGCGACGGGAGCGGCACACCAGCTGTTGCGTCTGCTCGCGGCGCTTGGTGTCCGGGCGAGCTCGCCGATCCCGTTGTTGCTTCTGTTCTGTCTGGCACTGCTGCTGCGCAGCGCGATCCAGTTCGGCCGCGAACAGCTTGCCGCGCGACTGCAGCAGGACGTGGGCGAACGGCTGCGCATCAGCAGTTTCGCTGCCCTGCTCGGTGCGCAATGGCGTTGGCTGGCGGGCCAGCGCACTGGCGACCATGCCAGTCTCATCCTGAGTGATGTGAGCCGCGCCGAAGTCGGGCTGGGACACGGTCTTGCGATGGCCTCCACGGCGGTCACCGCCGCGCTCTACCTGCTGGCCGCCTTCGCGCTGTCCTGGGTGCTGGCGCTGGTCGCCACGCTGAGCGGGATTGCGTTGCTGTTGTTGGTAGGCAGCCAGCGTCACGAGGTGGCGCTGCTTGGACGCCAGTTGACGCAGGCACACCAGGGCTTGCACGCGGGCCTGCACGACCGCCTGTCCGGCCTGCGCCTGGCCAAGATCCTTGGGGCCGAAACGGCGTATCTGGCGGCATTCGAACGCACGGCCCGGACCGTGCGCAACCAGCAACTGCGGTTTGCGCGGGGTTTGAGCGTGTCCAAGGCCTGGCTGCAGAGCGCCGGTGCGATCCTGCTGGCGTTCTTTACCTACCTCGGCCTGCACTTCCTGCACATGGGCATGGCCGAGCTGCTCGTCCTGGTGGCGATCTTCGCTCGCCTGGTCCCGCTGTTGACGACAGTGCAGCAACAGCGCCAGTACTGCCTGCATGCGGCGTCGGCGTTCGCCGAAATCGAACGCCGGCTACAGGAAAGCAGGGAGTGGACCGAGCCGGCGCCGCCTGACGCCGCACCACCGCTCCAGCTGACCACCTCGCTCGCGCTGTCCACGGTCCGGGTCCAGTACGCTGGACGCGACACGCCCGCGCTGCAGGATCTGTCACTGCTATTACCGGCGCGTACCACCACGGCCGTGGTCGGTGCCTCCGGTGCCGGCAAGAGTACGCTGGCCGACGTCCTGAGCGGCTTGCTGAGCCCGGATGGGGGGGCGCTGGAGATCGATGGCGTGGTGCTGGATGCGGCCGCCCGGCGCAGTTGGCGCCGCTCGGTGGCCTACGTGTCGCAGGACGCGTTCCTGCTCAACGACAGCGTGCGCAACAACCTGTTGATGGTTTGCCCGCATGCCAGTGAGGCGGCCTTACACGCGGCCTTGGAGCAGGCCGCAGCCCAGTTTGTGCATGCGCTGCCGCAGGGTTGGGACACACCGGTCGGCGATGGCGGCATGCCGCTGTCCGGAGGCGAACGCCAGCGCCTGGCCCTGGCCAGGGCGCTGTTGCAACGTCCGGCGTTGTTGATCCTGGACGAAGCCACCAGCGCGCTGGACCACGAGAACGAGACACGCATCCGCAGCGCCATCCAGCGCCTCCATGGCGACGTGACCGTGCTGCTCATCGGCCATCGGCTGGCGTTGCTGGACCAGGCCGATACCGTCCTGGTCCTGGACCAAGGGCGGCTGGTCGCGCAGGGCCCATGGCAGGTGGTGGCGCCGGTCTGGATCGGCGCACGGTGAAACCGCGTCTGCCGCCTGACTGGCGCAACCTGGTACGTGGAGTGTCGGCGCAGTGGGGGTCGATCCTGTTCGCCGCCGCCGTCTCACTGGCGCTGTCGGTATGGCTGGCGCGCGGTATGGGACCGGCCGGCTTCGGGCGCTATGCCTACCTGCTCAATCTGGCGACCTTGCTGGCGCTGCTGCAGGATGCCGGCATGCGTACCCTGGTGCTGCGCGAAGGGGTTGCCGCCGGCATCCCCGCACCGATGGCGCGCGCGCTGCCTGGGCTGGCACGCGGGCACTTGCTGTGGTCCACGCTGTTGCTGGCCGCCGCCAGCCTGGCAGCGCGCCACGCCGGCGGCGATCCCGCACTGGTCTGGGCGGTGCTGTGCTTCGGTGCGGTGACGCTGACCCAGTTGGTCTCCGCCCAGTTGAAGGCGGCGGGCCTCTGGCAACGCGACGCCAGCTGGCTGGCGGGTGCGCGTGCGCTCAGCGCGGTGCTGGTGGTGATGGCCGTCCTGCTGCTTGGTTACGACCCCGGCGTGGTCTTCGCTGCCTGGGGATGCGGTCTGGTGCTTGCCTATCTCTGGCTGGGGAGAGGCCTGCGGGATCGACCGCAATGGCGGCCGCAGCCGCTGGCCTACCGCGCGGCAGCCGGCTTCTTCTGGATCGACACGGCCACCGGCCTGTACCGTCGCAGCGACGTGGTGATCCTGCAGCACATGGTGCCTGCGGCGGAGCTTGGGCAGTACGCCGCGGCGTATCGCGTGTTCGATGGCGTGCTGCTACTGGCGATGCCTGTCGCCTTATTGCTGTTCCGCCAGTTGCGGCTGCAACGCACGCAGGCCACACGTGCGCGCCGCCTGGAAGATCGCGCGCTGTGGCTGGCCGGTGCGGCAGGGCTGGCGCTGGCGGCGACCGGTGCCTGGTTCGGTACCTTGCTGATGGAACTGTTGTACGGAGCGGCGTATCGCGTAGTGGCGGGGCAGGTGCTCGGCTGGCTGTTCGCCGCGTTCGTGTTCGTCCTGCCGAACTATGTGCTGACCCAGGCCGCCATCGCCAGCGACCGGCAGCGTTGGTACGTGCTCGGCGCCGGTCTGGCGGCGGTGGTCAACATCGCGCTGAACCTGCTGCTCACCCGTCAGTACGGTGTGCACGGGGCAGCCATCGCCGTGATCGCCACCGAAGCGACGCTGACCGCCACGTTATGGTGCGGGTTGCGCATTGCGGGGCGCGGCCGCGCCCACGCGTAGGTGCGTTGCCGCCGTTGCAATCGCTGTGGCACAGTGCTGCCGGTGCGGCGTGGCGCTCCCATGTCTCCTTGAACAGCAGCGAAGACCTAATGCCGGGAATAGACGAGATCCCTGAACGCCGCGACGAGGTCTCCCTAGGCGATCTGCTGCTGGAGATACTGCGCTTCTACCGAGAGTTTGGCCGCCTGCTGATCCCGGTGGCGTTGCTGTTCGGCCTGTTGGCCGGTGTGCTTGTCGCCGTGCGGCCCTTGCATGCGCTCACGGCGTTGCTGGAAACGCCGCAGATGACGTTGGAGCAATGGCGCAAGCTGCAGCCCATGCTGGCCGACCGACAACTGGTGGCGGCGTCTCTCGCGGGCATGACCGATCTACCGGCCGAGCAACGCGAACGTTTGCAACGCGCGTTCGTGCGCAGGACCTACTGGGACACGCGCGTGACCTACCGCAGTGCGGTCGAACGCGACGACATCCGCCAACAGGTCAACATCGATGTCAAGAGCGTCGGCGCGCTGGGCTTGGAAGTGTCGCTGTACGCGCGCGACGATGCAGCCGCGAACCAACAGCTGGACGCCATTGCGCAGCATGTGCGTCAGGTCGTGCTGTGGGTCGGGCTGCGCGATTATCTGGACAGCCTGCGTCAGCAGGCGCTCGAACAACGCCCGCGACTGCAGATCGACCAGGTTCAGCAGCGCTTTGCGATCGAACAGATGGAGCGACAGGCGGCCGACATGCAGCAGTTGCTGGAGCGTTATCCGGAACTGCGGCGCAACGAAGTGAACACGGTCGTGTCGGTCGGTGATGGTGGCGGACGCTACCTTTCGCCGCTGGCGCAAATCGTCGCATTGCAGTCCACCATCGCCGAGACCCGTACCAAGTTGCGTCAGGTAGAGCGCGAACTGGAACGGCTGGATGGCAAGCAGCGCTTCCTGACGCGGGTGGATCAGCGCGCGCAGGCGCTGCGTCTGGGCCGCGCGCTGGCAGATTGGGTGCAGAGCTGCCGGGTGGCCGTGTTCGGGACCGGCACTCCGTCCAGCCCGTCGCTTTCGCAGGTCGCCAGCGAAATCGACCTGGCGCTGTTGCAACAGCGCTGGCGCGCACAACTGGTGCGCTACCGCGCCATTCCCGCGTTGTCGCCGGCGCCGATACCCTCTCGCCACCCGGTGCTGGTCGGGCTGGCGGTGTTCCTGGGAGTGCTGGTGCTCTCATCCATGGCGCTGTCGGTCTACGTGATTGCGCGGCGCCACGGCGACCGTCACGCGCCATGGTCGGCGCATGACGATCCGTTGTTCGCCTGGTTGCCGCAACGCGCACGGCGCAGCTTGCTTGGTCGCGCAGGGGCACGCATGCAGGGGCCTGGATGAAGCGGGTGCTGGTCACCGGCGCGGCCGGGATGATCGGGCGACGCGTTGCTGGCGCGTTGCTGCAGCGTGGCGATGCGGTGGCGGGGTTGGACGATCTATCCAGCGGCATGCGGTTTCCGGAAGACCTGCATGCGGCGATCGTCGCCGACGTCGACCAACGCGAGACGGTCGCTGCCGCACTGCGTGAGTTCCGTGCCGATGCGCTGGTCCATCTGGCTGCCATCCATCACATCCCTACCTGCGAGACGCAACGCATACGCTGCCTGCAGGCGAACGTCGTCGGCACCGAAAGCGTGCTGCACGCTGCCAGCGACGCGACCGTGGGACACGTGGTGATCGCCTCCAGCGGTGCGGTCTACGCCTGGGGTGACGGCGCGCTGGACGAACACGACAGTGCAACCGAAGCGCGCGACAACTACGCGCTGTCCAAGCTCTGCAACGAAACACAACTGCGGCTGTGGTGCACGGCCCACACTGGCCGACGCGGGCGCGCCGCCCGTCTGTTCAACACGATTGCCCACGACGATCCCAACGCGCACCTGATACCGGACGTGCTGGCGCAGCTGGCCGCCGACCCGGCAGAAACGCCGCGCCTGCGGCTGGGCAACCTGCAGCCGTGCCGGGACTACATCCATGCAGACGACGCCGCAGCAGGATTGATCGCGCTGCTTGATGATGAGCGGCCCGACCCGGCCTTCGATGTATTCAATCTATGTTCCGGGGTGGAGCATTCGGTTGCCGAGCTGGTGGGACAGATCGGTGCGCTGCTTGGGCGATCACCGCGCCCGGAGGTGGACCCGCAACGTCGGCGGCGAATCGACCGTCTTCACCAGCTGGGCGATCCAGGCAAGGCGGCCCGCGTGCTGGGGTGGCGCGCACGCTGGAATTTGCGCGAGGCATTGCAGCGCGTGTTGGCGGCTACCGACGCGTCCACCGGACAGCGCACGTGAGCCTGCTCAAGGCGGTCACGCTGTCTGCCGCCGATCTGCCCGCGATGCCTGCTGCGCACTTCCTCAAAGACGAGGTTTGCAGAGGAACCGAGCCGCGCCGCGTCCAGCATCTGGCGCCGGCCAGACGCGATCCACCGTCTCCATGGTGAGCGCAAGGTTGACCATTGCGTTGGCGCGCGCCCAGCACGGATACTCCTATCGGCTGGTTCCCCCGTTCCTGCGAAGGTGCCTGGCTTGTCTGTGACGACCATCGAACGCCTCAAGTTCGCCTACCATCGGTTGCGTGGGGGAGCGAACCTGCATCGTAACGATGCACTCGGCGCACTGTTTCGTGCATGGGCTTACGTGCATGCGACCCAGCTGGCCGGCGACTACTACGAATTTGGCGTGTATCGCGGCAACAGCCTCGCCCACGCGTGGTTGAGCTATCGCCATCATCGGCGGCATCTGGAGCACTGCGCGCGGCTGCCCTACCGCAGGAAGGGGACGGTGTCGGCGTTTCTGGCGCAGCGCCCACGCTTCTACGGCTTCGACACGTTTGTCGGGATGCCGGCAAATCTGGAAGGCGAAGACAGCCTGGCTGCCGGCAGCTTTTTTGCCACGCAGGCGCAGGCGCAAGCGCGCTGTGCGGCGGTCGGTCTGAAGGCGCCGGATCTGCAACTGGTGCCTGGATTGTTCACCGACAATGCGCAAGCCATTGGCCGCACGCCTGCGGCGATCGTGCATATGGATTGCGATCTCTACAGCTCGGCGCACGACGCCCTGACCCTGATCGCACCGCGTCTTGTGCAGGGCAGCGTCATGCTGTGCGACGACTACGATCTGTTTCGCGCCGACCACCAACAGGGCGAGCGCCGGGCGCTGCAGGAATGCGCCGCTCGCTTCGGCATCGCGTTCGAACCCTGGTTCGCCTATGCCGCCGCCTCGCGTGCCTTCCTGTGCCATGTTCCGACGCTTGCACCTGCCCCGCAGCCATGACCGCCGCGCAGCGCATGCGCGCGGGATTCGTTGCCGGCGCGACGCTGTACGCGCTGGGTCAGGGCTGCGCCCTGTTGTTCCAGTGGCTGTTGCTACGCCGGTTCGGCTTGCAGGGCTATGGCGAGGTGGGGCTGGCACACCTTGGCCTGCTGACCCTGCTGTTCCTGGCCGATCTGGGCTATGCCTCGCTGTTCCTGCGCGAGGACCCCGACGCCGCGGGCTGGAACGAACGCTGGCGCCAGGCGCTCTGGCACCGCCTGCTCGCCACCGTGCTGCTGGACCTGCTGTGGATCGCCGGCGCCTGGTGGCGGAGCCGCGGACAGGGCGAGGGGTTTCACTATCTGCTGGCGGCGCTTCCGGCAACGGTGTTCGGGCTGGTGGGCTATTCGGCACCGCTGCTTGCGCAAGGACGGCGGCTGCCGGGATTCCTGGTGCAGCAGGTGGCGATGCCGGCGACGATCCTCGTTTGGCTGGTGTTGCAACGGCTGCCAGGCTGGAACGGCGGGTTCGGCGCCGGGCTGGCGGTCAGCCTGGGGTATCTGCTGCAGGCACTGGTCAACATTGCCGTGTTCGGCGCATCGCTGCCGTTGCTGTGGCCGCGCCGCGGTGGCGGTCGGCGCATGCTGCGCCCGGCGCTGCAATTGTCGTTGCTGAGCATCGCCGGCACCTTGCACGATCGATTGACGCCGTTCCTGCTGGCATCGATCGCGCCGGCATTCCTGCCTGTGTATTTGTTCCTGAACTATCTGCTCAATGGGGCAAGCGGTGTGTTCAACCAGTTCAACCGCCTGTTGGTGGCCGAAGCGCGCGGCCCGGCCGGGGATCATTGGGCCGGCACGCTGGTTTCGTTGGTGCTTGGCGCAGCCGCCGTGGGTGCGTTGGCGCTGCTGTTGGCGGCCGCCGCCTGGGGCAGTGCCGAGCAACGCGCGTGGCTGCCATGGGTCACCCCGGTACTGGCCGCAGGCGCGACCACATTGCTCGGCAGCGTGCTGTCGGCCCTGTTGATCGGACGCCATCGCGAAGCGATGCTGGTTCCGTTGTTGTTGGGCGGCGCGACTTGCAGCGCGCTGCTGCAAGTCGCGGCAGCGGCGGCGCATGCGCCGCAATGGCTGCTATGGCTGCGATTCCTGTGCGTGCTCGCCATCGCGGCGGCGAGCCTGCACCTGTGCGGATTACGCTTGAACGCCGGCGGCTATGCGGCGCTGCTGTCGGCAGTGCTGGCGGTCTCGCTCGGTGGCGGTCCGGTGGCCATGACCCTGGCGGCGCTGCTGCTGGTGCCGGTGGCGTGGATGGTGTGGCGATGTCGCAGCCTGCTGCGCACCATCTTGCCGGCGCGCGCGTGATGCCTGGTTGCACCTTGATTGAGATGTCCAGCCACCAGAATCGGAGGCCACCATGTGCGGCATAGTCGCGCTGCGTAGCTTCGTGGCGGAAACGCCGTTGCAGGCACGCGCCGAACGCGCGCTGGATGCCTTGTCCCGCCGCGGTCCGGACGCGCAGGGGCTGCTGTGCCTGGAGCAGCCGGTGCCCACTGCGTTGGGCCACCGTCGCTTGGCGATCCTGGACCTGACCGACGCCGCCACCCAGCCGATGCGCTGCACCGAGACCGGCAACACGGTGGTCTTCAATGGCGAGATCTACAACTTCCTCGAGTTGCGCCGCGAACTGGAGGCGTTGGGTCACGCGTTCCGCACCGACAGCGACACCGAGGTGATCCTGCACGGCTGGCGCGCCTGGGGCGAGGACCTGTTCCCACGTTGCAACGGCATGTGGGCCCTGGTGCTACTGGATCAGGCGAGCGGCGATCTGATCTATTGCCGCGACCGGATGGGTGTCAAACCCTTGTATCTGCACCACGACGGCCGGCAACTGGTGCTGGCCAGCGAGATCCGTGCCATCGCTGCCTGCTTGGGGGGTTACCCGCCCCCCAATCCGGCGGCGGTGTTCGACTTCCTGGTCACCGGTCTGTCCGACCACACCGGCGAGACCTTTTACGCAGGCATCCGCGCCGTCCCGCCAGGCTGGCTGTACCGGGTGTCGCCCACTGGTCACAGCCGGCGCACGCCATACCACCAGTGGCCCCTGCCCGGCGCAGTTGCACCGCTGGATGCGCAGGCCACTGTGGAACTGCTCGAGGACTCTACCCGCCTGCGTCTGCGCTCGGATGCTCCCACCGTCTCGCTGCTGTCGGGTGGATTGGACAGCTCGATCCTGACCACTCTCAGCGTGCAGGCCGGTGCGCTGCCACGTACCTGCTTCGCCGGCGCCTTCACCTACGGCTACGACGATGCCGAGCAAGCCGGTTTCGACGAAACCGACGCCGCGGCAAGCCTGATGCGCACGCTGGGGCGGAGCGAGCGTCACTTCCTTCATCGCGTCCGCGCGATTCCGGACGAGGAGGAGCTGCTGGCACTGGTGGCCGCGCAGGAAGAGCCATTCTGTACGCCGTCGATACTGGCGAGTTTCCGCATGTATCGCGCCATCCGCGCCGCCGGTTACAAGGTGGTGCTCAATGGCGAGGGCGCCGATGAGCTGTTCGGTGGATACGTGCGCCTGTACCTGGCCCTGAGCGCACGCAGTGCGCTACACCAGGCACGGCTGCCGACCGCCATCCGGCTGCTGTCCACCGGTGCTGCGGACCCGCGCCTGCTGCTCAACCGCCTTGCGTGGGATCTGCCGGTCGGCCCGCTGGGCGCATTGCTGCGCCGGCATCGGCCAAGTGTGGCCTGCATGTCCTCGGCGTTGTGGCACGACCAGGCGGCACGGTTGCGACTACTGCAGGTCGATCGGCGAGCGGACGTCCAGGCGCGCCTGCGCAGCGACGTGCTGTCGACCAATCTTCCGATGGTGTTGCGCATGACCGACCGCAACAGCATGTCCGCCGGCGTGGAGGTCCGTGCACCGTTCCTGGACTATCGCCTGGTCGAGCGCGCGCTGTCGACGCCAGCGCTGCAGCGGATGGGCGACTATCACGGCAAGGCGATGTTGCGACACGCGTTCGCTGATCGCTTGCCGGCGCGCGTGACCACGCAGCGCAAGAGCACCGGCTTCGGGCATGCCGAGCAATTCCTGGTCGACCGCATGCCGTTGCAGCAGGCGCTGGCAACGCTGCCGGCAGGGGTGAACACGCTGCTGGATGTGGCGCGGCTCCGCAAGGAGCTTGCCAGCGGCAGGTCCCACAGCACGCTGTGGTTCGCCGTCTCGGTCGCGCTGTGGTATCGGAGCGTGTATGCGTAGCGCGCTGCCGACATCGCAGGACTCCTGGACGCCCGACCATGGGCATTGCCGCTGTTGTGGCGGTACGCAGGCGCAACGCACGGTCTGGGCAGAGGTCTATGTCGGAACCGGCCAGGAACTGCGCCGCTGCGGCGCATGTGCAGCGGTGTATCTGGCACCAGACCTCACCGAGGCGGCGTTGCAGCATTTCTATGTTCACGACTATCGCCGGCTGTTTCCCGCAGAAATCCCTTGGGGTAGCCAAGCGCGTTTCTTCGCCTGGCGCGGCGATCGCTGGATCGCGCGCAGCCGGCTGCAGCAGATCGCGCCGGCGCTCGCGCCGGCAGCCAGGGTGCTGGAGGTCGGCTCCGGCTTCGGTGCCTTCCTCGGCGCCGCTGCCGTCCTGCGTCCGGACCTGCACTTGTCTGCCTGCGAACCGGATGCTGCGCATCGCGATGGATTGCTCGACGGCGCAGCGGTGAGGTTCCTGCCCGCACTGGACGCGGTCGCCGATGGGCAGTTCGACGCCGTTGTCGCCTTCCATGTCCTCGAGCACCTGACCGATCCGCGCGCGTTTCTGGCGGCATTGGCGCGCATCCTGGTGCCCGAGGGACAGGCGTGGATCGAAGTCCCGGACCTGATAAGCGGATGGCGCTCGCGCACCTACGTCCACCCAGCCCATCTGAGCTATTTTTCAGTGCCATTGCTGCGGCGACTGGTCGAGGCGGCAGGCCTGGAGGTCGTGTCCTGCGGTCCGTATTCCAATCGCGGTGTCCTGGCCGGCAACATCTGGCTACAGCTGCGGCAACCCGCACAGCGGCGCAGCGCTGCGCCATTGGCGATGGCAGATCCGCACGAAGTTGCCACGGTCGACGCACGCCTGGACCAGGTGGGATGGAGCGGTCGGGATCGACTGCAGCGGCGGCTCAAGCACGGCCTGATGGGCGTGCTCGGCAGAGGCCTGTTCGGTGAGCTGCAGCGCTGGCGCGGATACCGCCAGCTTTGCAAGGACCAGGCAAACGATGCGCTTCGCTGAGTTCCAGCAGGCCGTGCATGCCCAGTTCGGCGCCGAGGCTGCCTCGGTACGTCATGAAATCTACTTCCTGGCCCGTCGCCGTCGCGGCGCGTGGCTGCGTGCCGCGCTGGCCGTGCTGCGCGATATCTGGCTGTGCCTGCAGCTGCCGCACGATGCGCCGGCCCTGTCCGCCTGGACAGCGCTGGCGACACTGCCGGGCAGCAATGGCTGGGGCGCGCTGGCTCCCTATCTGGCCGATCTGCACCAGCAGGGTTTGGAGTGCACGGTGCTGATCCATCCCCGGCTACGGGGCAGCATCGATGGTCAGCTGCCTGCGCGGCCCACCTGGGCCAGCTGGCGGTCGGCGGTGCGGGCGCTGGCCCTGCCCCGCAAGACGACCGGACCGGCAGTGGCCTCGCTCTGGATCGTGCGCGCCTGCGTATTCCGGCAGCGCCTCTGGCATGGTGCCTGGCAACGCACGCTTCGCGCGCCATCCACCGGAGCCACGCTGCTGCTGCACAACGATTTCGACATGTACGCCGCCGCGGCGGTACAGGCCGCCGGGGACGGCTGGCGTAGCGTTTGTGTCCAGCATGGCCTGCCGACCGACGAGTTCTTCCCGGTCCGGGCCCGGCATCATCTGCTGTGGGGGCCCAGCAGCGCGCAGGTCTATGGCCGGCATGGCGTCGCTCCGGCGGCCATCGGCTTCGGACCGGCCCTCGCGCTGACCGATCTCGATACCGCTACGGCACCGACAACGCTGTATCTGATGTCGCAAAGCCACACGCCGATCTACGGGCCCACCCTCGCCACGCAGCTGCTGGCCCTGGCACGCGATCTGCTGCCGCTGGAGGCCGACGGCGTGGCCGTGCGGATCCTGCTGCACCCGGAGGAAGTGCGCGGCATGCATCCCTATGCAGACCAGCCGCTGCGCCAGCGCTGCCAACCTCCGCCGCACGCGATCCTGCAATCCGGTGGGCCTCCGGCGCTGGTGGTGGGTTTCTGCTCGACCGCGTTGCTGCACGCCGCCTGCCGCGGCCACTATGTGATCGGCATGGCCTGGCCCGCGTCCGCCTCCCATGATGCGTTGGCGGTCGGGCGGCCGCTGCAACAGGCCGCCGATGCCGACGCGCTGTTCGCGCTGATCGGTGCGCTGCGCCGCGATGCGGGTGCGCGGGTGCGATTCGCTGCGCAGCAACGGCACTGGTTGCAGCAGACCTTCGTCGCCGATGCCCGGTGGCCGCAACGCCTGGCAGCGGCATCATGAAGCGTGCGTACCTGCTGCTGGCGGTGCTGTTATGGGTCCACCTGGGGGATCTGCTGGTCGCGTGGCTTTACCACGGCGGCGCGCTGCCGGCTGCCGCCATGCTGCGGCCGTTGCGGGATGGCACGCTCATCGTGCTGGCCGGCATCGCGCTGGTGACGGTGCGCATGCCACGTGCGTTGTTGACAATGATCCTGATGTTCGGGCTGATCGCGCTCGCCTATGCACCGGTCGGATACGCGCATGGATTGCCGCTCGGCATCGTCATCGGCTCGCTTGGAACGCTCCTGCTACCGATGTTGCTGGTGCTCGCCGGTTACTGGTGCATGCCGCATCGGGCGGACTTCCGACAAGCAGCCCGCTGGTTGGTCTGGTTGGGCATCGTCAGTGCCTTGTTCGGTATATGGGACCTGGCACACACCGATTTCTGGGTGCATACGGTGCGGTTGCCGGACTACCTGGCGCAGGTGAAAGGCGTGCTTCCCAAGGACACCGATCCGGACACCCGGCTGCCATGGAACTTTTTTGGCGGCGAGGATGACTCCCGCCGGGCCGGCGGGCTGGTGGCCGCCCCGTTGGCGCAAGGGCAGTTCCTCGTCACTGCGGCACTGACCGCACTGGGTCTGTGGCAGCGGCGCTGGCCGTGGCGCGCCCTGCTGGTGTGCCTGGCGTTGCTGGCGGGCGTGTGGATGTCGGGCACGCGCGGGGCCATGCTGGCTGGCATCGTGGGGGTGCTGGGCTATCTGGTCAGTTCACGCGGACTGGTGCGATCGGCATGGGCACGGCTGCTGCTGGTAAGTGGCGTCGCGCTGATGCTGGCCGCCGCGTCCTACGGCATCGTGGTCACTGCCGTGAACTTTCGCGACGGCTCCACCATCGGCCACTGGTGGGCGCTGCAGCGCAATCTGGCTGATCTGCACCAGGTCGTGCTCTGGGGCGGTGGGTTGGGCCGGCAGGGTGCGGTGGCCGCACGCCAGGCGCTGACCGACCTGGGCGGCGGCGAAGGCGCCGTGTTCACCATCGCGTATCAGATGGGGCTACCGGCAGCGCTGTTGTTCCTGGCCTTTATCGGCTGGAGCCTGCACGTCCTGTGGCGCGCCTATCGCCAACACGACGACCATCTGGCGTTGGCGATGTTCTGGCTGCTGGTTGGCATGGCGACGACCTTGATCTCCTCCGACAACGCGATGACCGTGTCCGGCGCCGGCGGTTTCTGGCTACTGCTCGGAGGTGCCTTGCGTCACTGCCACTGCCTGCTGCTGTCCCGACGGCCGCTCGGGCGCACATACAGGGGCAATGCAACGCAGGCCGGACCTGCCGCCGACATGGCCGCGGGCTAAGCGATGCGCGTCTTGCACGTCTACAAGGATTTCGCACCCCATGGCGGTGGCGGTGGGGTGGCGCGCCATATCCATGGGCTGGCGGTGATCCTGACGCAGGCCGGCCATACGGTGCGGATCCTGGCACCGCTGAGCGACAGCGGCGTCTGGCCGCAGGGCTACGCGGTGGTCCGCGCGACGGCCTGGCAACTGTGGCACCACGTCGGCTGGGCCGATGTGGTGCATGTGCATGGTGCGCGCACACCCATTGCCGCCGCCGCCGCCGCAGTGGCCCGGCTGCGCGGCAAGCGTCTGATCTACACCCCGCACTGCTATTACGACGACGACCCTGCGATGAGCAAGCGCGTGCGCAAATGGTGCTGGGACCACCTCATCGAGAAGCCGCTGCTGCGAAGCGCGCAACCGACCGTGCTGTTATCCGCCTATTGGCTGAACTATCTCTCGCGACGTCGACTGTCGCCCAGACGGGCCCTGCTGCTACCCAATGCCGTGCTGGCTGCCGAGCAGTGCCTGCCCGCGACGGCACGCCCACCACTGGGCGGCACGCCTGCGCTGTTGTCGGTCGGTCGGCTGGATGCGGTCAAACGGCTGCAGGATGCGATCGCAGCGCTCACCGAGCCGACCATGGATGCGGCAGTGCTGCACGTGGTGGGTCGCGGACCGGATCGGGCACGGCTGGAGGCCTGTGCAGTGGCGTTGGGTGTTTCCGCACGCGTGCACTTCTACGGTTTCGTCAGCGATGCCGAGGTGGCGACGATGGCGGCGCTGGCCGATGTCTTCGTGCTGCCATCGGCGGTGGAAGGCATGCCGACCGTGCTGATCGAAATGCTGTTGCTCGGTTGCCCGGTGGTTGCCAGCGATATTCCCGGCAATCGCTCGATCCTTGCCCAGATCGGCCTGCAGGCGGCATTGCACCGGCTCGGCGACAGCGCAGCGCTGGCCGCCTGCATCGGCGTGCAGCGACAGCAGCGCATCGGGCCGGAGCGTATGGCGCACGTCCAGGCGGACTTCACCTGGGAAGGCCTGCGAGCGCAGGTGCTGACGCTGTACGATGGACAGGCCGCACAGGAACCCGCAACGTGAACAGACCACCTGCTCGCCTGTCCTTTTTCGGATGTCCGTTGGACCTCGTTTCCCCCGCGCAGATTCTGCTGCGTGCACAGCATGCCGCCGAAGGCGGCGCGCCGATCCGGGTGGAGGGCTTGAACGTGGCCAAGCTGATCGATGCGCGCGCACAGGCGCCGCTGCGCCAGGCGCTGGAGCAGGCCGAAGTGGTGCACATCGATGGCGCAGGCATCAGCCTGGGCCTGCACTGGTTCGGGGCGGACGTGCCGGCGCGCAGGGCCGGTATCGATCTGATGCAGGACATGTGCAGTCAGGCTGCCAGCAGCGGCGCCGGCGTCTATCTGCTCGGCGCCCGTCCGGCGGTAGTGGCCGCCGCCGCCGAGCGCCTGCGCACGGCGTGGCCCGGGCTGCATATTGCCGGCGTGCGCGATGGCTATTTCAGCGATGCAGAAGAACCATCGGTCATCGCGGCGATCCGTCAGTCCGGTGTGCGCTACCTCTTCATCGGCATCAGCTCGCCAAAGAAGGAGCTGTTCCTGGAAAAACACTGGCAGACCTTGGGTGTCCCGGTGGCCATGGGGGTGGGCGGCTCGTTCGACGTGCTGTCGGGGATGTTGCCGCGGGCACCGCGACTGATGCAGCGGTTTGGCATGGAGTGGCTGTTTCGGCTCGCGCTGGAACCACGCCGCCTGGCCTGGCGCTATCTGCGCACCAATGGAGCGTATCTGTTGCTGTTGGTGCGCGCGCGTCTCAGCAGACGCTACCGGGCGCAGGCGCTCACGACCTGGCGCACATGACAGCGGGCGCGGCTGCTAAGCGGCCAGCGCAGGCCGGGCTGGTGACCATCTGCCTGGGCATCTATCTGCTGTTCTGTCTGCAGCAAGTCGTGCTGACCGGACGCTACTTCGGGGTCGGTCTGTCGTTGGGATCGATGGCTATCCGCGGCGCCGCGCTCGGCCTGGGCGCATGGGCGCTGTGGCGGCATGGCGTTCCCGCATGCCTGCGCTGGCCATTGCTGTCGATTCTGCTGTGCATGGCCGCGCTGGCCGCATCGGTCCTGGCGTCCGATCATCCGGCATTGGCATTCAAGTATGCCGTGCGTTACGCCACCGCCTTGCTGTGGCTATGGGCATTGCTCAATCTGGCGGTGGCTTCGCCACGTTGGCCACGCGCCGCAACACTGGCCGCGTTGATCGCGGTGTGGATCAATCTCGCGCTGGGCATGGCCGTGCGGCTGCAGTGGCCGCCGGCACTGGAGTGGTCGCTGGCCTTCCATGCGCAGGACAGCTTCAAGTACCTGCCGCGGGTATCAGGCATGTACGACCATCCGGCACTGCTGGCGGCAACCTCCGTCATCGTCGCGTTGCTGACGATCCAGCTGTACCAGCGCAACGAGGTCGGTCGCAAGCAGCTGGCTGCGGCAGTACTGGCTGCCGTCGCGGCGCTGGCATTGAGTGAGGCGCGCAACCCGTTGTTGCCGGTGGCCGCGTTGATCCTCTGGTGGGCATGGTCGCGGCGCGGCGGGCCACGTCCTGTCCGCCGCACGGCCTGGATCGCCTCGCTCGGCCTGCTGGCCGTTGCCGGCTTCGTCCTGCGCCAACGCTACGCGGAGATGACCGGCGCGATGCACGAAACCACGCTGACCGCGCTCTCGCTGGGACGCACCTATCTATGGTCCGGTGCGATCAAGGCATGGCGCAGCCATCCATGGTTCGGGCTCGGTGCGGGCGTCTTTCAGTTTCTGGTTCCCGATTACACCGGTGGCCGCTTCGATCGCGGCGAACTGCATGCGCACAACGGTCTGCTGGCGGTGTTGTCGGAAACCGGCCTGTGCGGATTACTGGCCTGTCTGTGCCTGCTGTGGACGCTCTGGGTCCCGCTACTACGCACTCCTGCCGAACGCGGCTGGGCGCTGATCTGGTTGTTGTTCCTGGCTGGCTTGAACGTGTTCGACTTCTATCTGTTGTTCTATCCTTTTTCCCTGCATGCGGCATTGGCCCTCGCCCTGCTGTACGCCCGCCACTGCGTGCTCAGCGACGCACCGCAATCCAGGACTTGTTGAGGCCGTACCAGCGCTCGGCGATCAGCGTAGCGTCCGGGAATAGACGCGCCATGTCGCGCTTACGCAGCAGGCGAATATCGTCCACGAAACAACGCGCCTGCGCCCGCGTCTGCGGACGATCGATGCGGCCCAGGGGAACCCGGTACAACAACTCTGCCTGCCAGGCGCGTGGCAGGAATTGGACGCCGGGCGCCAGATAATGTGGCTCAATCGGAAACCAGTAATTGGGCGTCTGCACGTAGTACTGCGTGGCCACGCGACGGATTTCGTCTGCGAATGCGTGCATGCGCGCGGCATCGCCCACGTGCTCGATCACCGAATTGGAGTGGGCGATGTCGAACGCATTGTCGGCAAAGGCCAACGCACAGCCGTCGCCCTGCTGCGAACGCAGAAACGGTCGTGCGGTGGGCTGCGCGGAGTCGTCGAGATTGACCACCGTCACTTCGCAGGCATATTCGGCGAAGAAGGCGTCCGGCACGTGCGCCCAGTAGGCGAGCGTGCCGCCGACGTCGATCACCCGGCAATGACCTTGGCGCTTATGGCAGGCGCGTACCATCTCCAGGAACAAGCGCAAGCGCCGTGCACGCAGACGCGCACTGAGCGAATTGGGGTTGTTGTAATCGGCTTGCGCAGTCAGTGCCATCGACGCGACGAGCTCAGGCGTGCTGCAGGCGTTGACGCGGGACGTAGGCCCGTTCGTCCCGCGCCAGCAGCGTATCGAGAATGCAGCGAAACGCATGCCCATCACCGAACGGGTTGCGCCATGTCACCGAGCGTCCCAGCAGACGATCGGCGGCAGAGCGCAGCGCAACCTCGTCCAGGCTATGGGGGAGCTCTGCCCCACCGATCTGCAAGGTCTCCGGCCGCTCGGTATTGGTGCGCAGCACCAGACATTTGCGCTGCAGGATGCACGCCTCCTCCTGGATCCCGCCGCTATCGGTCATGATCAGGGCCGCACCCTGCTGGAGTGCCAGCATATCCAGATAACCGACCGGCCCAATCGCGCGCAACGTCCGATGCCGCTGGGCCGCAGCGCTTCCCAGCGCATCCAGGCGCGGGTGCATCGGAAACACCAATGGCAGGCCTTCGGCCTCGGAGATCGAGGTAACTGCCTGCATCAGGGCAGCAAAATGCACGGGGTCTTCGGTATTGGACCGGCGGTGGCAGGTGAGCAGGTGATAGCCGCCTTCAGGTAGCCCCAGGCGTTGCAGGATCGTCGACCGTCGCAGTGCGGTCTGGGCGTGCGCCAGCGTCGCATCGGCGACGGTGTTACCGGTGATGCGGATGCGTGCACCGGTCAGGCCTTCGTCGTGCAGGATCTGCGCCTGCAGCGCGGTTGGGCAGAACAGGTAATCGGACAAGTGGTCGATCAGAACGCGATTGACTTCCTCGGGCATGCTGCGATCGCGACTGCGCAGACCGGCCTCGACATGGGCAACGGCAATCTCCAGTTTGTTGGCAGCCATGGCGCCTGCCAAGGCGCTATTGGTGTCGCCCTGCACCACCACGACATCCGGCTGCAGCTTCGCCAGCACCGGTTCGATTCCGCATAACATCCGTCCGATCTGCACGCCATGCGGCGCGGAGCCTACGCCGAGATTGTAGTCGGCCGGAGGCAGACCCAGCTCGTCGAAGAACACCCGGTCCATCGCTTCGTCGTAGTGCTGGTTGGTATGGACGATCGAAAAATGCAGCCCATCGCGCAAACTGGCCGCGATCAGCGATGCCAGTTTGATGATTTCCGGGCGGGTGCCGAGAACATAGGTGATGTGCATGGGACTCCCGATCCGTGTTCAATAGGCGTCGCGGTCAAACAGCACGATCACGCAGGTCTGCGCGATGATGCTCAGATCCAGCCAGAGCGACCAATGCTGGATGTAGGAAAGATCGTGTTGGACGCGTTGGCGCATTTTTTCCACGGTGTCGGTCTCGCCGCGTAGGCCGTTGACCTGGGCCCAACCGGTGATGCCCGGCTTGACCCGCTGACGCTGCAGATAGTTCGGCACCAATTGCTGATATTGCGCGTTGTGAGCAACCGCATGCGGTCGCGGTCCGACGATGGCCATGTGTCCTTGCAGGACATTGAGGAACTGCGGCAATTCGTCGAGGCTGGTGCGCCGCAGAAACGCTCCGAAGCGGGTGACCCGAGGGTCTCCCCGGCAGGTCTGCGGCGCTGCGCTTGCCGCATCGTGCACCTGCATGCTGCGAAACTTCCATAATTGGAACGGGCGCCCGTCCCATCCATGCCGCATCTGCCGGAACAGCACCGGTCCGGGGCCGGAAAGCCTGACGCCCGCGGCCAGGGCCAGCATGAGCGGGGCGCTGGTCAGCACGACCGCCGTGGCCAACACGCGGTCGGTCGCCTCCTTCAGCATGCGCGACATACCCGTCAGCGGACGTACCGACAGTGACATCATCGGCAGGCCGGTCACGTCTTCCAGGCACGACTGACCCGGATAAACCGCGGACAGATCCGGAATCCAGCGTGCGTCCACGCAGCACGCATCCAGTTGGGCGATGCTCTGACGAAGCCGCGCCTCTTCGCGCATCGGCCAGGTGACCCACACGTCTCGGACATGCCGGGCTTCCAGCCAGCACGACAATCCAGCCATGCTGCCGAGCGCAAGGTCAGACGGTACCTGGAGCAATTCAATCCCGGTGCACGGCTGCTGCTGGATCCTCGTCGCCAGCTCGGCGGTGCGCTCGGGCGGACCGAGCAGGGCGATACGCCGCCGCCCGATGTTGTGGCGATACAACCAGGCAAGCGTCCCCTTCATGGCTTGTCGCACGCCCAGCAGACCGACACCGCCGCATCCCGCCCAGTAAACGCGAGAAAGCCGCGCCGGTTGCGCTCAGAAAGCTGATCGACATCAACACGCTCAGCACGATCGCCCACCCCGTCAACACGCGCCCCGCTACCATCGTCGGCGCCAGCTGCGGTCCTTGGCGATAGAGCGACAGGCGCCCGAACACCAGCAGCGTGAGCGCCGCTGCGGCGAGCAGCGCATAGGTGTAGCGAGGGGCCTCCGGCAACGCCAGTTGATCGACACGCAGGGCATAGGCGAGCAGCCCGCTGCCTGCCACAACGACCATGTCGGCGACTTTCACCAGGGCGGCAACCGACCCCAGCAGATCATTGGATAGCCTGGGGGCAGCGGCGGCACGTGGCAGCAGTGGGTCGAGCGAGCTCATCCGGCTGTCGCGGCCCTGCGGTGGACTAGCCAGCATGCGCATGAATTGATCAGCATCCCTCTCCCTTCATCCTTGGCGTTCTTCAACATGACGGCCTAACCGGCGGAAGCGTGCACCTGCCGATAGAGCGCAGCATAGGAGTGCACCATCGCCGCACCGGTAAAGTGCTGCCGATAGCGGCTCAACGCCTCCCGCCCCAACGCGCTGGCCACCTGCGGATGGTTCCATAGATAACGCATTGCATCGCGTAAGGCCACCGGATCGGCCGGCGCCACCACCAGGCCGGTCTGCCCAGCGACATTCACAAAACTGGTTCCTGTGCCGATTTCACAGGAAATCATCGGTTTGGCATGCATCGCCGCCTCCAGCAAGGTAATTCCGAACGCTTCCGAACGCAGATGCGAGGGAAACACCAGCCCTTCGCAAAGCGACAGCAAGGCATGCTTGTCGGCCTCGTCAAGCACGCCCAGAAAGTGGACATCGGTCAAGCCGAGTTGCCGCGCCTGCTGGCGCAAACGTGCGCCTTCCGGCCCGTCTCCAACGATGGCCACCGGGATCTGCGTCTCGCGAACGGCCTGCAGCAGGTATTGCAGACCCTTGTAATAACGCAGGACGCCGACGAACAGAAAAAACCGCGGGCCCAGCCGCGTGCGCCAGCGCTGCGCGCGTTCGGTGTCCGGAGTGTGGTGGCTGGATTGGTCCAGTCCGATCGGTATCACGCTCAGCTTGGGCTGATAACCGGCCAGGACCGGGCTGGTGGCGCGGTAATTCGGCGACGTCGCAACGATATGGTCAACGCGGTCGAGAAATCGTCGTTGCAGCGGCCGATACAGGCGCAGCAGGTGTCGTTGCCGCACGATGTCGGAGTGATACGTCAGCACCGAGGGCGTTCGGGCTGCGCCCGCCAGGTGCAGCAGATCCATGAACGGCCAAGGATAATGGTAGTGGATCAGGTCGAAGCGCCGGGCCAGGCGCGCGAAGTGCCGCAGCAAGCGCATCGACACCGGCATCGAGGCCACTTCGAAGTCGCGTTGAAAGCGATGCAACGTGTAGGGCCCCTGCGCGCTGATCCCCGCCAGACGGTCATCGGCACAGAGAGTCGCCACTTCGCTGTGCACGGCATACCGGTGCGATTGCATGGCGAGCGTGCGTATGACCTGTTCGGTTCCGCCCATCGTCTCGGGCAAGCTGGTCTTGTAGACGTGCAGCACCCGCAGCGGAGAGGATGCGGGGCTCAAGCGGCCAACACGTGTCGGTAGACGTCGGCCGTCGCTGCAGCGCAACGCTGCCAGCTGAACTGGGCGGCGCGCTGCAGCCCGGCCCGACTCGCGGCCTGGCGCCAGACCGCATCGTCGATACCTCTCGCCAGCAATTGGGCCAAGGCAGTGCTGTCTGCAGGATCGAACAGTGCCGCGGCATCGGCAGCCACTTCCGGTAATGCCGACGCGGACGAACAAAGGACCGGCGTGCCGCTGGCCATTGCCTCCAGTACCGGAAGACCGAAGCCTTCGTAGAGCGAGGGAAACACGAACAGGCGCGCACCGGCCACCAGCGCCGGCAAGCTGTCTTGTGGGACATAACCGAGATAGCGCAGCCAACCGGCCTGTTCGGCACGTTGCATGCGCGCATGCAGAGACTCGCTCGACCAGCCGCTGTGGCCAGCGATCACCAACGGGTAGCGAACGCGCAATGCGGCGGGCAAGGCAGCATATGCTGTCAGCAGGATGTCGATGTTCTTCCGCGGTTCGATGGTACTCACGCATAAGCAGTACGCATCGGTCTCCAGGCCCAGTGCTTGCAGCGGCGCAGCCAGCTCGGCCGGGGCATGCGGGCGGAATGCCGCATCTGCCGCCAATGGAATCGCGCGAACACGCTCGAGCGGCAACCGGAAATGTGCGGCGATCTCCTGCCGCGAGAACTCGGACACCGTCACGATCAGCTGTGCGCGTCGCACCGCCAGCGCCAGCTCCTTGCGCATGTAGCGCACCCGGTCGGCACGGTGACACTGCGGCCAGCGATAGACCGAAATGTCGTGGAACGTCGCGATGCTCGGACCTGCATACGCAGGGACGTAGTAGTTGCACCCATGAAACAACGCCTTCTGCCCGCGCAGGGCACGCGCCTTGGCCAGGTTATTGAGACGTCGGTAGGCATCCGTGGCAACCTCGATGCGCGAGAAACGATCGCGCATCCACGGTGTCACCGTGGATGCCGATCCTGGGTCGGGGCGTTGCTGCACCAAGCGTCGCCCGTGCAGGTACTGCAACGACTCGATCTGCGGCAAGCGCGCCAGATGCACGGCAAGCTCCTGCGTATAACGTCCTACGCCGGTGAGCGGGTGACGAATCGATTCGGTAGCCAGGATGATGCGCACGACGCGTGGCGGCGATCAGGACCGCGGGAGGACGACATTGCAGGTGGCTGGGGCACACAGTGCCATCAGCTGCCTGCCGGTATCGGGATACAGCGACTGGCATCGACCCATTCCATGCTCCTCGTGGCGACCGACTCAGTCTACCCGCTGTGGATGATTCAGGCCTACCCGCCGTCAACGATCCAGGCGACGCCGCAAAATTAGGCAATCTTCATGCCACGGCGACGTCACTCCACGCACGCTGCACTGGATCTTCACCTTGGGAGCGCCTTGTGATCCGTCTTGTTGTTTCTCTTGCAGCTACCGTATTGTTGTCGGCCTGCGCCTCCAATCAGGTGGCACAGGTGCAGCCGATCGACGGCGTGATCTCCGGCCAATGCCATATCGACAGCGTGCGCGGCATCGTGGGCCTGGCTGCGGCCAGGCAGACCGTGGAGCGCGCGCGTGTGGACAGCGACAGCCTGCAGGTGAGCGTGCGTCCGGGCGAACGCGCCACCGGCGGCACCACCGCCAGCGGGCTGGCCGATCCGGCGCAGGGTGCCAGTGCCAGCGGCGGCGAACACCTCACCATCGAGACCGGGCCGAACAACAACATCACTGCGGTGTATTGCGGCTAAGAATCGGGATTCGGGATTCGGGATTCGGGATTCGGGATTCGGGATTCGGGATTCGGGATTCGGGATTCGGGATTCGAAAAGCATCGCGGCTTTTCGGTTCCCGATCCAGCCCATTCACTTGCGTTTCGAATTGCTCTTGGTGGTCGTCTTTAGCTTGGCACGCGAGGCAGTGAGGAACTTCAGCGTGGCTGCCTCCCACTGGCGCTCGCCGCGCACGCCGGTGGCCATCGCCTGCAGTTCGCCGGCACGCCAGCCCTCGAACACGCAGGGGTCGATATAGGCCTTGCGGCACACCGAGGGCGTATTGCCCAGGGCGTCGGCCACCTCGCGGATGACGTCGTTCTGCACCTGCTTGAGCGCACGTTCGCTGCTGCGCTCGGGTAACGGCAGCCGGGCCAGGCGTTGCAATGCGGCCAACGTGCCGCCCCAGGTACGGAAATCCTTGGCCGTGAAGTCCTCGCCCATCGCCTCGCGTAGGTAGTCGTTGACCTCGCCCGAGTCCACCGGCTGCAGCTGGCCATCGTCGTCACGGTATTGGAACAACGATTGCCCCGGCAGTTGTTGGCACTGCCGAATCAGCTTGACCAGCTGCTTGTCGTCCACCTCGATGTCGTGCTCCTGCCCGCTCTTGCCGCGGAATTTCAGCCGGGCGCGGCCGCCCTTGAGAAATTCCATGTGCCGGTTGCGTAGCGTGGTCAACCCGTACGAACGGTTGCTGCGCGCGTACTCGGCATTGCCCACGCGCACCAGGGTGTCGGCCAGCAACGCCACCACGATGCCCAGGACCTTTTCGCGCGGGAAGTCCGGTAAACCCAGGTCGCGACGCAGGCGGCGGCGCAGTTTCGGCAATGCGGTGCCGAAGGCGATCACGCGCTCGAACTTGCCTTCGCCGCGCACCTGCGCCCAGTCGACGTGATAGCGGTACTGCTTGCGCCGTCGCGCATCGCGCCCGGTGGCCTGCAGATGGCCGTTGGGCTTGGCGCAGATCCACACCTCGGTATAGGCCGGTGGAATGGCCAGCGCACGGATGCGCTGCAAGGTATCGGCATCGGCAATGCGCTGCCCATCCGCACTGCGGTAGCTGAAGCTCTTGCCGGCCCTGCGCCGGCTGATGCCGGGTTGCTGGTCGTTGACGTAGGTCAGCCCTGCGGCGCGCGCGGTGACCTTGGCCTGTGCAACGGCGGCAGCGGTGGCGACCGCGGCCGTGGCCACCGCTGCACCGGTGGCGACAGCCGCGAGCTTGCCGGCAGTACTGGCCGCGACGGCGGCATTGCGAAGGACGCGTTTGGCTTTCATTGCATGCACATCGAAGGTGGTCGGTCGATTGTTGGGCCGGGCAGGACTAGGCCACGTCAACGCAATGACAACGGCGTGTGCGCAAGCCATGCCGGTTGTGCAAATTGTGCTTATGCTTGGGCCTCCCCCTTTGCTGGAGTCGTCGATGCGCGCTGTCCTGCCTATTGCCCGTCTGACTTGCACCCTGGTCGTACTGGCTGCGTTGAGCGCCTGCAACAAGCCACAACCCGACGAGCAGGAAGCCGTCGCAGCCAAGGCCCAGCACGCGGCCGAACAGGCCTCCGCGCCTGCACCCGACGCGGCCCCCGACGCGCCGCCGATCGGCAACTGCGACGCCACTCAGGTGCAGTCGCTGGTGGGCCAGCCGGTGACCGATGCAGTGAGCGAACAGGCGCGCAGCGATGCCGGCGCCAAGTCGGTGCGCGTACTCAAGCCTGGTCAGATGGTGACCATGGAATTCAACGGCGAGCGGCTGAATCTGGAAGTGGATGCCAAGAACCTCGTCACCTCGGTGCGCTGCGGCTGAGCAGCGCTTGGCAGCGCTTGCAGGAGCTGCGCCAAGCCAGCTGCCGCAAGGGATTTGCGCGGTTCTCGTTGCAGCTGTAACGGTGTATTGCGGCACCGCATCAACTGTGGTCTAGTCGATCATCCGGTGACCTCTTCGAAACGCTCCACGGATCGAGCGCTGCAACGTCGTCGCCGCTCTTCCAAGATCGCTAAGAGGCAGACATGGCCCCCCGCACTCGCCAAGGGCTCAACGACGACGGTCTCTACAACAGCGTGCGCGACGAACGCGACGCCTGTGGCTTTGGCATGGTCGCCCAGCTGGACGACCAGCCTTCCCGTTCGCTGGTCGATACCGCGATTGCAGCGCTCTCGCGCATGACCCACCGTGGCGGCGTGGCCGCCGACGGGCTCACCGGCGATGGCTGCGGCTTATTGATTCGCAAACCCGATGCATTCCTGCGCGGGCTGGCGCGCGATGCCGGCATTGCGCTGGGGACGCGCTACGCGGCCGGTGTGGTGTTCCTGCCGCTGGACGAAAGCGATGCCGCGCGCTGTCGCGCCGAACTGGAAACCCAGCTGCACAGCGCCGGCGTGCACTTCCGCGGCTGGCGCGTGGTGCCCACCGACGACAGCGTGTGCGGCCAGCTGGCGCGCGATACGTTGCCGCGCATCGAACAGGTGTTCGTCGATGCCGGTGCGGAGCAGACCGAAGACGCCTTCACCCTGGCGCTGTTCCTGGCGCGCCGCCGCGCCGAGCAGCAGCTGCAGGGCGTGCAGGACTTCTATGTCACCACGCTCTCGCCCAATGGCATCAGCTACAAGGGCATGGTGCTGCCGGACAAGCTGAGCACGTTCTATCCGGACCTGCAGCGCAGCAACCTGTCCTCCAGCGCGATCGTCTTTCACCAGCGCTTTTCCACCAACACGCTGCCGCGCTGGCCGCTGGCGCACCCGTTCCGGTTGCTCGCCCATAACGGCGAAATCAACACCATCGAGGGTAACCGCCGCTGGGCGCAGGCGCGCAGCAAGGTGTGGCAGACCCCGCGCTTCGATATCGCGCAGTTCGACCCGGTGATCTCCATGCACGGCTCCGATTCGCAGAGCCTGGACAACATGCTGGAGCTGCTGATCGCCGGCGGCATGGATCTGCTGCAGGCATTGCGCATCCTGGTGCCGCCGGCGACCCAGTCGCTGGAGTTCAAGGACGCCGACCTGGCCGCGTTCTACGAGTTCTACGGCCTCAACACCGAGCCGTGGGACGGCCCGGCCGGCATCGTCGCTTGCGACAGCCGCTATGCCGCCTGCATGCTCGACCGCAACGGCCTGCGCCCGGCGCGCTGGATGCTGACCTCCGACCGCCACTTCCTGGTGGCCTCCGAAGCCGGCGTATGGGAGCTGCCGGCCGAGCGCATCACCCGCAAGGGCAAGCTGGGCCCGGGCGAGATGATGGCCATCGATCTCAAGCGCGGCGACCTGCTGGACTCGGACGCGATCGACCGCATCAACCGCGCACGCGCCCCGTACAAGCAATGGCTGCAGCAGGGCGTGACCTACCTGCAGACCGAACTGATCGACCCCTCGCTGGTGGAAGAACCCTTCAGCGAGCAGACCCTGCGCAGCTACCACAAGCTGTTCCAGCTCAGCACCGAGGAAGTGGAGCAGATCCTGCGCCCGCTGGCCGAGACCGAGCAGGAAGCCACCGGCTCGATGGGCGACGACACCCCGATGGCGGTGCTCAGCCGCCAGACCCGGCCGTTGTACGACTACTTCCGCCAGGCCTTCGCGCAGGTCACCAACCCGCCGATCGACCCGCTGCGCGAAGGCATCGCGATGTCGCTCACCACCCAGCTCGGCAAGGAGACCAACATCTTCCATGCCGGTGCGGAGACGGTGAACCACGTCATCCTCAACTCGCCGGTGCTCAGCCAGCGCAAGCTGCGTCAGCTGCTGAAGATGGAGCAGTACGTCGCGCGCAACCGCCTGATCGACCTGTCCTACAGCGTGGAAGAAGGCCTCAAGGCCGGGCTGGAACGCATCTGCCAGGAGGTGGAAGCCGCCGCCCGCGACGGCGCGGTGATGCTGCTGCTGTCGGACCGTTACCCGGTGCCGGACCGGCCGATGGCGCATGCGCTGCTGGCCACCGGCGCGGTGCATCACCACCTGTGCAAGGTGGGCCTGCGCTGCGACGTCAACCTGATCATCGAAACCGGCACCGCGCGCGATGCGCACCACATGGCCTGCCTGCTTGGCTTCGGCGCCACGGCGGTGTATCCGTATCTGGCCTACCAGACCCTGTTCGACCTGGGCAGGCGCGGCATCCTGCAGCTGAGCAAGGGCGGCGAGCAGTCGCAGATCGGCCGCCGCTACCGCAAGGGCATCTACAAGGGCCTGTCCAAGATCATTTCCAAGATGGGCATCTGCACCATCGCCAGCTACCGCGGCGCGCAGTTGTTCGAGATCGTCGGGCTGGACCCGGACGTGGTGGAGCTGTGCTTTGCCGAGACACCCGCGCGCATCGGCGGCGTGGGCCTGTCGCGCCTGGATACCGAGGCGCGCGAGCTCACCGCACGCGCCTGGAACGACCAGCTCAAGCCGGAAGTGGGCGGGCTGCTCAAGTACGTGCACGGCGGCGAGTACCACATGTACAACCCCGACGTGGTCATGACGCTGCAGCGCGCCACCCGCACCGGCGATGCCGGCGACTGGCAGAAGTACGTCGATGCGGTGCATGCGCGCCCGGCCTCCACGCTGCGCGATCTGGTCCAGCTCAAGCGCGCCGACACCCCGACCCCGCTGGACGAGGTAGCCCCGGCCGAAGATGTGCTGCGTCGCTTCGACACCGCCGCGATCAGCCTGGGCGCGTTGTCGCCCGAGGCGCACGAAGCGCTGGCCATTGCGATGAACCGCCTGGGCGGGCGCAGCAATTCCGGCGAAGGCGGCGAAGACCCGGCCCGCTATGGCACCGAGAAACGCTCCAAGATCAAGCAGGTGGCCTCCGGCCGCTTCGGTGTGACGCCGGAATATCTGGTCAACGCCGAAGTGCTGCAGATCAAGGTCGCCCAGGGCGCCAAGCCCGGCGAAGGCGGACAGCTGCCCGGCCACAAGGTCAACGAGCTGATCGCGCGGCTGCGCTACGCCAAGCCCGGCATCGGCCTGATCAGCCCGCCGCCGCACCACGACATCTATTCGATCGAGGATCTGGCCCAGCTGATCTACGATCTCAAGCAGGTCAATCCGACCGCGCTGGTGTCGGTGAAGCTGGTGGCCCATGCCGGTGTCGGCACCATTGCCGCCGGCGTGGTCAAGGCCGGCGCCGATCTGATCACCGTGTCCGGCCACGACGGCGGCACCGGCGCCAGCCCGGTCAGCTCGATCCGTTATGCCGGCGTGCCGTGGGAACTGGGCGTGGCCGAGTCGCACCAGGCGCTGGTGGCCAACGACCTGCGCGAGCGCACCATCCTGCAGACCGACGGCGGCCTGAAGACCGGCCTGGACGTGGTCAAGGCCGCGCTGCTGGGCGCCGACAGCTTCGGCTTCGGCACCGCGCCGATGATCGTGCTGGGCTGCAAGTATCTGCGCATCTGCCACCTCAACAACTGCGCCACCGGCGTGGCCACCCAGGACGAGCGCCTGCGTGCCGGCTACTTCACCGGCCTGCCGGAGCGCGTGGAGCATTTCTTCCGCCTGCTGGCCGAAGAGGTGCGCCAGTGGCTGGCGTATCTGGGCGTGCGTTCGCTGGACGACATCGTCGGCCGTACCGACCTGCTCGAACAGCTGGACGTCTCGCCGCGTGCCGGGGTCAAGGTCGACCTGTCGCGCCTGCTGACGCATGCCCGCTACGACGGCAGCCATTGCGCCGCCCAGCGCCTGTACGAATCGCCGGACAGCCTGGCCACGCAGATGGACGGCTTGCTGGCCGGTGCCATCGCCCACAAGACCGGCGGCGACCATCGCTTCCTGATCCACAACACCGACCGCTCGATCGGTGCGCGCCTGTCCGGTGCCATCGCACGCGCGCACGGCAACCACGGCATGAGCGATGCGCCGTTGAACCTGCGCTTCCGCGGCACCGCCGGGCAGAGTTTCGGCGCGTTCAACGCCGGCGGCCTGCAGCTGGAACTGGAAGGCGAAGCCAACGACTACGTCGGCAAGGGCATGGCCGGCGGCCGGTTGGTGGTGCGTCCGCCGCGCGGTGCGCGCTTCGAGGCCCGCAGCACCCCCATTGTGGGTAACACCTGCCTGTACGGCGCCACCGGCGGCGAACTGTTCGCCGCTGGCCGCGCGGGCGAACGCTTTGCGGTGCGCAACTCCGGCGCGCTGGCTGTGGTGGAAGGCGCCGGCGACCACTGCTGCGAATACATGACCGACGGCGTGGTGCTGGTGCTGGGCAAGGTGGGCCTGAACTTCGGCGCCGGCTTCACCGGCGGCCTGGCCTACGTGTTGGATATCGAACGCGACTTCGTGGACCGCTACAACCACGAACTGATCGACATCCACCGTGTCTCCGCGGAAGGGTTCGAGAACCATCGCCAGCACCTGCATACCCTGATCAGCCGCCACCGCGAGCTCACCGGCAGCATCTGGGCGCAGCAGATCCTGGACGAGTTCCGCGACTACATCGGCAAGTTCTGGCTGGTCAAACCCAAGGCCGCCAGCATCGAGTCGCTGACAGAGTCGCTCAGGCGTGCCGCCTGAGTGACGGGATTGGGGAGTCGGGATTGGGGATTCGCTCAAGCTATGCGAATCCCGATTCCCGAATCTCCACTCCCGGCCTTCCAGCGTCGTGATTGTTTGTTCGAGATTCGCACCGCGTCCGCCCCCCGTCGCCCGCTGTTGCGAATCCCCAATCCCAACTCCCGAATCCCAGCCCTATGAGCCGCAAGCAAGCCTTCCAATTCCTCGACCTGCCCCGGACCATGCCCACGCGCATTCCGGTGGAACTGCGTACGTCCGGCGACTGGGGCGAGCTGTACGGCAAGTTCGACAAGGCCGATGCGCAGTACCAGTCCGGCCGTTGCCTGGACTGCGGCAACCCGTATTGCAGCTGGAAATGCCCGGTGCACAACGCCATCCCGCAGTGGCTGCAGCTGGTGCAGGAAAACCGCCTCGAAGAAGCCGCTGCGCTGTGCCACTCCACCAACCCGCTGCCGGAAGTGTGCGGGCGGGTGTGTCCGCAGGACCGCCTGTGCGAAGGCAGCTGCACGCTGGAGGAATTCGGCGCGGTCACCATCGGTGCGGTGGAGAAATACATTGTCGATACCGCCTTCAAGATGGGCTGGCGCCCGGACCTGGGCAACGTGCAGCCGAGCGGCCACCGCGTGGCGGTGATCGGCGCAGGCCCTGCAGGTCTGGCATGTGCCGATCGCCTGGCACGTGCCGGCATCGAAGCGGTGGTCTACGACCGTTACGAGCAGATCGGCGGGCTGCTGCAGTTCGGCATCCCCAGCTTCAAGCTGGACAAGTCGGTGATCGGCAAGCGCCGCGACATCCTCGAAGGCATGGGCGTGCAGTTCCGCCTGGGCGTGGAGATCGGTCGCGACATCAGCATCGAGCAGTTGCTGGGCGAATACGACGCGGTGTTCCTGGGCACCGGCGCCTATCGCTACACCGACGGCGGCCTGCCCGGGCAGGACCTCAAGAACGTGCTGCCGGCCCTGCCGTTCCTGGTGCAGAACAGCCGCATCGTCAGCGGCAACGACCCGCACGGCCGGCCGATCGCCGGCTGGGAAGACCAGCTCGCCCTGCCCGATCTCAACGGCAAGCGCGTGGTGGTGCTGGGCGGTGGCGACACCGGCATGGACTGCGTGCGCAGCGCCATTCGCCTGGGCGCGGCCAAGGTCACCTGCGCCTATCGCCGCGACGAAGCGAGCATGCCCGGCTCCGCACGCGAAGTCGCCAACGCCCGCGAAGAAGGCGTGCGCTTTTTGTTCAACCGCCAGCCGCTGTCGATCGAATCCGGCGCCGACGACGAAGCCATCGGCGTGACCGTGGTGGAAACCAAATTAGGCGAGCCCGATGCCAGCGGCCGCCGCAACGCGGTGCCGGTGGAAGGCAGCGAATCGCTGCTGGAGGCGGACGTGGTGATCATCGCCTTCGGCTTCTCGCCCACCCTGCCCGACTGGTTGTCCTCGCAGGGCGTGGAAGCCGGCAGCAACGGCCGCATCGTCGCCCCGGCCGACGGCAATGGCCGCCTGCCCTACCAGACCAGCAACCCGCGCCTGTTCGCCGGCGGCGACTGCGTACGCGGCGCCGACCTGGTGGTCACCGCAGTGGCCGAAGGCCGCGACGCGGCCGGCAGCATCGTGCAGCTGCTCGGGGTGAACGCGCAGGTCCAGGAACCGGCTGCGGCGTGAGGCGCGCAACTCGATGACTGGAAAGCAAGTACCATCGTGCCGGCACAAACTATCGCTGCGGCTGCGCCATCCCAACGCGCGGCTGGATACCTGCAACAGACAGTTCGGTATGAAGCCGCTTCGTCAATGGTCGTTCAGCGAGCCGCGCACCTCAAATCGTGAGGTTCCGTTGCCCGGGATCTGGCAGGACTCTTGCTGGACTGCTCAGCAATAACGCATCAGGCCGCCTTATCCAACAACGTCGCCATATCGATCACGAAGCGGTACTTCACGTCGCTCTTGAGCATGCGCTCGTAGGCCTCGTTGATCTGGTCGGCGCGGATGGTTTCGATGTCCGACACGATATTGTGCTTGGCGCAGAAATCCAGCATTTCCTGGGTCTGGCGGATACCGCCGATCAGCGAGCCGGCCAGGGTGCGACGCTTCATCACCAGGTTGAACACGGCCGGCGACGGATGCGACTGCTCGGGTACGCCGACCAGCACCATGGCGCCATCACGCTTGAGCGCGTTGAGGAACGGGTCCAGGTTGTGCGGTGCGGCCACCGTGTTGAGGATGAAATCCAGGGTGTTGTACTGCGCGGCCATCTGCGCTTCGTCCTTGGAGATCACCACTTCGCTGGCGCCCAGGCGCAGCGCATCGGCGCGCTTGCTTTCGGAGGTGGTGAACAGCACCACGGTGGCGCCCATCGCCTTGGCGATCTTCACCGCCATATGGCCCAGGCCGCCGAGACCGACCACCCCCACCTTCTGACCCGGGCCCACCTTCCAGTGCGCCAGCGGCGAATAGGTGGTGATGCCGGCGCACAGCAGCGGCGCCACCGCGGCCAGGTTGTCGGTGTGCGAAATACGCAGCACGTATTTCTGATCGACCACGATATGGTCGGAGTAGCCGCCATAGGTATTCGCGCCGCCACCGAACATCGGGCCGTTATAGGTGCCAGTGAAGCCGGCTTCGCAGTACTGCTCCTCGCCTTCCTGGCAGGAGGCGCAGCTGCGGCAGCTGTCGACCATGCAGCCGACACCGGCCAGGTTGCCGACCTTGAAGCCGGTCACCGCAGTGCCGACGGCGGTCACGCGGCCGACGATCTCGTGGCCTGGGACGGACGGATACCGGGTGTTGTGCCATTCGTTGCGCGCGGTGTGCAGGTCCGAGTGGCAGACACCGCAGTAGGCGATGTTGATCTGCACGTCGTTGGGGCCGGGCGGGCGCCGTTCGAGCACGAACGGGACAAGCGGCTGGTCGGCGGCCTGGGCGGCAAAGGCGTGGGCTTGGCTCATGGGAGACTCCGGGGGCATTGGGCCGTGCGCATGAGGTGCGAACGACGGGAAAACAGGCCTGGTAGCTCAAGACAGCGACGCGTCGCGCTCGTGCGACAGCGCGTCTCCCCTGTCCTCTTGCGAACGCTACCGTTGGCACAGCATGCGCCATGCAGGTGTTTTTGCGCGATCAACGCGGTGTTGCACGCGTGAATGGCGCGCTAACGCGAGAACTTCTAGTCTCGTCGGGTCACCTGTCGCCCTGCACCATCCCCTCCGGCCGTACCCTCCCCCGCGGCCACCACGTCGATGCCGAAGGAGGCTTCCATGTTCCGCACTCCCCCACAGCTTGCCCGCCTGCGTACTGCGGCGCTGGCGCTTTCCCTGCTTGCAGCGGTACCGCTGGCCTACGCCAAGGAGCCGGGCGACCCGCACAAGGCCTCTGCCGGTTTGAAATACGTCGGCGTCAATCTGTCCGGCGCAGAATTCAACGCGCGCAAGAGACCTGGCGTGTTGTTCAAGGACTACACCTACCCTGCCGCCTCGGACTTCAGCTATTTCGCCGGCAAGGGCATGAATACGATGCGGCTGCCGTTCCTGTGGGAGCGTCTGCAGCCCGAGCTCAACGGCGATCTGGATGCGACCCAGCTCGGCCTGATCAAAAAGTCGCTGGCAGCTGCCAAGGCCAACAAGCAGTTCCTGATCCTGGATCTGCACAACTACGCCAAGTACAACGGCAAGCGCATCGGCACCGACGAGGCGCCGGCCACTGCCCTGGCGGACCTGTGGCGCCGGCTGGCGCTGGAGTTCAAGGACGAAAAGGCGGTGGTCTTCGGGCTGATGAACGAGCCCAATGGCATCTCCGCGCCGGAGTGGGCCAACGCCGCACAGGCGGCGATCAACGCCATCCGCAAGACCGGCGCGAACAACCTGATCCTGGTGCCCGGCACCGCCTATACCGGCGCGCACAGCTGGCGCAGCAGCAGCTACGGGGTCTCCAACGCCAAGGCGCTGCAGGTACTCAAGGATCCCGGCAACCATCTGGCATTCGAAGCGCACCAGTATCTGGACAGCGACTACAGCGGCACCAAGCCGGTATGCACCAGCGACAGCGTGGGCGAGGAGAAACTGCGTGGCTTCACCGCCTGGCTGCGCGAGAACAAGCAGAAGGGCTTCTTGGGCGAATTCGCCACTGCCGACAATCCGGTCTGCAACAAGGCGCTGGAAGGCATGCTGAGCTACATGGAAAAGAACAGCGACGTGTGGCTGGGCTGGACCTGGTGGGCTGCCGGCGCATGGTGGAAGCCCGACTACCCCTTCACCGTGCAGCCGGGCAAGGATGGCAGCGACAAGCCGCAGATGCGCATCCTGAGCAAGTACGCGCGGCGCGCCGGCAAGAACTGACATCCATGAAGTTGCAGGCACGATGCGGGCAATACTGTGGCGATTGCCCGCACCGTGGTATTTGCCGGCAACCCTGCTATGCAGGCGTTTCATGGCGCGGCCTTGGCACACCAGATCACCGATGCAGCTGTCGTCGCGCGGCAACACACGCTGGGTAACCTTTCAACGCTTCGGCGCTCAGGCACATCGTTAGCGCGCCGCTGTTATTTTCATCGGCACTACACCGGGACAGGCGAACCCGTTCTCGCTCGGGTATCGCAACAATTGCATTCCACCTCTGCCGATGACCGCAATGTTGTCGGTCCCACACTTACCATCGGTGTACCGGATCAGCTGCACTGCATTCATGGGCAGGCGTAGGCATGCGTGGCAGGATCCGCACCCACGCCGCCTGCAGGCATCAGGCCGCACCGCCATTCTTTCAGAGATGTCGTGCGCGCAGTGCATTGCAGCGTCCCTTCGCCCTCCTTGCTGGTGCGCTCGCGTGCTGACGTGCAGGCCCACCGGCTGGCACTTACCAAAGCCAGCGATCACCTGCAGTGCATTGCATGCAATGCGCGACGCGACAGTTGCAGCAGACAATATCCACATGTCCGTCGTTTGCGATACACGTATTGCATCGACCACGGCCAATCCGGACTGCGAAGACGGGCACAACTTGATCCAGTGACACCTCGCATGCGTAGTTGTGCCTGACATATGCGCGTACGCTGATGGCGATGCGTTGTGTTGCCGAGCGAAAGGCAGCTGCAACGCAGCTTCCCCGCAGATGCTTCAGGAGTCTCCCATGTTCCCCTCCCCCACCTGGCCGCGCCAGCTGCCGTGCTGTGCGCTGTTGCTGTTGTTCGTGGCCGCGCTTCCGCAGGCGCAGGCCCAAAGCGGTGCACTGCGCTATGCAGGCATCAATCTTTCCGGCGCAGAAATCGCCTCGGCCAAACTCCCTGGCATCATCAATGTCGACTATCGCTATCCCGCCGCCAGCGAGTACCAGCACTTCGCCGATACCGGCATGAACGTGGTGCGTTTGCCCATCGCATGGGAACGCCTGCAACCCAAGGCCCAGGGCGAACTCGATACCGCGCAGCTGGCATTGATTCGGCAGGCAGTGGCCAATGCCAAGGCTGCCAGGATGGTGTTGATCCTGGATATCCATAACTACGCGAAGTATTACGGCCACAAGATCGGGACCTCGCGCGTGCCGATCAAGACCTTCACCGATCTCTGGCGGCGCCTGGCCGCAGCCTTCAAGAGCGATAACGCGGTGATGTTCGGGCTGATGAACGAGCCCTACGACATCGCTCCGCAAAACTGGGCCGCCGCCGCGCAGGCGTCGATCGACAGCATTCGCGCCACCGGTGCCAACAACCTCATCCTCGTGCCCGGCGCGCTCTGGTCCGGCGCACATAGTTGGTACTCCACCATTGCCGGTCAATCCAATGCCGTTGCGCTAGCCACTCTTCGAGATCCGCTCAACCGCTACGCCATCGAAGTGCACCAGTACCTGGATACCGATTCCAGCGGCACCAGCGCCGGATGCGTCAGTGCCACCATCGGCTCGGAACGTCTGCGCAGTTTCACCGGCTGGCTGCGTAGCCAGCGCAAGCGTGGGTTTCTCGGTGAATTCGGCGCCTCCAGCAACCCCACGTGCATGCGTGCACTGGACAACATGCTGCGCTACCTGGAAGCCAATCGCGATGTCTGGGTGGGCTCCAGCGTGTGGGCGGCCGGTGCGTGGTCGCGCGCGGACTACCCATTCACGCTACAGCCCGATGCAAACGGACGCGACAAACCGCAGCTGTCCATTCTGAGTGCGCACGCGCGCCGTATCACGCGCTGATCCACACAACTCCAGATGTCCCCGCGATGCCGTCGTGCGACGGCATCGCTTTTTTTTAGGAGTGCGCGACCGATACGCCACCGGAATGGCGCCACTTAATCGGCACAGTGACCGGCGACGCCAGCAGGTCGGCGCATTCGGCATGTCGCTGGAATCACGCAGCTTTTGAGAAAGACGTGATAGGCCCAGATGAACGTGCTCAACCGCCGTAAGTGTGCGGTGGATTGTACTTCTGAGGCAGTTCATCACCGTAGTGCCCTTTGGCACACGTGATGCATTGCAACGGGCAGATGCAGCGCAGCTTGCGCCGATCGCACGCCAACGGGGCGGCGATGCATCTTCCCTGTCCAGGAGTTGCGTCATGTCACGTCTTTCTTTTTTACTGCGCCATCTCGCCGCATGCGTCTTGTGCGTGCTGTCGCTGGCCGGGCAGTCGCCCGCCCACGCACAGACGCGCGCGCTCACCTATGCCGGCGTCAATCTCTCCGGTGCCGAATTCGCATCCTCGAAAAAACCCGGCGTGCTCAACAAGGATTACATGTACGCCTCGGCGAGCGATTACATCTATTTCGCCGGCGTTGGCATGAACACCATCCGCCTGCCCATCCTCTGGGAGCGCCTGCAGCCCAGTGCGCGTGGCGAGCTGGATCCTGCGCAGCTGGCATTGCTGCAACAGGCGGTGGCGCGTGCCAAGGCCTCCGGTATGTATCTGGTGATCGATATCCATAACTATGCCAAGTACTACGGCTACAGGATCGGCGGACCGGAAGTCCCGGTCGCCACGTTTACCGATCTCTGGCGTCGCCTTGCATTGGCATTCAATAGCGACAATGCGGTGATTTTCGGGCTAATGAATGAGCCCAACAACATCTCCTCCAGCGAATGGGCCGCAACTGCGCAGGCCGCCATCGATGCAATCCGCAGGACCGGTGCCAACAATCTGATCCTGGTGCCCGGCGCGCTGTGGACCGGTGCGCACAGCTGGTATTCGCCCACCAGCGATGGTCAGTCCAACGCCACCGCGCTGGCATCGATCAACGACCCGCTCAACCGCTACGCGTTCGAGGTGCATCAGTATCTGGATGCCGATTCCAGCGGTACCAGCAGCGTTTGCGTCAGCGCCACCATCGGCGCGGAGCGCCTGCGCAACTTCACCGAATGGCTGCGCATCAATCGCAAGCGTGGCTTTCTCGGTGAGTTCGGCACGGCGCACAACGCGGTCTGCAATACCGCGCTGCAAGGCATGCTGAGCTATATGGAAAGCAATGCCGATGTGTGGATGGGCTGGACATGTTGGGCGGCGGGTTCATGGTGGAACCTGTCGTATGCCTACAACGTGCATCCGAACAAAGACGGCACCGACAAGCCACAGATGACCATCCTGTCACCGCAGGCCACGCGCGCGACACGTGCACTTGCCGCTGCAAAAACCCGCTGAGAGCGTCCCGCCGAGTGCATTGAACAAGCCGCCGAAAGGCGGCTTGTTGGCATCTGGTGATACTCAGTGCATCCACTGGTGTGACAACGTGCCGCGACGTACAGGGCGAATCCCCGATGGACAGCGGCCGCCGGGTGCACGGCGCCTTCAGTTAGCTGAACTCTGGTTGCCGCCCCGGCGATTTCTTCACCCTTTGACGATACTGGCGCGGCCAGCATGGCTCCACTTCAACAGCAGGAGCCTCTCATGGCACATCGCATGATGACCACCGCAGTGATCGGCGCGTTGACGCTGGTCTCTCACGGCGCATTCGCACAGGACGCAGCCAAGCCGGCAAAGGCGCTGACCTCCACCGACGTCACCAGCATGCTGACCGCCAAGGGCTACACCAAGGTGCACGACGTCGCGTTCGAGCATGGCGTGTGGACTGCCGATGCGCGCAGTGGCGACGGCAAGGATGTGGACGTGCACATCGATCCGGTGACCGGCCGCGTGTACGGCGATCAGACCACCTCGCGCTTGAGCGAGGCCGATGTGCGCGCAGCGCTGTCCACCGGCGGCTATAGCGACGTGCACGACCTCAAGTTCAAGGACGGATTATGGAAGGCCGATGCCAAGCGCAACGGACAGAGGGTCGAGCTGCATGTCGATCCGGACGATGGCCATGTGGTCAGCGTCGACGGCGATTGAGCGCCACGGGATCGTGCCCGGACGCCGAGTGCGTGAAGCATCATTGCTAACGCTCAGGTACTGCGATCGACCTGCCGCGATGCGCTTGATTCATGCGCGGCTGTGGTCACACCACCCCAGCAACGCAAAGGGCCTCCAACCGGAGGCCCGTTGCGTGACGCATCCACATCTCATCGCCCGCCGCGCGAACTCGTTTCGGGGCTGCGCCGCCACAGTGGCGGCGCAGCCGCAAGCGTCAGCGCGCGGATGAGGCCTTCTTCGTTTCCACAGCCTTGCCATTGGTTGCGCCGGACTCGCCGTCGGCCGGCTGCGCCTGCGCCGTGGTCATATTCGCGGCTGGTTTGCCGGCCATCATGCGGTCGCGCGCGGCCCTGAACGGATTGCCGGCGTACCAGTTCGGCCAGCGTCCACCCACCGCCACTTCCTTGCCCACGCCATACATCGCCTGCAGGTCTTCGATGGTGCCGTCCAGTTTCCAGGTGGCCGCATCGTATTGGTCGCCGGGTGCATGGTAGCGATGGCGGCCGTAGTCCTCGGCCGCCGCACGCCCGGCCGCGGTACCGCCTTCGCGCAGGTCTTCCCCGCCGTCGGCATACAGCGCCGGCACGCCGGCCTTGGCGAAGTTGAAGTGATCCGAGCGGAAATACGCGCCGCTTTCCGGGGTGGCCTCGGCATGCAGGGTGCGGCCCTGGATCGCGGCGATCGGCTTGAGGATGTCTTCCAGCTCCGAACTGCCCATGCCCACCACGGTCATGTCGCGCGCGCGGCCGGCCACCGACATCGCATCGATGTTGATCACCGCGGCGATCTTGTCCAGCGGGAAGCTCGGGTTGGCGACGTAGTACTTGGAGCCGAGCAGGCCGGATTCTTCCAGGGTCACCGCCACGAACACCACCGACCGCTCCGGCTTGGGGTCCTGATGCGCGAACGCGTCGGCGATTTCCAGGATGCCGGCCACGCCGGTGGCGTTGTCCACGGCGCCGTTGTAGATGTTGTCGCCGCGCTCGCCCGGGTGCTTGCCCAGGTGATCCCAGTGCGCCATGTACAGCACCGCCTCGTCGGCATGACTGGTGCCCGGCAGCACGCCGACCACGTTGCGCGAGGTCTTTTCGGCAATGCTGCTCTTCAGGTCCACCGACCAGCTGGCCTTCAACGGCACCGGCTTGAAGCCGCGCTTGCCGGCATACTTGTACGCCTGCGCCAGGTCCAGCCCGGCATTGGCAAACAGCTGCTTGGCGGTGTCGGCGCTGATCCAGCCCTGCACCGGCACGCGCGGATCCGGGTCGTCCTTGGCCGGCAGATCGTATTGCGGGCCGGACCAGGAATTCTTGACCACATCCCACCCATAGCTGGCGCCAGGGGTGTCGTGCACGATCAACGCCGCGGCCGCACCCTTGCGCGCGGCCTCCTCGAACTTGTAGGTCCAGCGCCCGTAGTAGGTCATGCGCTTGCCGTCGAACAGCTTGGGGTCATTGCTGTGGAAGCCGGGGTCGTTGACGAACATCACCACCGTCTTGCCCTTCCAGTCCTGGCCAGCGTAATCGTTCCACTGCTGCTCGGGCGCATCCACGCCGTAGCCGACGAACACCAGCTCGCTGTTGTCCAGCTTGACCTCCGGCTGGCCGGTGCGCGTGCCCACCACGATGTCGGTGCCGAAGGCGAGGATGCGGGTCTGCTCGCCGCTGCGCAGGCTGGGCGCGGTGGCGGCATCGGCGGTGGTTTCCACCATCGGCACGTCCTGGAACCAGCTATCGCCATTGCCCGGCTGCAAGCCGATACGCTGCATCTGGTCGCGGATGTAGGTGACGGTCTTTTCCTCGCCGGGCGTGCCCGGGCCGCGACCTTCGAACGCATCCGAGGCCAGCGTCTTGACCAACTCGGCGAAGTCGCCGCTGGTCAGCTCCGGCGAGAACGCATGCCGGCTGCCCGGAGCGTTGGGCGCGCCATCGGCTGGCGTCTGCGTCACCGGGGTGGCCGGCGCCTGGGCCGATTCGCGCTTGCAACCGGCCACGGCCAGGGTCGCAGCCAGGCACAACAGGATCCTGCGGGGCATCGGAACTCCTCGTGCAACGGAGTTCCGATCTTAGTGCGTCCGTGCGGTGAGCGTCAGTCCTTGGGCGCCACGTCGCTGTCGAAGCTGCGGGCGGTGGCTCCGCTGACCGCACCGGTCTTGGCGCTGCGGTGCACGTACAGGTCCACCTCGCGTTCGAAACGCAACGGGCCGTCGATCACCGCCTTGGGGCCGATCACCACGCGCGGCTTGCGCGCCGGCTTGAACGAAAAACCGAAGCTCGGCTTGGTCACCGTGATGCCGCCATGCACGTGCGAGCCCACCCCGACGGTGATGTCGCCATTGACCGTCTCGATGCCTTTGCCGAGCTCGGTTTCTACCAGGCCGACACTGCCGTTGACGGTTTCCACGCCGCCACTGACCTGGCTGCCGCGCTCCACCAGCACGCTGCCGTTGACGGTTTCCAACCCGCCGGACACGGTCACTTTCTGGCCCAGGGAGATCGCGCCGTTGACCGTGGACACACCGCCGGTGCGTGCGCCGTTGCCGATCTGGATGCCGCCGTTGACGGTTTCCACGTCCTTGGTCTGCGCACCGGCGCCGACCTCGATGGACCCGTTGACGGTCTCCAGGCCGCCATACGCCTTGCCGGCTTCGGCACTGATGCGGCCATTGACCTTGCTGATGTCGTCGTCGGCCCAGGCGCTCGCGCAGGCCAGGGACAATGTCAGAAGAAGAACGTGGGGCTTCATGCTGAACCTCGCGCAGTGGCGGCAGTCTGGGACGTGGCGGCGATCACACCATGGGTGGCTACAATCGCGCACCTGCCTGAAGTCACTGGATCGTTCGTTGGCCTCCTCGTCCGCACTGCTGCCACGCCCGCCATTTGCCTTCGCCACCGGCCGTGGCCGCGCGTGGCTGGCCGCTGCCGCGTTGGCGTGCTCGCTGCTGGGCAGCACCGGCGTGGCGGCGCAAAGCCAGCGCGAGACCGAGCGCAAACTGCGGCAGCTGCGCGATGAACTCAAGACCATCAGCGCCGATCGACGCGACCTGGAAGGCAAGCGCGGCACCGCCGCCCAACAGCTGCGCCAAGCCGACGAAAAGGTTGCCAGAACCGCGCGCGCGCTCAGCGAAACCGAAGCGGCGATGCAGACGCAGCAGCAGCACCTGTCCACGCTGCAGCAAGACCGCGCGCGCCTGCAGCGTGGCCTGCAGGGCCAGCGCGCGCAGCTGGCCGCGTTGCTGCGCGCCGCCGACCAGGTTGGTCGCAACGCGCCGCTGAAGGTATTGCTGTCGCAGGACACCGTGGGCGATGCCACGCGCATGCTGGCCGACCACCGCTATGTGCAGAACGCGCGCGCGCAGCAGATCCAGGCCCTGACCACCCAGCTGGACGTATTGGCCAAGGTGGAACAGGACATCGCCAGTCGGCGCCAGGCGCTGGATGCCGCACGCGCACAGCAGAAGGCGCAGGCAGCGGCCCTGCAGAAGGATCGCTCGCAACAGGCCGCCACCGTCGCGCAATTGGATGACCGCTACAAACAGCGCGCCGAACGCGAAAAGGCCCTGGGCCAGGACGCCAAGGCGCTGGAGCAGCTGCTCGCCAATCTGCGTGCCGCTGCCGCCAAGGCCGAAGCCGAACGACGCGCCGCGGCCAAACGCGCCGCCGCCGAAGCCGCCGCGCAGGCCAAACGCGGCAAGTCCGAGCGCCCCGAGCGTGCCGGCAAGACGCCGCCCAAGGTCGTGGCCAGCGCGCCAGCGCCCAAGGTGGGAGGGCTCGGCTGGCCGGTGTCGGGCAATCTGCTGGCCCGCTTCAACGCCACCTTGCCCGATGGCCACACCAGCAAGGGCGTGTTGATCGGTGCGCCCAAGGGCACCACCGTCACCGCAGTGGCCGATGGCACGGTGGTGTTTTCCGACTGGATGACCGGCTACGGCATGATTCTGATCGTGGACCACGGCAACGGCTACATGAGCCTGTATGCGCACAACGACACCTTGCTACGCGATGCCGGCGCGGCGATCAAGCGCGGCGAGGCGGTGGCCAAGGTCGGCAGCTCGGGCGGGCAGGGCGTGCCGGCGCTGTACTTCGAATTGCGTCGCAATGGGCAACCGGTGGATCCATCCAGCTGGCTGCAACGCCGCTGAGCGCAGCGCCCGCGATTCAACGCGGATTTACCGCTGCTTCGCGCATAATCCCTGAGCCCCGCGCTGCGGGGCGCCTTATCTCTTCGTCGGAGTGCTTCATGCGCGTAGCCGTCCTGTCCGTTGCCCTGTCGCTGGCCCTGTTCGCGTCGCCCGGTTGGGCACAAAAGGCCGGCCCCGCCGCCGCCCAGGCCACCGCGGACGATCCGGAAGCCAACGAAGCCGCCGTCTCCAAGGTGCCGCTGGACGAGATCCGCCGCTTCGTGGCGGTGTACAACGCGGTCAAGCAGGCCTACGTCGACCCGGTCGAGGACAAGAAGCTGATGCATGCCGCCGTGCGCGGCCTGCTCTCGGACTTGGACCCGCACAGCACCTATTTCGACAAGGAAGACGCCGAAGCCTTCGACGAGCAGGCCAGCGGCGCCTACGACGGCATCGGCGTGGAATTGCTGCAGCAGCAGGACAACACGCTCAGGGTGATCGCGCCGATCGACGACACCCCGGCCGCACGTGCCGGCATCCGCGCCGGCGACGTCATCGTGGCCATCGACGGCAAGCCGATCGACGCCAGCAAGGCGATGGAACCGCTGCGCGGCGAATCCGGCAGCAAAGTCACCTTGACCATCGTGCGCGACAAGGCGCCCAAGCCGTTCGATGTGACCCTGCAACGCCAGACCATCCGCGTGGCCAGCGTGCGCAGCAAGCTGCTGGAACCGGGCTATGGCTACATCCGCATCAGCACCTTCCAGGCCGACACCGGCGCGGATTTCCAGAAGAACCTCAAGCAGCTGCAGGCCGGCGGCAAGCTGCGCGGTCTGGTGCTGGATCTGCGCAGCAATCCGGGCGGCCTGCTGACCTCGGCGGTGCAGGTGGCCGACGACCTGCTCGACAAGGGCAACATCGTCAGTACGCGCGGGCGCATCTCCATCAGCGATGCCAAGTTCGACGCCACCCCGGGCGATCTGCTCGGCGGCGCGCCGGTGGTGGTGCTGGTGGACGCCGGCTCAGCCAGTGCCTCGGAAGTGCTGGCCGGCGCGCTGCGCGACAACCAGCGCGCGCGCATCATCGGCAGCCGCACCTTCGGCAAGGGCTCGGTGCAGACCGTGCTGCCGCTGGACAACGGCGACTCGGTCAAGCTCACCACCGCGCGCTATTACACGCCCAGTGGCAAGTCGATCCAGGCCAGCGGCATCGTGCCGGAAGTGCTGCTCACCCCCGAACCGCAGCCCGGCGATGCCGACGTGCCGGCCAGCCTGGCCGACTTCAGCGAAGCCACGCTGCCGGGCCATCTGCGTGGCGATGCCGAAGGCGAGGAGGGCTATGCAGCCGGCGACGTGCTGCCGGGCGATGGCCCGATCGCCTCCGCGCTGGCCGAGCTCAAGCAGCCCGGCTCGGCGGCCAAGGCGCAGGCCGCGCTCAAGGCCAAGGCACAGGCAGCGCAGAAGGCCAAGGCCGCCAAGACCGCAGCCGAGCCCAGGCCGGCGCCCGCGCGCCCGGCAGCAGCCGACAAGCCCAAGCCCGCGCCGCCGGTGGAACCGGCCGCGCCTGCGCCGGCCGAACCGGCCAAGTAATCCGGCCACAGCGCCGGCGGGTTTGGACCCCGAGGCGTTCGTAGGAGCGACCCCGGTCGCGACAAGCCTCCCCAATCGCACGATCGCCGCGTCAACCACGCGCTATCGCGTAATCGCCAACGCCTCGGGATTGACCAGGTTGCGCGGCGCACCGGCGGCAAATGCCAGCACATTGTCGAACGCCGCTTCGAAGTACAGCGCATAGCTGTCGCTCTCCACGTAGCCCAGATGCTGCGTCGCCAGCACGCGCGGATGCTGCAGCAGCGGGTCACGCGGATCCAGCACCGGCTCGCGTTCGAATACATCCACCGCCGCCTGTGCCGGCCGGCCCGCATCCAGCGCGGCCAGCATGGCGCCGGGAGCGATCAGTTCGGCGCGGCTGGTGTTGACCAGCAAGGCATCGGGGCGCATGCGCGCCAGATCCTGCGCGGTGACCTGGTGGCGGGTCTGCGCGGTCAGCCGGCGATGCAGCGACAGCACATCGCTGCGTTCGAACAAAGCCTCGCGGCTGTCGGCGATGGCGAACCCATCGCGCGCCGCCTGCGCGCACGATTCTTCGCCGCCCCACACCAGCACCTGCATGCCGAATGCGCGCCCGAATTGCGCCATGCGCTGGCCGATGCGCCCGTAACTCCAGATGCCCAACGTGCGCCCATGCAGTACGCGGCCCAGGCCGGGATCGCCCAGCGCCTGCCAGCGGCCCTGGTGCAGCGCGCGCTGGTACTCGCCCAGGCGCCGGCTGGCCGACAGGATCAAGGCCCAGGTCAGTTCGGCCGGCGCCACCGGCGAGCCGACGCCTTCGGCCACCGCCACGCCGAATTGCGTGCAGGCGGCCACGTCCACATGCGCGCCGACGCGCCCGGTCTGGCTGATCAACCTGAGCCGTGGCAGCCGCCGCAGCAGCGTGGCATCCACGCGCGTGCGCTCGCGGATCAGCACCAGCGCATCGGCTTCGACCAGACGCTCGGCCCATGCGTTGGGATCGGTGGCCAGCGCGCCGAGGACCTGTACGTCATGTCCCTGCAGGCGCTGCAGGCAGTGCAGCTGACGCACGGCGCCCTGGTAATCGTCGGGCACCACGATGCGCATCAGCGTGGCTTGCCCGGCAACGGGAAGGGGGTAACCACCTTGTCGCCGGTGGCCGCATCGCGGATCACCGACTGGCCCTTCTTTTCCACCTCTTCGATGCGCACGATGCTCTGCATCGGCAGGTGCAGGGTTCGGGTATTGCCGAACTCCTCGCGCAAGCGTTCTTCGGTGGGGTCTACCACCAGTCCATCGTGCACATCGAACACCAGCTCGCCGATCTGGTTGAAGCCCCACAGATGGCTGCCGGTCACTTCGCGTGCGTAGAGCTCATACACCTTGCCGTGATTGAGGAAGGTGACTTTGTACAAAGGCTTGGCCATGCGCCGATTATAGGCGCGCCAGTGCAATGGACGCAGCGCGCGCCGCGCTAGAACCCGTGCCGCTTGCGCAGACGCCGGGCGATCGCCGCGCGCACATACAGCCCATAGACGATGCCGAACACGAAGCCGGCGATATGCGCCGACCACGCCACCATGCCGAAGGCCGGGCCGATATAGGCGAACACCACCTGCAGCAGTGCCCACGCGCCGATCAGCAGCGGCGCCGGCACCCGGATGAATTCCAGAAACACCCCCAGCGGCAGCACCACTCCGAGCTTGGCACCGGGAAACAGTGCCAGGTAGGTGCCGATCAAGGCGGACACCGCGCCCGAGGCACCGATGATCACCCGGTCCGGCGTGCCGATGGCGAAGATCGCCGCCAGGTTGGATGCCGCGCCGCCCACCAGAAACAGCAGCAACAGTCGCCAGGGCCCCAGGATGCGTTCGGCCGGCAACCCGAAGATCAGCAGGAACACCAGGTTGCCGAGCAGGTGCGACCAATCGGCGTGCAGGAACAGCGCGGTGAACAGCCGCAGCACGCTGCCGTCGCGCAGGGTCGCCCACCAGTCGCCCAGATTGGACACGCCGCTGGACAGCGCGCCCCAGTCCAGCCACAGCGTATTGCGCGCCTCGCCCGGCCGGCTGATCGACCACAGGTAGGCCAGCCACACCGTGGCGAACAGCAACGGCACCGCCCAGCGCCGGGCGGGTTTCTTGCGGGAGGGGAGGGAGACGAACATCGGACAGGCACAATAGCCGGTCCACGGGCCTGAACCCAGCCCCAACCCAGCCGCGCGTTCAGGACCGAGGTCGTTATTGTTCGGTTAATCGGGGTGGGTATACTGCGTACGGCGTCGTATGTCGGGGGGGGTCTCCGGCGCGCTCCAGGCACTGGATTGGTGCTGGGCGCGGGCGCTGAACCGACCATTGCACTCTTTATCCGGAGAGCTACAACTTATGTCTACCGCTTCCACTCTCAGCCGCGCCACCCTGCTGGCCGTTGGTATCGCCGGTGTGCTGGCCGTTGGCCAGGCGCACGGCGCCGCATTCCAGCTGAAGGAAAACAGCGCCAAGGGCCTCGGCCGTGCGTTCGCAGGTTCGGGCAGCGCCCCGGATGACGCCTCGATCATCGCCAACAACCCGGCCGGCATGCGCCAGCTGGACGGTCGCCTGTTTCAGGCCGACGTCAGCGCCATCAGCTTCTCGGCCAAGTTCGATCCCGAAGTCGCCAACTACGCCAACGGCGCGCCGGTCTCCGGCGGCAATGGCGGCGATGCCGGCATGATCGCGCCGGTCCCGGCGATGTACTTCCACGTGCCGTTCGGCGAGAACGACAACATGCACCTGGGCACGTCGCTGACCGTGCCGTTCGGCTTCAAGACCGAATACGACCGCGACTGGGTTGGCCGCTACCACGGCACCAAGACCGAGCTGCAGGCGATCGACTTCAACGTCGCGTTCTCCTACGACGTGAACCCGTACGTGTCGTTCGGCGCTTCGGTGTTCGCCGAGCGCCTGGATATCGACCTGGCCAACGCGGTCGACTTCGGCAGCGTGCTGGCCGCGCGCCGCGTGCCGGGCTTCGCGCCGGGCAGCGCCGATGGCTATTCGCGCATCAAGGGCGACAGCACCGAAGTGGGCTTCACCCTGGGTGGCTTGTTCAGCATCGACGAGAACACCCACATCGGCTTCAGCTACCGCTCGGAAGTGGAGCACAAGATCACCGATGGCGATGCCGACTTCACCGTGCCGGGCAGTGCTGCCGCCGTGTTGGGCGTGGCCGCGCCGGGCACCTTTGTCGACACCAAGGGCCGCGCCACCGTCAAGCTGCCGGCCAGCGCCACCGCCAGCTTCACCCACAACGTGAACGAGCAGTGGTCGATCATGGCCGACGTCACCCGCACCGCCTGGAGCAAGTTCGACCAGGTGACGGTGGACTTTGCCTCCAACCAGCCCGACAGCGTGCTGGACTTCTCCTACCGCGACACCACCTTCGCCTCGATCGGTGCCGACTACCGCATGAGCGACACGCTGACCCTGCGTGGTGGCCTGGCCTACGACCAGACCCCGACCACCTCCGAGCACCGCGACGTGCGCGTGCCCGATGCGAGCCGCAAGTGGGTGTCGCTGGGTCTGAGCTGGCGTCCGTCGCAGCAGGCCGAATACAACTTCGGTTACACCCACCTGTTCACCAGCGACCCGACCAGCGACACCCGCAGCGCCACCGGCGACCGCCTGGCCGGCAGCTACAACGTGAAGGGTGACGTGCTGGCCGCGTCGATCAATTACAAGTTCTGATCGCCGCCGCACACGTTGTTTGACGAAAACCCCGCTCCGGCGGGGTTTTTCTGTGCTGCTTCGCACGCCCGACACGCAGCACGCCCAACCGGCAACACGCCAGGCAGGCACACAACGCGTGTCAGCGCCGTCACCACCGTGCGCGGTGTTTTGCCACGTCGCCATGCACTGGTGATGTCTACAACCTCGCGCGCTGATCCAACCCATTCGCCATACATGGCGAACGCTGCAGGCGGCGCGCCAGATTGCTATGGTCGTGCGCATGAGCCAACCCGACTTCATCCAGATCACCGACAACGCCATCCCGGCCAGCGATTGCTCGGCCATCGTGCAACGCATGCGCGACAGCCAGCAGCTGCATCCGGGCCGCATCGGTGGCGGCGTGTTTCCCGACCTCAAGCATAGCCGCGACCTGCGCATCAGTGGCGTGGCCGAATGGGCTGCGGTGGAAAGCCGCCTGCAACAGGCCGTGTTCGACGGCGTGCTCACCTATCTGCGGCAGTATCCGCAGGCGCTGATCTCACCGCTGATGCTGCAGGTCACCACCGCCGACGGCACGCCGCATCGTCTGGTGGCCGAGGACATCGTGCAGATGAGCGACCAGGCGCTGGGCGATCTGGCGCGCACCTGCCTGCGCCCGGGCGCGATCAATCTGCAGTGGTACACCGCCGATCAGGGTGGCTACCCGTACTGGCATTGCGAGCTGTATCCGCGCGATGCCAGCGCCGACACGCTGCACCGGCATTTGTTGTGGACGCTGTATCTCAACGAGGAATTCGAGCAGGGCGAAACCGAATTCCTGTTCCAGCAACGCAAGGCCCGCCCACGCACCAGCAGCCTGCTGATCGCTCCCACCGCCTTCACCCACACCCACCGCGGCAACCGCCCGGTCGGCGGCGACAAGTTCATTGCCACCAGCTGGATTCTGTTTCAATCGGCGCAGGCGCTATACGGCGGGGAATCGGGAATCGGGAATGGAGAATAGGGAAACGCAAGGGCAGCGCGTTGCTGTTGCTGTTGCGATTCCCCACTCCCGATTCACTATTCCCCGACCTAAAACAGCACCCCCTGCGGCGACGCAGGCACCGGCTTGGCCGGTGGGGCCGGGCGGCGGAACGCGCTGCAGTCCAGCGGTGCCATGGTGCGTGCATCGAAGCCGGCGCGGCGATGGGCGAGGGCGAAGCGGCGCGCCAACAGGTCCGCATACACCCCCTGGCCGCGCAGGCGGGTGCCGAAGGCACTGTCGTAATCCTTGCCACCGCGCAGTTGCTGGATCGTGCTCATCACGTGCTCGGCGCGCTGCGGGTGATGGGTCTGCAACCAGTCGCGAAACAACGGTGCCACTTCGTGCGGCAAACGCAGCAGTACATAACCGGCGCTGCGTGCGCCGGCCTCGGCGGCGGCCTGCAAGATCGCTTCCAGTTCGTGGTCGTTGATCCAGGGGATCACCGGCGCCGCCATGACCCCGACCGGCACACCGGCAGCGTGCAGGGCACGCATCGCGCGCAGGCGTGCATGCGGGGCGGAGGCGCGTGGTTCGAGCCTTGCCGACAGATGCGGGTCGAGAGTGGTCACCGAAAAATGCACGCTGACCAGACCCTCGCGTGCCAGCGGCGCGAGCAGGTCCAGGTCGCGCGTCACCAGCGCATTCTTGGTGATCAGCGTAAACGGGTGCCGTGTCTCCCATAGCACCTCGATCAGCCGGCGCGTCAGGGCCCGCTTGCGCTCGATCGGCTGATACGCATCGGTGTTGATGCCCAGTGCGATCGGGCTGGGCACATAACCCGGCCGCGCCAACTCGCGACGCAACAGTTCCGGCGCATTGGTCTTGGCAAACAACCTGGTTTCGAAATCCAGCCCCGGCGAGAGATTGAGATACGCGTGCGAGGGCCGCGCGAAGCAATAACTGCAGCCGTGTTCGCAACCGCGATACGGATTGACCGATTGCGAGAACCCGATATCCGGCGATTGGTTGCGGCTGATGATGCTGCGCGCGGTTTCGTCGGTCACCTGGGTGCGCAACGACGGGGCGGCGAACTCTTCGCTGTCGTCGGTGTACCAGCCATCGTCCACCGCCTGCTGGGTGGTGACCTCGAATCGCCCGGGCAGATGGCCGGTCGCACCACGGCCCTTGATCGCACTTGCCATCGCGTCATCGTACGGCCGCGCCGTCTCATCCGCCGCGACCGCGCATTCAACCCGATGAAGCTTTCAGACCGCTGCCGCGCCGCCGCGTTGGCCACGCGGTCATCGCAGCGGCGCGTGCGGCCCGTAGAATCCGCGCATGCTCGCATTTGCTCAGGGCGCGTGGGATTGGCTGGCCAACCTTCCCCACCTCGAAGCGCTCCTCCTCGCCGCCTACGTGTTGTATCTGCTGTGGATCGCCGGCTGGATCGTGCTGCAGAAGCGCGAGCCGGTGGCCACGCTGAGCTGGGTGCTGTCGCTGGCGGCGCTGCCGTATCTGGGGTTGCTGATCTACTACTGGCTGGGCCCGCAGAAGGTGAAGCGGCAGCGGCTGCGGCGCGGGCGCTCGCGTTCGGGCATGGAGAGCTACAGCAGCGTGTGTCCGCCGGATGCCGACTGCACCGAGCTGGCCAAGATCGCCCAGTCCACCACCGGGCTGGCGCCCAGCAGCGCCACCGAGGTGCACTGGCTGGTGGACGGCGCTGCCACCTACGCCGCCATCATCGAAGCGATCCGGAGCGCACGGGACCATATCCATCTGGAGTACTACATCTTCCAGCCCGACCACAGCGGCACCGCGATCTGCGATGCGCTGATGGAGCGCGCCCGCGCCGGGGTCAAGGTGCGGCTGCTGCTGGATGCGATCGGCTCCTCGGCGATGACCCGGCGCGCCCTGCGCACGCTGCGCGAGGCCGGCGTGGAAACTGCCTGGTTCCATCCGTCCCAGTTCCTCAAGCCATTCAAGCGGCCCTGGCTCAACCTGCGCACCCACCGCAAGCTGCTGGTGGTCGACGGCCGGGTCGGCTTCACCGGCGGCATCAACGTCACCGACGAGGAGAACGAGCAGGTGCGTGCCGATGCCTACCGCGACCTGCATGTCCGCCTGCAGGGCCACGTGGTGCGCAGCCTGCAGCTGGTGTTCCTGGAAGACTGGCTGTATGCCACCGGCCAGGGCCGCCCCGCCTTCCACGGCCAGCAGCTGTGGCCGGAGGATGTGCCGACCCGCGCGCAGGGCACGGTCGATGCGCAGGTGCTGGTGTCCGGGCCGGATTCGTCGTGGGAGGCGATTCACCGGCTGATGGTGGCCGCCATCCATGAGGCCAAGCACCGCGTCTGGCTGGTCACCCCCTACTTCGTGCCCGGCGAGGCGGCCCGGATGGCATTGACCTCGGCCGCCCTGGGCGGGCTGGACGTGCGCCTGCTGGTGCCGCGGGTCAGCGATTCGCGCCTGGTCACCTACGCGGCACGCTCGTATTTCGACGAGCTGCTGGAAGCCGGCGTACGCATCTACGAATACGGTCCGCGCATGCTGCATACCAAGGCGCTGCTGGCCGACGACGAGGTCTGCGTCGTCGGCAGCGCCAATTTCGACAGCCGCAGCTTCCGCCTCAATTTCGAGTTATCGATGCTGTTCCGCGACCAGGCGGTGGCCGCCGAGCTGGCCGGCATGATCGGCACCGATCTGCAACACGCGCAGGAAGTCCGTTTCGTGCGCCTGCGCCCGTTGTGGCGCTCGCGCCTGCCCGAAGCCTTCGCACGGCTGTTGTCGCCGCTGCTGTGAGCCCACGCCGGCCCACGTGGAACCAGACCAGGCGCAGCGCTACACTGCCGCCACTCAACGGGGAGCTCGTCATGCACTGGCTGTTTCTGCTTATGGCACTGGGTGCGCTGGTGCTGGCCTTCAGCACGCCGCACGTGTGGTTGCTGGTAGTCTCGCTGCTGGTGGCGCTGGTGCTGTTGCTGCTGTGGACGCGCGGCTGGTTTGCCTCGCGCATGGGCGATACCCAGCGCGACACCAGCAGCATGATCGACCCGGCCGAGCTGCGCCGCCTGCGCGAAGTGGCCGAAGCCCGCAAGGCGGCGGCGCTGGCCGCGGCGCGCGACGGCGAGCCGCAGGCCTGAGCGCGCCCATGACCACCCGGCTCAGCGTCAACGTCAACAAGATCGCGGTGCTGCGCAACTCGCGCGGTGGCCACGACCCGGACGTGGTGGAGGCCGCACGGGCCTGCATCGCTGCCGGTGCGCACGGCATCACCGTCCATCCGCGTCCGGACCAGCGGCATATCCGCGCCGACGACGTGCTGGCGCTGGGTGCGCTGACCCGCGAGCGCGGGGTCGAATTCAATATCGAGGGCAATCCGTTCGCGCCACAGCGTCCCGGTTACCCGGGTTTGCTGGAGCTGTGCCGTGCCACGCGTCCGGAGCAGGTGACGTTGGTGCCCGACGGCGACGGCCAGCTCACCTCCGACCACGGCTTCGATTTCGCACAGGACACCGCCCTGCTTGGCGAATTGATCGCCGCATTCAAGGCGCTGGGCAGCCGCGTCAGCCTGTTCATCGATGCCGGCAATGCGCAGATCGGCCAGGCGGCGGCGCTGGGTGCGGACCGCATCGAGTTGTACACCGGTCCCTATGCACAAGCGCATGCCGACGGACAGCCAGCCGATGCGTTGGCCGAGTTCGCGGACGCCGCGCGTCGCGCCGCAGGGCATGGCCTGGGGATCAATGCCGGGCACGATCTATCGCAAGCCAACCTCGGCGAGTTTCTCGCCACCGTGCCGGGCGTGCTGGAGGTCTCGATCGGCCACGCCTTGATCGGCGAGGCGCTGTACCAGGGACTGGATGCCACGGTGCGCGCGTATGTGCAGCTGCTACGCAGGGCAAGCGCGCAGGCATAACGCCTGGGCTGCACTGGTTGATGGTTTGCGCTATTGCCTGAAAGTGGCTGACAAAACACTTGTGTCGCGGCCGGGCGATCGTGGCCTGTACCCGTGCTCTTTAAGTGCTTCTGTGCGCCTGGTTGCTGTGCGCAGCTCACATCCACCTGAGGGGTTGATCGCCACGCTCCGAAGTGAGCAAAGTCGTCTTGGATTCGCAATCGGGCACATTCGCCGTCTTGTTCGCCATGCCCGGTACCGGCGTTTTGAGCGGTGACCAGCCAGCCGCGTAGCGTGAGCGAGCAAATACGAACGCTCCGAAAGATTCTATGACGACCGCGTACGGACTATGTATTTGGTCAATTCGACAACGTACTAGAAGCGGCGAATTGTCAAACAGAGTGGCCACATAGGTGCCGGTCGCGCGACCGATCCACTACGTGTTGATTTACAGGCATGGGGCACGGCGGGTGATGAACAACGCAGCGATGCAGCCCAGAAAGCGCTGCGGTGGCTGAAACCACCGCAGCGTAAGCAGTCAATGATCCAGGTATCGCGGTAACTGCCTGCGCCATCCGTGCAAGTTCATTGCACAAACGCGATGCGTTGCACCTGTGCGTTCTTGGCAGCGGCAAGCACCTCGGCAAGGACCGCGTACTCGGCATCCTGGTTGGCAGCGATACGCAGCTCAGGCTGATTGCCCGCCGTCTCGCGCATCGTGTCGGTCATGATCTCCGCCAACGGTCCCCGATTCCCTGTCGTACTGAAAGCCATGACTGCCTCCGGTTCTGTGATCGTGGGTGCTGCACGACCGAGCATACGCTTGCTGCAGCAATAGGGAAGGGGGCTGGAGGGGCGCCCACGAGTGCGGACACGTCCGCTTGTGGTGGCGTGTATCGGTAAGGTGAGTTTGGATTGCCAGTCCGTGGTCGAACAGATACACCGTGGTTTCCCGCAACTCACCAGCGGAAAGACGGGCACCCGCCACTTGCGCGTTCCGGCATGCGGCACGCGTCGATGTCCGCATAGAAGATCCATGCTTGCAGAAAGGGGCAGATGGCAATGCGAGGTCTTGGGCCACAGCGGTCTGCGATGAAGACCCACCGTGCCCAACCAGCAATTCGCACATCGGCTTGTATGCGTGTCGAAGGCAGGTTGGGTTGGCTTCGTCTCCTGCGATCGCAACAGGTCTCTGTTGATTTGCCGTCGCAGGCAGTCCGCACGAGCTCGCCATTATCTCTGAACACATGGGGCAAGAGTCATCGCCTGCTTTGATATGGCAGTGGCATCGGACTGATGTGCAACGAGCCCACCGCGCGCGATAGGCCGCCCACCCACAACCACTTCTGCTTCGTCCCCGCCATCCATCGCATGGCGGCCACCGATATCGCAGCCCGATCGCCCAGATGACACGCATAAAAAAACGCCACCGTTTCCGGTGGCGTTGCAGTCGCGTCATGACTGTTGTGTTGCGGTCTTGCAGATACGTTTTTACTGCTGCATGAAGCCGATTTTCTTCATCTGCGCGTTCTTCGCAGCGGCCAGCACCTTCGCCATCACTTCGTACTCCGCATCCTGACTTGCATCGATGCGCAGTTCGGGCTGATTGGTCGGATCGGCCTGGACCACTTCTTCCATCTTCTGCTGCAGCTGATCCACCGGCGTCGGGCTGTTGTTCCAGAACACCTGGTTGCTGGCGTCGATACGCAGCTCGATCGGCGGCGGCGGCTCGGTCGTCTGCGGTGGCGGGTTGAGCACCCGCTGCGGCAGATCCACGGCGATCGGGTAGGTCATGATCGGCGCAGTGACGATGAAGATGATCAGCAACACCAGCATCACGTCCACCAGGGGCGTGACGTTGATGTCGGCCATCGGCCCACGGCCGCCACCAGTACTAAATGCCATGGCTTATTGCCCCTTGACTTTGGTTGCAACGAAACCGACGTCCAACATACCCTGACCCTGCGCGATCTTGGTGATCTCGTTGATCGTACGCATTTTGGTCGTGCGGTCGCCGCGCAGGTTGAGCGGCGGCTGCGGGGTCTGCTGCGCGGCGGTGGACAGGCGCGACTCCAGGGCTTCCTTGGAGATCGGCTCGTCGTTCCAGTACAGCGACCCGTCTTCCTTGACGGCCAGGGTGATCGGCGCGGCGCGTTTCTCCGCATCTTCCTTCTGGATCAAGTTGGCCTCTGGCAGCTCCACCTTGACCTTGTGGGACATCAGCGGTGCCGTAATGATGAAGATGATCAGCAGCACCAACATGACGTCCACAAGGGGCGTCACATTGATGTCGGCCATTGGGCCGCCGCTGTTTCCACTACTGAAGGCCATAACGGGCTCCGTCTAAATCGTTGCGAAGGCGTTCTTTACAACCGGATTAGCGAACGCGCGAACCGGTGGCGAAGAAGTCGTGCAGGTCGTGGGCAAAGGTGTCGAACTTGGCGATCACCGAGCTGTTGACCTTGGAGAAGAAGTTGAACGCGAACACCGCCGGGATGGCGACGAACAGACCGATCGCGGTCATGATCAGCGCTTCACCCACCGGGCCGGCAACGGCGTCGATGGAGGCCGAACCGGTTGCACCGATCTTGATCAGTGCGCCGTAGATGCCCCACACCGTACCGAGCAGACCGACGAACGGCGCGGTCGCACCGACGGTGGCCAGCAAGGTCATGCCCGACTGCAGCTTGGTGCTTTCGCGGGTCACGGCCTGACGCAGGGCGCGGTCGACGAACTCCGAACGGCTCAGGCTCTCGCCCAGGCCACCGGTGTTGCCTTCGGCGCGCTGGTGGTGCGCAGCTGCCTGGGCAGCATCCAGTGCGATCTTAGAGAACGGCTCGGAAGCCGGCTGTTCTTCCATGGCGCGGATGGCGTCCTGTGCATTCGGGGCATCCCAGAACGCGGTGGTCACGCGGTCAGCCGCGCTCTTCAGGCGGGTGGCGCGGAAGATGTTGATGACGGTCCAGTACCAGGAGGCAGCGGACATGGCGATCAGGGTGATCAACACGACCCAGGACACGGCGAAGTCGCCGGGGCTGGAGGTCATTTCGGTGATCAAGTGCTCGAAGCCCATCTGCGACAGAGCGGCCGACGGATTGGAGCCCCCTGCAGCGGCGGCGATAAAAAATTCCTGCAGCATGACGCTTACCTTTGTTGTGTGTGGTGATGAAGGGTGGAGCGAAAGGAAGACAGGATCCTGGGCCAGCCGAAGCCGGCCCGTGGGATCAGTTCAGAGCAAAGTTGACCGGGACGCGGACGCGTCCGGCGGCTTTCTGCCCGTTGACGGTGGAGGCGTTGAACTTCCACTTGCGTGCTGCGTCCATCGCGGCACGGTCAAGGTCGCGGTTGCGGCTGGACTTTTCGACCGACACGTTGGTCACGTTGCCGCTGGCATCCACATCCACGATCAGGATGACCTCACCTTGTACACCGGCACGGAATGCTGCCGGCGGGTACTTCGGCGGGTTCATGTTCTTGGACGAGATATCGACACTGGCGCCGATGTCACTCGGCGGTTGCGGCGGAGACGGCGGGCTCGGCGGCGTGACGATATCGCTCGGACGCGGTTCGGGAACATCGACGACCGGTGCTTCCGGCGGCGGCGGAACCGGTGACGGCTTCGGCGGCGACAGATTCTTGACCGGCGGTGGCGGCTTGTCTTCCGGCGGCGGCGGCGGCGGCGGCGGCGGGGGAGGAGGCGGTGCATCCACCAGGGTCACCATGGTGGTGCGCTCCTTCTCTGCCGGAGCCTTCGGCGCCACTGCAGGGATCAGCAACATCATCAGTGCAGTGAGGTGCAGGGCAATTACAAAAGCAATACCGATAATGCGGGCCCAGCTCAGACCCTGGTTCCCGGCATCATAGTCATGCCTGTGGATAACGAGTTGTTCCGTCATGCGCCAATGGCTCTTTCAGTGGGGGCCCGGATCACTGTGATGATCCCCAGGTTTTCGGACGGCTTTGACACCGCAGGAACTCCCAAGCTTATACCAATCCCGAGTCCTGTAACCACTAAAAACACAGGGATTTCGGGGGTTTATTTTCTTTTTTACTTCAGGTTGATGATCTTCTTGGCGTCTTCGGGTTTTTTGACGCCCTTGGCGATTGCCTGCTGCGCGGCCTGCTTGGCCTCCGGGATGCGACCTTCCGAATGCAGCACCTTGGCCAGATTCAGATAGGTCTCGCCGTCCTTGGAAAGCGGTGCGGCCTTCTGCCAGTTCTCGATCGCCTTCGGCACGTCCTCGCTGTAGTAATACGACTGGGCCAGCGCGAGGTATGTCTGATAATCAGGCTTGAGGATGCCTTTTTGCATACCCTCATTGATCACCGCGATGACGTCCTTTTCCTTGTTCTCGGTGTTGGCGTAAATGGAATACAACTGCTTGTATTCCTTCTCTTCGGTCAACTGCCCGGCGGCACGCAGCTTGTCCATCACGCCCGCGGCCTTGTCCATCTGGTCGGCCTGCATGTACATGCTGGCCAGATTGAGCTGGGCCTTCTTGTCGTTCGGCGTCTTGGCGGCGAGTGCTTCGGCTGCGGCGACCGCTTCACCGGTCTGGCCGGCTTCGGCATAGGACGCCATCAGCAGCTGGTTCCAGGTGTCCTTCGGCTCGGGCGAGGCGGCGATGGCCTGCTTCAACACCGGAATCGCCTCCTTGTAGCGCTCGGCCTGGTACAGCGCCTGACCCTTGAGGATCAGGTCTTCCGGACGCTGCGACTTGCTCTCGTCCAGATACTTGTCCAGCGTGGCCAGACCCTCGGCCTGCTGGTCGTCCTGCATCTGCAGCTGGGCCAGCATCAGCATCGACTGGAACTGGCCATTGTTGTCCAGCGCATTCAGGCCGATGGCCTGCTGCAGGTAGGTCTTGGCGCCCGCAGTGTCGTCCAGGTTGTAGGCAGCCTGCGCGGCCAGCTGTGCGGCCAGCGCCTTGTCAGCTTCGTTAGCAGCGCCATTGGCGAGGATTTCGTCAGCCTGGCTGCGGACAGCAGCATAGTCTTCACCCTTGTTGAAGGTCTCGATCAGCTTCTGCAGCTTGCTGCTCAGCTTGGACGACGGCTTGATCGTCGGCGCCTGGCGGGTGGACTGCGGATACAGCTCTTCAGCCTTGCCGCTGTTCTTGGACTTACGGTTGGCGCGCTCGGAGGAGCGGTCCGACTGCGCGACCGCATCGGTGATGACAGCCCCGCCCAGGGACGCTGCGATGAACAGGGACAACAGGGCTTGCTTGCGGTTGAGCAGTTTCATGTTTCACCTCGGACGAGCCGCCGTCGGGCGGTGCGAAAAGCGGAATGGAAGCTGTACGAAAAATCTGAGCCGGCAAACTTAGCAGAAAGTCCCAGTTCCCGAAAACGGTTTCCATGTTGTGGTGCGGAAAACAGGATGAACGGCACTTGCTTAGGAGCACTAACGCCACGTCATCGGCAGTGAGCGCGTGGTTGCAGCGACGTGAGCCGACCCACGGAGAGCGAGTCGCGCCCGCCGGTACTGTAGGTGCTGCCGAGCCGCCCGCCCGGGTCGGGCGATCAGCCGCACTTCGGCCTGCGCCCGGCTTGCTGCGCCTGCTGGTAGACGGGCTTGAGCTGGTTGACGTCGACCTGCAGCTCGCGGATGCGGTTGGCCGGATCGGGGTGCGTGGACAGCCATTGCGGCTGACGATTGCCGCTGGCCGCCATCATGTTCTGCCACAGGTTGACCGCCTGGGCCGGATCGAAGCCGGCCTGCGCCATCAGCCGCTGCCCGACGACGTCAGCCTCGCTTTCCTGGGTGCGCGAGCCGGGTAATAGGAACACTGTCTGCGCCGTCATGCCGCCGACCTGATTGACCGCACTGGCCGCACCGTCGCCGTACGCCGCACCGGCCAGGGCACCGATGATCCCCAGCCCGGTCTGCGCGCCGAGCTGGCGGGTGATGCGTTCTTCGTGATGCCGCGAAATGACGTGGCCTATTTCATGCCCGAGCACGGCTGCCAGCTGGTCCTGGGTCTTGGCCACGGTGAAGATGCCGGTGTTGACCCCGACCTTGCCGCCGGGCAGGGCGAATGCGTTGGCTTCGTCATCAACGAACAGCGCGGTTTCCCATTTGGTCTCACGCCACTGGGGCGGCAGTTGCGCCACCAGCGCATCGACCACGCACTGGACATAGGCGTTCTGCCTGCCATCGGTGCTGACCTTCTCCTTGGCCTTGGTCTGCGCGAACGACTGCGCGCCTAACTGGTCAAGCTGTTCCTGCGACACGCCTCCCACGACCTGGCGACGGCCGGTTGGCGAGGTCGTGGTGGCGCACGCCGTCAATGCGAGGACGGCAACAACGATCAACAGCTTGGCTTTCATTCGATCCCCCTGTAACCCTGGGGCCATTTTGGCAGGCTCGTCTTAACTTTTCGTCAAGCGCGCTGGAATGCCCGTAAAGACATAGTCAACAAGAGCCCAGCGCATACCGCTGACGCGCCAGAACGGCGCATGTAGGCTGTGCTTCCGTGCCGGCCAACGCCAGCACAGGACGGTTGGATAACGGCTAAGGCGATGGGCTGACCGGCGGCGGCGAGATCGTCGTGGGCGATTGTCGAAATGGGGTAGACGACTCACGGGATCCGGAGCGATGACCCGTCCTGAGGATGTCCGGACCCCGACGCGCCCGCAGACCGGTGGCGCGGCCATTTGGTTCGCCACGCTCAGCCGAAGCCGAAGAAATACAGCGCAGCTAAGGCCGTGGCATTGTTGATGCCGTGGGCGGCGATGGGCGCCCACAAGGTACCGGTGCGCCAGTACAACCACGCAAATGCCGCGCCCATGCTGCCGTAGACCAGCCACAGCTGGGCGATGGCCGCCGGGCCATTGCCGCTGATACCCGGCACTTCATGCACCAGCGCGAACAACACGCCACTGAGCACGACGCCCAGCCAGGGGTGACCGGCGGCCAGCAGGCGGCCGAACAGCACCCGCCGGAACAGCAGTTCTTCGTACGCCGGTGCGATCAGCACTGCAAAGACCGTCAGCGCCAGTGGCCATTGCTTGATGGCTTCTTCCATCAGCGGCAGGTTGGTCGGCACCGGCTTGATGCCCAGTGCCGAGGCCGCCACGCTGACCAGGTTGCTGACCAGGAAAACCGCCGCTGCGATCAATGCTGTCCAGCCCCAGGTAGAGGTCTGGCGCACCGCTGCGCGCGAGGCTGCCTGCTCGCTCGCGCTGGCGCGGCGGCGCCAGTAATACAGCAACACCGCCGGCGTGGCCGTGCTGAGCAGTGCGGTGAGCAATTGCGCCATCACTCCAGGCTGGCCGATCGCCGCCATGACCTCGGCCGGCGAGGGCGTCAGGCCCTGCGCCTTGGCTGCCTGCACATGGGCAATGCCGCGGAACGCGCCCCATAACGCGAAACCGGCCACGCTCAGGCTCAGCAACAGGCCGATGGCGATCAGCGCATCGATGCCGAACCCGAGCAACACCGGCAGCAGCGGCGGCCTGTCTGCGGCGCCGGACGGCGTCGGGGAAGGGGGGAGATCTGTGCGCATCGTCATCCTGCGAACGCCGCCTAGCCGACGCAGCACCGTAGCGCTGCGCCGCTACGACCACGGCGGCTCAGATATCCAAGTTGGAGACCTTCAGCGCGTTGTCCTCGATGAAGTCGCGGCGTGGTTCCACCACATCGCCCATCAGGGTGCTGAAGATCTGGTCGGCGGCCACCGCATCCTCGATGCGCACCTGCAACAGCCGGCGCGTATCGGGGTTGACCGTAGTTTCCCACAGCTGCTCGGCGTTCATTTCGCCCAGGCCCTTGAAGCGCTGCACCTGGCGGCCCTTCTTGGCCTCTTCCAGCAGCCAGGCCTGCGCCTGGCCGAAGCTGGTGATTGGGTGGGACTTGTTGCCGCGCACGATCTGCGCGCCCTCGCGGACCAGACCGTGCAGCGCCAGCGCCACCTCGCGCAGCGGACGCAGCTCGCCGCTCTCGAACGCACCCATCGGCAACACCTGGGTGAATTCCTCGCCCATATGGCGACGGATCGCCACCAGCGTTGCCGCAGTGTTGTCTGTGGCCGGATCGAAGCGCAGCTGGTAGCGCGCCGTGCCCAGGGTGCCGCGATTGAGCACGGCCTGCAGCGCATCCAGGCTGGGATGGACGTCGCCTTCGGCCTGCAGCTGGGCCACGTCCAGCGGCGGCAGGTCGATCAGCGCGGTGAGCAGGGCCGGATCGTAGCGATGCGCATTGCGGGCGATCGCATCGTTGGCACCGGCGAACAGCAGCAGCAGTTTTTCCAGCGCCTCGCCGGTGATCGGCGGCTCATCGGCCGCCGGAATCAGCACCGCACCTTCGACCGCGCTGCTGGCCAGATAGGCATTGAGCGCGGCATCGTCCTTCAGGTACAGCTCGCTCTTGCCCTGCTTGAGCTTGTACAGCGGCGGCAGGCCGATGTAGATGTAGCCGCGCTCGATCAGCTCCGGCATCTGCCGGTAGAAGAACGTCAACAGCAGGGTACGGATGTGCGAACCGTCGACGTCGGCGTCGGTCATCAGGATGATGCGGTGGTAACGCAGCTTGTCCGGGTTGTACTCATCGCGGCCGATGCCGGTGCCCAGCGCAGTGATCAGCGTGCCGACCTGGTCGGAGGCCAGCATGCGGTCGAAGCGGGCGCGTTCGACGTTGAGGATCTTGCCGCGCAGCGGCAGCACCGCCTGGTTCTTGCGGTTGCGGCCCTGCTTGGCCGAGCCGCCTGCCGAGTCACCCTCGACGATGAACAGTTCCGACAGCGCCGGATCCTTTTCCTGGCAGTCGGCGAGCTTGCCGGGCAGGCCGGCGATGTCCAGCGCGCCCTTGCGGCGGGTCAGGTCGCGCGCCTTTCGGGCGGCTTCGCGCGCGCGCGCAGCGTCGACGATCTTGCCCGTGATGGCCTTGGCTTCGTTCGGGTTCTCCTGCAGGAACTCCTGCAGACGTGCACCAAAGGCGTTTTCCACCGCCGGGCGCACGTCCGAGCTGACCAGCTTTTCCTTGGTCTGCGACGAGAAGCTGGGGTCGGGCACCTTCACCGACAGCACCGCGATCATGCCTTCGCGCATGTCGTCGCCGGTCAGCGAGACCTTGGCCTGCTTGGCGATGCCGTTCTGCTCGATGTAGTTGCTCAACACACGGGTCAGCGCACCGCGGAAGCCGGCCAGGTGAGTGCCGCCGTCCTTCTGCGGAATGTTGTTGGTGAAGCAGTACATGGTTTCCTGGTAGGCGTCGGTCCATTGCAGGGCGACGTCGACCACGATGCCGTTGTGCTCGCCGGTTACCGAGATCACGTTCGGGTGCAGCGGGGTCTTGAGCTGGGCCAGATGCTCCACGAAACTGCGGATACCGCCCTCATAGTGGAAATCGTCGCGTCGACCTTCACCACGCTCATCGATCAGGGTGATCTTGACGCCGGAGTTGAGGAAGGACAGTTCGCGCAGGCGGCGGGCCAGGATGTCGTAATGGAACTCGACGTCGCTGAAGATCTCCACCGCGGGCTTGAAGCGCAGCGTGGTACCGCGTTTGGTCGAGGCTTCCAGCTGCTTGAGCGGGTACTGCGGCTCGCCCAGCGCGTATTCCTGCTGGTAGTGGAAGCCATCGCGCCAGATATCCAGCCACAGGCGCTCGGACAGCGCATTGACCACCGACACGCCGACGCCGTGCAGGCCGCCGGACACCTTGTAGCTGTTGTCGTCGAACTTGCCGCCGGCATGGAGCACGGTGAGGATCACCTCGGCCGCGGAGACGCCTTCTTCCTTGTGGATGTCGACCGGCACGCCGCGGCCGTTGTCGGACACCGACACCGAGCCATCGACCAGGATTTTCACCACGATATCGTCGGCGTGGCCGGCCAGGGCTTCGTCGACCGAGTTGTCGACCACCTCGAAGACCATGTGGTGCAAACCGGTGCCGTCGTGGACATCGCCGATGTACATGCCGGGCCGCTTGCGGACGGCTTCCAGGCCTCGCAGCACGGTGATCTTGCTGGAGTCGTAAGTGCCATTGGGGGTCGTCGGGGTGTTCTGTTCGTCGGTCATGCGCGTGCCGTTGGCTCCACAACACGGGCGCGGACGGCAAGAGCCGCTTTGCACCGTGGGAAAAGGGGGATAGCCCGGAAATTATACCAGTCGGCCCGCATCGGCCGTTGGCTCACTGCAGGGCCGCGTGCTGGAGGAGCGCACCGTGTTCCACGTGGAACCGGTGCAATACCCCCCCGGCCTCAGCCAGCCCTGGCGGCGTCTCCGTTGCCGTGATCAGTACCTGTGCCGGGGCCTGCGCCAGTCTCTGCAGCACCCTGGCCTGATGGTGTCGATCCAGCTCCGACCCAAGGTCGTCCAGCGCGATCACCGGCCATTCCCTACGTTCCTGGGCAAAGTCTTCCGCCTGAGCAAGCAGGCAAGCCAGGGCAGTCAGCTTGGCCTGGCCGCGCGACAGCGCATCCTTGCCGGGAAGCACATTGAAGTGCGGCGCCCAGTCGGCGCGGTGTGGCCCTTGCGAGGTATAGCCGTTCTGGCGATCGCGCTCGCGCGCCAGCAGCAGGGCATCTGCCAGTGACACCTCGTGACGTTTCCACCCCGGAGAGAAGTTCAGCGCAGACAGGTCGAGAGACGGGGCGATGGCAGTCACGACCGGAATCAGGCGTTCCTGCAGTCGTTCGAGGTAGCGCAGTCGCCTGGAGGTGAGTGTTTCTCCGGACTCGGCAAGCTCATGGTCCCAGGCGTCCAGCATTCGAGGCTGCGCCCCCTGTTTGAGCAGGGCGTTGCGCTGCTTGAGTGCACGCGCGTAGCGGCGCCATAGCGAAAGGAAGTCAGGTTCCACGTGGAACAACCCCCAATCCAGAAAACGCCGACGCGGTTCGCCGCCACCGCTGATCAGGACATGGCTCCCCGGCTCGAACGTCACCACGGCAAGCGCAGCGCAGAGGGTGCCGAGCTGGGCAACATCCTCCCCGTCGAGCCGACCGGTCCATTCCTGTCCGCTATGGCGAAGGCCTGCACGCCGCGTGCGGTCCTGTGCCGTGCCGCTGTCCTCGCGCCATTCGACGAAAACCTCCAGATCGCTGGCGCCCTGCTGGATCAATCCATCGCGTACCCGGCCACGGAAGCTACGGCCGTAGGCCATCAGGTGAAGTGCCTCGAGCACGCTGGTCTTGCCTGCACCGTTGTCGCCAGTCAACAGGTTCAGCGAGCTGGCAGGGTAGAGCTCAACCGTCTCGAATCGACGAAGTCGGTGGATGGACAAGCGCACTATGTGCATCGATCGGTGTACTCCGGGCTGTGATCCGGCGCTTCCGGTCGCAGCGGAGGATACGTGATTGGACAGGTTACGCGCAGCCAGGGCTGGCGATTGTCAGGGGATGGGCCGGGGATAACCTGGGGACAAAAAAACAGCCAGAGACCCTCACAGTAGTTGTCCACAAGCTATCAGGCCGAAAATCGGGCTTGAAGCACAGGGTTTCGTGACCTAAAAGTGGTTGAAAAACAGCTACTTGACCTACTTTTAGGTGAAATTTGTTCCTACCAACACCACAAAGCTCTTAAGTTATTTATAGATTTAAAAGCAAATGCAGATGTGCATAAGTCAACCCTGACCACTTCTTGAGACGGCCAGGCAGACCGCGGGTGGATCCTCAATCCAATGCCCCCGTGTCAGCTGACACGGGGTCGGAGGCCCTGTCTCCCATGCTTGTGAGACTTGGTTGGGCCCGATCAACCCCTCCGCCCGTCGTTTCATGTTGGCTAATCATTTGCCCAGGCAAGTTAGCAACGGAGACTTGTCTCGGTTTTCTATTCTCTTGGGTGCAGATTGGCCGTCGTGTGATGCGATCGAATGGGTGCAGGCGATAACTGCACTTGTCAAACGACTTCACTATTGGTCGCTGCCGGGAAATCTAATCTTCAGACATCAAGTTACTGCTGTCTGGATGCATCAATGCATGACTGCAGATACGATCGATCTCAGGACGTCTTCCGTTGTCCGAGCTCGGCTTTGTCTTCAAGAATCCCTTTTTTTGAAGCCCCGCCCACAAAAAAGCCCGGATCTCGCCGGGCTTCCGTGTTCCACGTGGAACGCAACGTCAGAGACGCAAGGGCATTACGACATGACGCGACTTCTCGCTGCTGGCCTCACGCACCAGTGCAGACGAGTTTGCATCGCGCAGCTGGATGACGACGTGCTCGTCGCGCAGCGCGGACAGCGCATCCAGCAGGTAATTCACGTTGAAGCCGATGGCCAGGTCATCGACCTTGGTGTCTGCCTCGATTTCTTCCTGGGCTTCTTCCTGTTCGGGGTTGTGGGCGCTGATCTTCAGCTGACCCGGCGACACTTCCACGCGCACGCCGCGATACTTCTCGTTCGACAGAATTGCCGCACGCTGTAGCGCGGCACGCAGGGCTTCGCGATCCACCTTGACCTCGCGATCGGCGCCAATCGGAATCACTGCCTCGTAATCCGGGAAGCGCCCGTCGATCAGCTTGGAGGTGAAAGTGACATCGCCGCGCTTGACGCGGATATGGCTCCGACCGACTTCCAGCTCTACCTCGCGATCAGCCGCCTCCAGCAAGCGCAGCAGCTCGGTCACGCCCTTGCGCGGCACGATGATCTGGCGCTTGGCACCGCCGGAATTTTCCAGCTCGGTTTCGCACAGGGCCAGCCTGTGTCCGTCGGTGGCTACGCAACGCAGCAAGCCATCGCGCAGGTCGAACAGCAGGCCGTTGAGGTAATAACGCACATCCTGCTGCGCCATCGCGAACGCAGTGCGCTCGATCAACTCCTTCAAGCCCGCTTCCGGCACGGCGACGCGCTCGGTGGCTTCGACTTCGTCGACCGACGGGAAGTCGTTGGCGGGAAGGGTGGCCAGCGTGAACCGGCTGCGTCCTGCCTGCACCGTCACCTTGTCGCCGGTCTGCGAGATGGTGGCGCGGCTGCCGTCGGGCAGGGCACGCAGGATGTCGAACAGCTTGCGCGCCGGGATCGTGGTTTCACCATCCTGCGCGTCTTCCACCATCGTGCGCGAGATCATTTCCACTTCCAGGTCCGTACCGGTCAACGAGACCTGGCCATCCTTCACCTGCACCAGCAGGTTTGCCAGGACCGGCAAGGTTTGACGGCGTTCGACCACATTGACCACTTGGGCCAACGGTTTGAGGAAGGCTTCGCGCTGCAGTGTAAAACGCATGTGGTTCCGTGCCCCTATGCTTTAAAGATAATGGATAAATCAAAAGCTTGGTGGTGATGGTAGAGCCGTTTTTAGCGGATAACCATCCTAACGCCTTGTTTCTAAAAGAACTTCAGCACCCGAAAGCCATTGGACTACTGCCCCTGGGGTCGAGGTAAAACCTGTGGATAGTTTTTCGTACGAACCGCGGCGCAACGTTATCCACAGATTCTCCCGCATTTGACCCCAACTCATCCACGCTTTTTTCCAAACATGGCGAAAAGCGCAGCAAACCCTCACTCGCTGAGCTTGCGGATCAGCTTTTCCCAGTCCTCGCGCAGCTTGCCGTCGGCCTCCATCAGGGTGCGGATCTGCCGGCAGGCATGCAGCACGGTGGTGTGGTCGCGGCCGGCAAAGGCATCGCCGATCTCGGGCAGGCTGTGTTCGGTGAGTTCCTTGGCCAGCGCCATCGCCACCTGACGCGGGCGCGCCAGCGAGCGGGTACGGCGCTTGGACAGCAGGTCCTTCATCTGCAGACCGTAGTAGTCGGCCACGGTCTTCTGGATGTTGGGGATGCCGATCGCCTGTTGCTGCGCGCGCAGCAGGTCGCGCAGGGTTTCCTGGGCAAATTCCACCGTGATGGCGCGTCCGGTGAAGTTGGCGCGTGCCACCAGCGTGTTGAGCGCGCCTTCCAGGTCGCGCACGTTGGAGCGCATCTTCTTGGCAATCAGGAACGCCACGTCATCCGGAATATCGGCGCCGCGTTCGCGTGCCTTGGCCAGCACGATGGCGGCGCGGGTCTCGAAATCCGGGGGGTCGATCGCCACCGACAGGCCCCAGGCCAGACGCGACTTGAGCCGCGGCTCCAGGCCCTCGACTTCGCGCGGGTAGCGATCGCAGGTCAGGATGATCTGCTGGCGGCCATCGAACAGCGCGTTGAAGGTGTGGAAGAACTCCTCCTGCGTGCGGTCCTTGCCGGCAAAGAACTGGATGTCGTCGATCAGCAGCGCATCGATCTGCTGGAACTGGCGCTTGAACTGGTCCATCGCCTTGTCCTGCAACGCCCGGATCATCGCGCTGAAGAACTGCTCCGAGCGCAGGTACATCACCTTGGCGGCCGGATTGGCCTGGCGCAGCGCGTTGCCGGCGGCAAACATCAGGTGGGTCTTGCCCAGACCGGTGCTGCCGTACAGCAGCAGCGGGTTGTGCGCACGGTCGCCGGGTTTCTGCGCAGCCTGGATCGCCGCTGCCAGGCCGAGCTGGTTGCTGCGGCCTTCGACGAAATTGGCGAAGGTGTAGTGTGAGTCCAGGTTGCCCGCGAACGGCACGATCGGCGCGGCGATCGGCGCACTGGGCGCCGCTGACGGTGCGGGCAACGGTTCCGGCGCACGCGGCCGCGACCCCACCGCCAGTGCCACCTCGCCGTTGCCGGCGAAATAGGCCAGCAGCTCGCGGATGCGTGGCAGGTAGCGTTCGCGGACCTGGTCGACGATGAAGGCGTTCGGGGCGTACAGCACGATGCTGTCGCCGCGATCTTCGGCTTGCAGGGGTTTCAACCAGGTGTGGACATCTTCGGGCGGGAATTCGGCTTCGAGACGTTCCAGACAGCGGGGCCAAGCATCCATCAAAGTGTGATCATCTGTTGCTGGCTGCGGCGCGCAGCAAGGCGCCGTGCACGCAGCCCGGAAGTGAAAAGAGGATGGACCAGACTAGCACCGCAGGCCGGCTTTTCCCAGACTTATTCACAGGTCCATCCACAGGATGCAGGTCTGTTCGCGATGGTCAAAGCACCACGGGAGTTGACCCGGCCCGATGCGGTCCTATAAAATTGCCGGTTCACCGTTTCCATTCATGCAGAGGGCCCCATGGCCACCAAGCGTACTTTCCAACCCAGCAACCTGAAGCGAGCACGCGACCATGGCTTCCGCGCACGTATGGCAACCGCCGACGGCCGCAAGATCCTGGCTCGCCGCCGCGCCAAGGGCCGCAAGCGCCTGAGCGCTTGATTGCCGCGCCGCTCGCTGCGGCCGAGGCAGTCCCACCCGTGAACGTATCGAACCCGTGCAGGCGATTTCCGCGCTCTGCGCGGGTTCGTACGCGTGCGCAATATACGGTTGTCTTCGACACCGCGCGTCGGACCTCCGATCCGCTGCTCAGCCTGCATTGGCGCACTGGCGATACGCCGCCGCGCCTGGGGATGGCCGTGTCGCGCAAGGTCGATACCCGTGCGGTCGGTCGTAACCGCATCAAGCGCGTCCTGCGCGATGCGATGCGCCACCTGCTGCCCGAGCTGGCCGGCGGCGACTACGTGATTGTCGCGCGTTCGGCAGCCGCCAAGGCGACCAATCCACAGATTCGCGACGCCTTTGTGCGTCTGCTGCGCCGTGCCGGCGCATTGCCCCTGCCTGCCGCGCCCGGCACAATGCCGCCCGCCAGGACGATGCACCCATCCTCCCTTTCCCCGATAGAGCCGGAACTGTAGTTCCGACTGAGCGAGTTGCTGCCCGATGAACCAGACCCGCGTTTTCCTGATTTTTGCCTGGCTGATGGTCGCGGCGCTGCTGTGGATGGAGTGGGGCAAGGACAAGGCGGCGGCGAATGCACCTCCCGCAGTCGCCACGCAATCGGTACCGGCTGCGCGCGATCTGGATGCTGCGGCACCGTCGGCCAATGTGCCGGCGGCCCAGGCCCTTCCGCAGGCGGGCGTGCCGGCCGCTGTACCGGCGACCAGCACGACTGCCGCGATGCCGACCGCTGCCGGCCCTGCGCCGGTCATCACCCTGACCTCGGACGTACTGCGCCTGAAGCTGGATGGCCGCAGCGTGCTCGATGCCGAACTGCTGCAGTTCCCGCAGACCAAGGACGGCACCGCGCCGGTCAGCCTGCTGACCGAAGATGCCGCGCACCCCTATAACGCCACCAGCGGTTGGGCCAGCGAGCATTCGCCGGTACCGGGCGTGGGCGGCTTCCGTGCCGAGCAGCCGGGCACCGCATTCGAACTGGCCAAGGGCCAGAACACCCTGGTGGTGCCGTTTATCTGGAATGGCCCCAACGGCGTGTCGATCCGCCGCACCTTCACTTTGGAGCGCGGTCGCTACGCGATCTCGATCAAGGACGAGGTGATCAACAAGAGCGGCGCGCCGTGGAACGGCTACGTATTCCGCAAGCTGGGCCGGGTGCCGACCATCCTCAGCCGCGGCATGACCAACCCGGATTCCTTCAGCTTCAACGGGGCGACCTGGTACAGCCCACAGGAAGGCTACGAGCGTCGTGCGTTCAAGGACTACATGGACGACGGTGGCCTGAATCGCCAGATCACCGGCGGCTGGGTGGCGCTGCTGCAGCACCACTTCTTCACCGCGTGGATTCCGCAGAAGGATCAAGCCTCGCTGTACGTGCTCAATCAGGACGGTCCACGTGACGTGGCCGAACTGCGTGGCCCGGCGTTCACCGTGGCGCCGGGCCAGACCGCCAGCACCGAAGCGCGCCTGTGGGTGGGCCCGAAGCTGGTCAGCCTGATCGCCAAGGAAGACGTGAAGGGCTTGGACCGTGTGGTCGACTACAGCCGCTTCTCGATCATGGCCATCATCGGCCAGGGTCTGTTCTGGGTGCTGAGCCATCTGCACAGCTTCCTGCACAACTGGGGCTGGGCCATCATCGGCCTGGTGGTGCTGCTGCGTCTGGCGCTGTATCCGCTGTCGGCCGCGCAGTACAAATCCGGTGCCAAGATGCGCCGCTTCCAGCCGCGCCTGGCGCAGCTCAAGGAGCGTTACGGCGACGATCGCGTCAAGTACCAGCAGGCGACGATGGAGCTGTTCAAGAAGGAAAAGATCAACCCGATGGGCGGCTGCCTGCCGCTGCTGATCCAGATGCCGATCTTCTTCGCGCTGTACTGGGTGCTGGTGGAATCGGTGGAATTGCGCCAGGCGCCGTGGCTGGGCTGGATCCAGGACCTGACCGCGCGCGACCCGTATTTCATCCTGCCGGTGCTCAACATCGCCATCATGTGGGCGACGCAGAAGCTGACCCCGACCCCGGGTATGGACCCGATGCAGGCCAAGATGATGCAGTTCATGCCGCTGGTGTTCGGCGTCATGATGGCCTTCATGCCGGCCGGCCTGGTGCTGTACTGGGTGGTCAACGGCGGCCTGGGTCTGCTGATCCAGTGGTGGATGATCCGCCAGCACGGCGAGAAGCCGAGCAAGATCATCCAGGCCAACGCCAAGTAAGCGCAGTTGCACAGAGCCCGCCGCAAGGCGGGCTTTCTGCATGCCGCCGCAGTTGCTGTCTGCCCTGTTGTCTTCAACGCCAAGGACGCCGTCGTGATGTCATCGCCGCTGTATCGCCTGTTGCTGTGCGCCGGTTGTGCCGGAATGCTGGCGATGGCCGGCTGCGGCAAGCAGACCGCCGGCGAGGCAGCGTCTGCTGCCAGCACCGCTGCGCCTGCCGCCAATGGCGCGCCAGCCGAAACCGACAACGACGACGCACGCGCACTGATTGCGCAGCTGCGCGAGCAGCTGGATCGGCATCGCCGCATCATCGTGCTGCTGGCCGATGAGGCCAAGCAAAGCCCGCGCGATCGCGCCACGTCCAGCAGCGTGGGGCAGCAGTTGTTCCATGAAAATCTGGAACAGCGCGAACGCATCGCCGCACGCGTCGACACGGTTCTGGCATCCAAGGACCCAACCCGCTTGACCACCATTGCCACGGTGCTGGACGAAGTGGAATCGGCGCCGGATCTGTACGATGCCGACCGCCTGGCGTTTCGCGAAGTGCTGCGCGATCTGCATGCGCGCATCGGTCGCGACTCTGCATTGCCGGCGGTGAAACTGCACCAGCGCATCGGTGAGGATCTGGAAGCGCTGGATGAGATCGAGCGCAGCTACAACACCGAGCTGACGCAGATCTTCAGCCGCTTCGACCGCAGCCGCGCCATCGCGCCCAAGCGCGAGAAGTGGGACGACTACGTGGCGCATCTGCGCACGCTCTACACACGCGAAAAAATCCTGCGCGACCATGGCGTGGTGGAGCCGTATCCATTCTCGGCGCGCGACAACGAGAGCGAAGTGTTCGGCCGCGACCTGCCGCCCAAGACGGTGGTGCTGACCTTCGACGATGGTCCGCACAAAGCCTATACCGAAGAGATCGTAGCGATTCTCAAACGCTACGACGTGCCCGGGGTGTTCTTCGAAGTAGGGCGCAATCTCGGCAGCCTGGATGCTGCTGGCACACCCAAACTCGCGCCGCTGTCCAAGATCAGCCACACGCTGATGGAAGAAGGCTATGCCGTGGGCAACCACAGCCTGACCCATGCGCAGTTGTCCAAGACCACCGGCGATGCGCTGCGCAGCCAGGTGCTGGATACCGACACCTTGCTGCGTGCGGTGGACGACAAGCGCGCGCCGCTGTTCCGGTTTCCGTATGGCGCACGTAATGCAGAGGGCTTGCAGCTGCTGGGCGAAGCGGGTTTGAAATCGATCATGTGGAACATCGATTCGCTGGACTGGGCCGACCCGGTGCCGGAATCGATCGTGCAGCGCGTGCTCGACCAGGTGAACAAGGAGCAGCGCGGCATCGTGTTGTTCCATGACATCCACGACCGCGCAGTCAAAGCGCTGCCGCAGATTCTGGATCGTCTTATCGCTGATGGTTACCAGTTTGCCGGCTGGAATGGCCGCGAATTTTCCGTGGCGCGTGCGCCCAGCGCGGTGGTCGATGCCACGGTGACCACCGGCTACGCGAAATCCTGGGCGATCGTGATCGGCATCGACGATTACGCGCTCTGGCCCAAGCTGGAATATGCGGCCAACGATGCGCAGGCGATCGCCAGCACCTTGACCGGGCCGTTGGGGTTTCCGTCTTCGCAGGTGATCGTGCTCAAGAACGCGCAGGCCACGCGCAACAACATCCTTGCCGCGTTCCACGACCGCCTTGGTGAAGGCCGCGCGCAGACCAACGACCGCGTGTTCGTGTTCTTTGCCGGGCATGGCGCCACGCGCCGGCTCGCCTCCGGGCGCGACCTGGGCTACATCATTCCGGTCGATTCGCATCCAGAGCATCTGGCCAGCGATGCAATCGCGATGAGCGATCTGCAGAACATTGCCGAAAGCCTGCAGGCCAAGCACGTCTTGTTCGTGATGGATGCGTGTTACAGCGGGCAGGGATTGACACGCGGCGGGCCAAGTTCCAGCGCGTATCTGCGCGAGAACGCGCGGCGTACCGCACGCCAGATGTTGACCGCCGGCGGTGCCGATCAACAAGTGGCCGATAGCGGGCCGAATGGGCATTCGGTGTTTACCTGGGTGTTGTTGCAGGCATTGGCCGGCAAGGGCGATCTCAATGGCGATGGCCTGATCACCGGCACCGAGCTGGCGGCGTATGTGGCACCGTCAGTGTCGGCAGTCTCGGCGCAGACACCGGCGTTCGGCAGTCTGCCGGGTTCGCAGGGCGGCGAGTTCGTGTTCAAGGTGCCCAGCGGCGAAGAATTTCTCACTGCCGATACCGCGCAGCTGTCGGCCGATGCGATTGCGCTCAACGGGCGCGTGGATGCTGCACGTCCCGCGCCGGCCCCGGCCGGTACCGCTGCCCCTGCGGCGCCGGTCACGGTGAAGACGCTGCAAGGCGGCGAAGCCAGGCTGGTGCTGCCGACGGCGGTGAAGAGCAGCGACCGCCAGCGCGCGCAGCTGGCCAACGAACGAGGCCTGCAGCTGTACAAGGAAAAACGCTATGCCGACGCCGCCGAACAATTTGCCGAGGCATTGAAGCTGCGTCCGGACTTCGCGCTGGCTGCCAACAACCTGGGCTTTGTGTACTACCGTCAGCAACGTTATGCCGAAGCGGCGCGTTGGCTGGAAAACACCGTGAAGATCGACCCCTCGCGTGCAGTGGCCTATCTCAATCTTGGCGATGCCCATGCCAAGGCCGGCGATCGCGAGAAGGCGCGCACGGCGTACTCCACCTATCTGGAACTGCAGCCGCAAGGCAGCGGTGCAGAGCAGGCGCGTACCCAGCTGCAGGCGCTGTGATTCCATACGGCTGACGCATTGCAGCGAAGCTTGTCAGCAGAACGCGCCCTGGGATGGAGGCGTGATACGCCAAGGACGCGCATCGGCTGGAGGCCGCCGCCGGCCGCGCGGTCGATGCGTCACCGCGGCCGTCTTCTTCAATCCACGTCAGAGCAGTGCCCATGTCGTCTTCCACGTCCACCATCGTTGCCATCGCCAGTGCCGCCGGAGCCGGTGGCGTAGGAATCGTGCGCCTGTCCGGGCCGCAGGCGATGCAGATCGCGGCGGGACTGGGCATTGCGCCGATGCAACCACGGCAGGCGCAGTACGCGCGCTTTCGTGACGCGCAGGGCCAGGTCATCGACGATGGCATCGCCCTGTGGTTCAAGGCGCCACGCAGTTTTACCGGTGAAGACGTGGTGGAGCTGCAGGGCCATGGCAGCCCAGTGTTGTTGCGTCAGTTGGTCGCGCGCTGCGTTGCGCTGGGCGCACGCCAGGCACGAGCGGGTGAGTTCAGTGAGCGCGCCTTCCTCAACGGCAAGCTCGACCTGGCCCAGGCCGAGGCGATCGCCGACCTGATCGCCGCTGGCGACGTGCGTGCCGCACGTGCCGCGCGGCGTTCGCTGGATGGCGTGTTTTCGCGCCGCATCGAGGCGGTGAGCGAGCAGCTGACGCGACTGCGCGTGCATGTGGAGGCGGCGATCGATTTCGCCGACGAGCCGCTCGATACCCTGGGTGGCTCGCAGGTACGCGACGGGCTCCGACAGGCGCGGACAGTGCTGGCGCAGCTGCTGCGTGACGCAGAACGCGGACGCAAGTTGCGCGATGGCCTGCATGCGGTGCTGATCGGCCCACCCAATGCCGGCAAGAGTTCGCTGCTCAATGCATTGGCCGGCAGCGACCGTGCGATCGTCACCGATGTCGCCGGCACCACCCGCGACACCCTGCATGAAGCCATCCAGCTCGATGGCTTCGAACTGACCCTGGTCGATACCGCCGGCCTGCGCGACGGCGGCGATGCGATCGAGCGCGAAGGCATGCGCCGCGCGCGCGCCGAGCTCGAACGTGCCGATCTGGCACTGGTGGTGCTGGATGCGCGCGACCCGCAGGCTGCGCATGAGGCGATCGGCGATGCCATCGATGCCGTGCCACGCCAGCTGTGGATCCACAACAAATGCGATCTGCTGGCCGACAGCACGCCGTTGGGCAGCGATGCGATTGCGGTTTCGGCCATCACCGGGCACGGGCTGGAGCAATTACACACCCGGCTACGCGACTTGGCACTTGGCGATGCAAGCGACAGCGCGGATGGTGAATTCTCCGCACGCACCCGCCATGTGGAAGCGCTGCGCCGCGCCGAACAACACGCCGATGCCGCCGACCTGGAACTGGGCTTCGAACAACTCGAACTGGCCGCCGAAGAACTGCGCTTGGCGCATGCAGCACTGGGCGAGATCACCGGCAAGATGAGCGCCGACGAGTTGCTGGGTCAGATCTTCTCGAGCTTCTGCATCGGGAAGTGAGATGGTGTCCAATGACATCCACTGACGTCTTCAGATTGGCTTTAAATCAGCGTATATAAAGGAATCTTTGTCTACTGACGAATTCGGTGATACAGTCGAAGCCACTCACTGATATGTCCAAGTTTGACACCAAGTAGTGGGATATATGCTCTCCATCCCTCTACTTGGACATGCGGAGAATGAGATGGCACTGACCGATACCGTGCTCAAGGCACTCAAGCCCAGGGACAAGACCTATACGGTTACCGATGACAGGGGGCTGTATGTGGAGGTCTTCCCGACCGGGGGCGTCGTCTGGCGCTACCGCTACCGGCTGAATGGCAAGTACGAGAAGCTGACGCTGGGTAAGTACCCCGCGCTGACGCTGAAGAACGCACGCCTGAAGCGGGACGAGGCAGCCCACCAGGTGGCGATGGGAGAGTCACCGGCAAAGAAGAAGCAGCAGAAGAAGGTGGCAGGCGCAGAAGACGCCACCGTGGCCGACTTCGCCGAACGCTTCTTCAAGGACATCCAGTCACGCGACCGCAAGAACGTGACCATGCCCCGCCGCTACCTGTAAAAGGACATCCTGCCGCATATCGGCAGCAAGCCGATCCGGGACATCACCGCCGAGGACGTACGCAGCGTCATCTGGCGCAAGAAGGAACAAGGCTTCGATGCCGCCGCCGGCCAGGTGCGCGGCCTGCTCAAGCGCATGTTCGACTACGCACTGACCTGCGGCCTGATCCAGGCCAACCCGGTCATGGCCCTGCCGATGCGGCACGTCTACCGCGCAGCAGCCCGCGACCGGGCGCTGACGCCGGACGAGATCCGGCAGTTCCTGCGCGCCATGCAGACCTCCAACATCCGCCGCCAGTTCAAGATCGCCTTCCAGTTGATCCTGATGACCCTGGTGCGCAAGTCCGAGTTGATGCTGGCGCAGTGGAAGGACGTGCATCTGGACGAAGGCGAATGGCACATCCCGGTCGAGAACTCCAAGACCGGCAAGCCGCACATCGTCTACCTGTCCACCCAGACGCAGATTCTGTTCAAGGAGCTCAAGCCGCTGGCCAGCAGCAGCGTCTGGGTGTTGCCGGGGCGTGGCACCCTGGCCAAGCCCTTCGCCAGCAATGCACTGAACCAGGCGTTGAAGGTGTCATTACAGGGGCAGGAGATTCCTGCCTTCACCATCCACGACCTGCGGCGCACCGCATCGACGCTGCTGCACGAACAGGGCTGGCCTTCGGACGTGGTGGAGAAGGCGCTGAACCACACCATTGGCGGCGTGCGCGGTGTCTACAACCGGGCGGAGTACGCCGAGCAGCGGCGGGAGATGTTGCAGGCGTGGTCGGATTACATCGACAGGCTGGTGCCGTCGGCAAATCTGGTGATCGGCGCCGCTTCGGCTTGAGGGTAGCCTTTTCCTTTTCCGAGTAGGGCCGTTGTCCCTTGGTCTCCATTCACTTATCGCCTTTTTCATCTTCCCTTTGGCCGGGCCAAGCCCGGCAATTCATTTTGTCTTCCTGCTACTTTTGCCCGGCTTGGGCAGCGCCTTGGCGGCGTCCTCCAACGCTCGTACATTGGCATCTGCACCTTCAGCCTCCAACAAGGCCCGCCGCTGGACGGCGAACTGCTCATATTGGTTCTCAGCGTGGGCGTCGGCCTGCTTCTTGGAGATGCGGCCTGCGCCGGTGAGCACATCGCGTTCGTTGAAGGTCAGGAAGGCATCGAGCCGCTCCGCCCAGTCCTTCAGGAACACCTCCTTGCGCCGACGAGCCTGATCCTCGGCAAAGTCCAGCCACATCGTGACGATGCGGTTGAGTTCGCTGATTTCCGATTCCCGCAGGTAATTCTTGGCAACGGTCACATCGGCCTTCTGTACGCTGCCGGATTTCCAGGTCGTCAGCCCCATGTTGGGCTGGCGGCTGTCGGCATGCTCGGCTATCAGTTCGGCGGCGGTCTTGCCTGTGACGGCGAAGTGCAGCTTGTTCTGGATAAAGCGGAAGAACTGGGTGGTTTCCGGTAGCGTGGGCGAATAGTCCGCTGCCATCGAAAATATCTCGCGCACTCGCAGGTACATCCGGCGTTCGCTGGCCCGGATGTCGCGGATACGTTCGAGCAGCTCGTCGAAACGGTCGGGAACGGCGGAACCGGCGACGGGCGGATTCTTCAGGCGTTCGTCGTCCAGCGTGAAGCCCTTGACCAGGTACTCAGCCAGGCGCTCCGTAGCCCAGCGGCGGAATTGGGTGCCGCGCGGCGAGCGCACCCGGTAGCCGACCGCCAGAATCGCCTCCAGGCTGTAGTAGGCCACCCGGTAGTTCTTGCCGTCAGAGGCAGTTGTCAACCATTGGTTGACAACTGCCTCGGGCCGCAGCTCCCCCTCGGCAAAGATCGCCTTCAGGTGTTTGGCAACGTTCTGCTTGCTGGTCTGGAACAGCTCGGCCATGCCCGCCTGCGGCAGCCACAGTGTATCGGCCACGAAGCGGCATTCGACGCGGGTTCGCCCGTCCTCGGTCTCGTAGAGTAGGAATTCGCCGGGCAGAGGCTGAAGTTGGTCGGTCATAAGCAATACCCGTGCGAAATTTGCAGGAGAGCAGGAAGATCCCTCATCTATCTGCCCCTTAGGCCCACCCGGCTGACAGTGCTTCCGCCTGCTGCAACACTGGGCGGTCTCAACTTGCAAGTGCAACACGTGAGTTGAATTGAGCGATCTCTTCTTCCAGCGCCTGGTTCGGCGTCTTCCAGCCAAGCGTCTGCCGTGGCCGGGCGTTCATCAGGTCGGCGACGTTGTTGAGATACTCCTGGCTCGCCTTGGACAAGTCCGCGCCTTTTGGCATGAACTGGCGCAGCAGGCCGTTGGTGTTCTCATTGCTGCCGCGCTGCCAGGGCGCATGTGGATCGGCGAACCAAAGATCGATGTTGAGCCGCTTCATCAGCTCTGGATAACACGTCATCTCGGTTCCGCGGTCATAGGTGAGGCTTCCCAGTAGGAAACGCGGCAGCTTCTTCATCTGTCGCGTGAAGCCCTCCAGCGCATCCTGTGCAGTACAGCCATCCATCTTGCACAGCACCACAAAGCGCGTCTTTCGCTCCACCAGCGTGCCTACGCACGAGCGGTTGAAAGCCCCTTTGATCAGGTCGCCTTCCCAGTGCCCAGGAATCAAGCGCTGCGCCACCTCTTCAGGCCGATGGACGATACGCAGCTCCTCCGGCACCCACGTGCGCTTGGCAGCGGTTGTACGGCGCAAGCCTCGCGTCGGCTTGTGCTGACGAAGCGCCTCCACAAGCTCTTTCTTCAAACCACCACGCGGATGCGCGTAGATAGCGGCGTAGATTGTTTCGTGACTCACGCGTTGACTTGGATCATCCGGATGCATGGCCTTGAGCTTGGCAGCAATTTGCTGGGGCGACCAACGATACAGAACCAAGTCGTCACGCACCTGCTGAAAGAGCGCACTGCCTTCAACAAGCCGGCGCCTTCGAACGCACGCTCTGCGGCGCAGCCGATAGTTGCTGGCTGCGCTGGTTGCCGCATAGACAGGTTCGCCCTGTCGCCTTATCTCGCGCGACAGGGTGGACGCACTGCGATTGAGTCGCCTTGCAATGGAGTTGATGCTCATTCCGTTACCGAGTTCAATTTGAAGCAAAGCGCGTTCTTCGGAACCCAGGTGCCTGTACTGTGTGCCCATGCCGCTACCCTACGTCAAGGCGGGGTGTTGCACTTGGAAGTTGAGTCTAAGCTGTCTGGACGGCGGCGTCCTGCAAATCAGGCGGATAGCCGTACTTGCGCAGGATACGCTTGACCAGCACACGCATCCGGGCACGCGCCGAATCGCGATGTGCCCAGTCAACCGAGACATTGCTTTTCAGGCTAACCAGCAATTCATGGGCAATCACCTTGAGATTGTCATCGCCAATTATTTGGACTGCCGATTCGTTTTCAGCCAGCGCGTCATAAAAGGCGATTTCTTCGTCACTGAGCCCGGACTCCTCCCCACGCTGTCGGGCCGCTCGAATATCCTTCGCCAACTGAATGAGCCGCTGCAACACCTCGGCAGTGGTGATGGCGCTAGCGTGGTAGCGCGCGACAGCCTGCTCCAGCCGTTCCGAGAAGGTCCGCGTTTCGACGATGTTGGTCTTGCTGCGCGAACGGATACCATCGTTGATAAGCTTGCGCAGGGCTTCCAGCGCAAGGTTCTTCTTTTGCATCTGTTGCACTTCGGCCAGGAATTCGTCGGAGAGGATGGAAATGTCCGGCGACTGGATGCCTGCCGCTTTCAGAATGTCCACGATCTCGGTGCTGACCACCGCACGGCTGACGATCTGCTGGATGGCGAAGTCGCGCTCGTGTGAGGTCACGCCGGAACCCGTGCTCGACTTGACCAGCGCGGCACGAATAGCTTGAAAGAAGCCGACTTCCTCGCGGATACCGCGCGCCTCGTCGGACGCCGACGCCAGCGAATACGCCTTCGATAAGGCCAGCACCGCGTCCTGATAACGCCGCTGAGCGTTCTTCTTGCCTTCCTCGGTAGTCTCCGCTGCCGCCCATTGTTGTTGCCTGTCCAGAATCCACTCGATGGCTCCGGCCATCATCATCAGACGTTGCTGTGCTGAGCCGTTCAGCACCGTGAAGTAATCGAAGCCGTGGTACATGTCGCGCACTACCTCGTACTTCTCCAGCAGCACCGCAATGGCCTGTGCTTCATCGACGCCCGTGGTTTCCTGATCGCGTGCCGAATACTGAGCCAGCGCCGATTTCAGGCTCTGCGCGATGCCGATGTAATCCACGATCAAACCCGCAGGCTTGTCGCGGAACACGCGATTGACGCGGGCGATGGCCTGCATTAGCCCATGGCCCTGCATCGGCTTGTCCACGTACATCGTGTGCATGCAGGGGGCGTCGAATCCGGTCAGCCACATGTCGCGCACGATGACCAGCTTGAGTGGGTCTTTGGCGTCGCGGGCGCGCTTGGCGAGCAGGTCGCGTCGCGCCTTGTTGCCGATGTGCTGCTGCCATTCGGGTGGGTCGCTGGCTGCGCCCGTCATCACGATTTTGATGGCTCCGGCATTGTCATCGGTGCTGTGCCAGTCCGGGCGCAATTTGACGATCTCGTTATACAGTGCCACGCAGATGCGACGGCTCATGCACACCACCATCGCCTTGCCATTCAGCGCGGCCAGCCTGTCCTCGAAATGCGCCACTAAGTCCTTCGCCACCAGCGCCACGCGCTTTTCGCTGCCGACCAGTTGTTCGACTGTCGCCCATTTCGCTTTCAGCTTTTCCTGTTCGGTGACCGCCTCGTCCTCAGTCAGCGCTTCTACCTCAGCATCGAGCTTGGGCTTCTCATCTTCATCCAGTTCGATGCGCGCCAGCCGCGATTCGTAGTAGATCGGTACCGTTGCGCCGTCCTCCACCGCGCGGCTGATGTCGTAGATGTCGATGTAATTGCCGAACACCGCCGGGGTGTTCACGTCTGTGGCCTCGATAGGCGTACCCGTGAAACCGATGAAAGAGGCATTGGGCAGCGCGTCGCGCAGGTATTTGGCGAATCCGTAAGAGACTTCGCCGGTTTTGGCATCCACCTTCGCCCGAAAGCCGTATTGCGAACGGTGCGCCTCGTCGGCGATGACGACCACGTTGCGGCGTGTGGTCAGCGGTTCGGCCACCTCGCCGAACTTCTGCAGGGTGGTGAAGATCACGCCACCCGAGGCCCTGGCAAGCAGTTGCTGCAAATGCTCGCGGCTTTCGGCCTGCACCGGTGTCTGGCGGATCAGGTCGCGGCACATCGAGAAAGTGGCAAACAACTGGTCGTCCAAGTCGTTTCGGTCGGTCAGCACGACAAGCGTCGGGTTCTCCATTGCGGGGTATTTCACCAGTCGCCCGGCATAGAAGGCCATCAGCAGACTCTTGCCCGAACCTTGCGTATGCCAGATCACCCCCGCGCGCCGATCGCCCTGGGGTTGCGTCGCCACGCTGGGCAGCCCGTAGGACGCCGGTTCCTCAGCCATGCCCTGCCGTGGGTCAGCGGCACGAATCGTGGACTCGATGGCGCGGTTGACTGCGTGGTACTGGTGATAGCCCGCCACGATCTTTGCCAAGCCGCTGCCCGTTTCGCCGAACACGGTGAAGTAGCGCAGCAAATTGAGGAACCGCTGCTTCTCGAACACGCCCTCGATCAGTGTCGGAAGTTCCGGCAAGCCTTTTCCAGAATAGCTCTTCCATCCGTGGTGCGCCACGGCATGAAACGTTCCAGATCAGCGGACAGCGACCCCAAGCGTGCCGCGATGCCATCAGACGTGACCAGCAGCGCATTGGTGTGAAACAGCGTCGGAATTTGCTGCTTGTAAGTCTGCAACTGGTTGAATGCGCCCGCCAAGTGCGCGCCTGTGCTGCCCGGCGCCTTCAGCTCGATCACTGCAAGCGGCAAACCGTTGACGAACAGCACTATGTCCGGCCTGCGCTTGACCTGGCCGTGGATGACTACGAACTGCGGCACAGCTAGCCAGTCGTTGCGCGCAGGCGTGTCGAAGTCCAGCAACGCCACCTTGCCCGCCGTCAGCACGCCATCGTCGCCGTAGTATTCGACGTCCACGCCTTCGGTCAGCAGCGTGTGGATGCGGCGGTTTTCTTCCATCAAAGCGGGGAATACGGCTTGGGTGAGCTTACGAATGGCATCCGCCCGCGCCTCTGGCGGCAGGTTCGGGTTGAGCCGCAGAACGGCATCTGCCAGCCGCTGGTGCAGCAACACGACATCGTGGCTGTCGCGCTCCGGTGCGCTGCCGTCCGGGCCGACGACTTCTTCAGACGCAATCGCGTAGCCCAGCTCACGCAGTTGCTCCAGCAAGGCTTGTTCGACTTGGGCTTCGGACAAAAAGGCCATCAGGCTCCCTCTTGCTCTTCGTTTGGTTCCGCCGCCGGGATAGGAACGCCGCGAGCGGCGTTCAGGGCTTCGATGTAGGCATCCCGGTCAAGCTGGTAAAGCAAACGACTGACCGGAATACTGAGGGAGAGGTATTCGTTTTTGGGCAGCAAAACCCGGAGTTCTGAATTGCCGTCATCGTCCGTTACCAAACCCAAGCCGATATTCGCATCTATCAGTTGGTTGAACGGCTCGAACCGTTCCCACGGCTCACGCGAACTGACTGGATCGCGTTGTGCCTCCAGATAGGCATGGTGCAGGAACATCACCAGTGCATCCGCTGACAAGACCGCCGAGCGCCGATGATGGACAGATAGCTTGGCCAGGAATCCGTCCCGACCGTGGCTGACTGGCCCGGATTCATTCCGTAGATCGCCCAGGGCCGTCGTCAGCTTGTGGTGCTGCGACACCAGCTTCAGGAACTTGTTGTTCTGGTTCTCGCCGAGTTTCAGCACCCGCACTGCCGCACCGACCCATTCGCCGAAGTCGGGGGCCGCAGCTTTGGGCCTGACGGGTTGGGTAGGCGAATCCAGTTCGTCCACGATGATGCGGCAGAACACTTCGACGATGGATTTCGCACAGTCAATGCACGCATCGTTATCCTGCTCCAAGGTACGCTCCAGCGCCTCGAAGGTCTGCTGCAACATCGGCGCATCGCGCCAATGCATGCAAGCTTCGCGGATACCGGGACACCAATCCAGACTCATTGGGGCACCCGAAGTTGGCCGGAGACAAGGCGTGGCAGCAGTGCATCACGTATAGCTGCGAGGGTGGCAATATGGCGCTCGTTGTTCTGGATGCGTTCCAGCATCGGTACCGCCACTTCGTCGAACTGAGCTAGCGCGTCGGGCGGCGGCAGCGCGACCTTAATGGGGCGAAACGCGGCCTTGCTGATCTCCATGAAGGCGAGCCATTGGCCTTTTGCTTGATGGCTTCCATGTTGGCTTGCGCCCAGAACAGTAACCACACTGGCGACAGCGCACCGCCGGGCAGCATGGCTATGAAGCCCTGATTGATAGCGACAGGGACGGCGGCGATGGCGAGGTAGCCGATGGGCGCGCGCGACGACATCAACAGCGTGCCAGCAGGCAGCAGGCCACTGCTGATGCGTGCTACGCCCGCATCGGTGATACGACGTTCGGTGGTCATCAGCACGGGCGCTTGTAGGCCCGATAATCTTTCGGCGTGGCCCAGTGGTGTTTGCCGTCGTTCCAAAAGGTTCCGTCCTTGGTACTGGGCGTTGCGCCGCCCACGCACTGCACCAGCTTGCCGATTTCTTCCTCCCTCCATCCCTTGGGAATCAATCCGAGTTCTGATTCCTGCATATCCTCTGTCGGCACACCATCAAAATCCACAAAGCGGGACTTGAACTGTGCGGCGGCAATGGCCTCCAAAGTGGCGTTGCTCTGGCGCAGGTTGTCGATCCGGTTGTCGAGCACCGCCAGAACTTCCGCCGCTGCGCGGCGAACTTCTGGCGGCGGTAACTCGAACTCATAGTTAGCAATGGATTTCCATGCAACGCGCTGACGCCCCGATGTGCCTTCCATCCGAGAGATGGCGAACTTGCGGAACTCCGGTTCCCTACACAAGTAGTAAACGAAGTCGTTGTCTGCCGAATCGTGACCACAAAGCACGACCTGATTAGCCCCGACTCTCAGCCATGAAAATTGCTCGCTGCACGTAAAACCGGCTCTGGGCATGGTGTGGATTGCATCATGGCCGTGGCAAGTCGTGGCAGCATCTCGCGCAAGCGGAATCGACGATTAAAACGATAGGCCGCTTCTCCCAGGTAACGCCTTGCGTATTTGCCTTGCGCGATGGCGTGATACACGCCACTGATGGCGCGTTTGAGATTGCCCAGCACCACGTTGAGCCAACGTGCACCGGCCGTTTCGGTCGCGGCACGACCACCGCCAGTGTCCAGCGTGGTGTGCGCGTGGCCGGCGTCTTCTAGCCGGCGGAAGCAGGCCAGCCCATCGGTGTAGACCTCGCATTCGGGCGCCAAGCGACGGGCAATCCAGTCCTGCAGCGAGGTGTTGTCGAAGCTGCGCACCGGCTCGATCACCACAAAGCGCGGCGCGGTGAAGGTGGCATCGGTCTGCACCGCAATCAGGAACGCTTGTTTGTTCTCCGATCCGCGTCCGGCCTTGCCACCGTTACGCTCGCCGCCGAGATAGGCATCGTCGATCTGCACGAAACCCGCCAGTTTCCGCATGGATTCGCGCTCGGCCATAACCTGCATGATCTTGTGTTTCATCCGCCAGGCCGTCTTGTAGTTGACGCCCAGATGCCGCATCAACTCCAGCGCGGCCATGTTGGTTTTGGTCGAGGTCAGCAGGTGCAACGCCAGCATCCAGGTGCGCAGCGGCAGCTTGGTGCCTTCGAACATCGTGCCTGCAATCAGGCTGGTCTGATGCCGGCACGCGCTGCATTGGTAGTAGATCGCAGCACCCCGCTTGAAACGCGAGCGCACGCGTCCGGCACAAACAGGGCAACGAAAGCCTTGCGGCCAGCGCCACTTGTAAAGCGCGCGATAGCACTTGGCTTCGGTGCCGTAGGACGCGAAGAACTCAGGCATCGACAATCCCGCTTGGAACTGCACGGCATTGATACTCATCACGCCACCTCGTTGGCTTCAGGTGACAGCAGCATCCACCCAGCGCGGCGCAGATCCTGCGACAGGCGGCTGATGGTCAGGGCTAATCAGGAAGCACGATGAACTCGGTTGAACCTTCCCCGACGGCTCCATCTGCGAGCACATTGACCTGCGCCGTCTTGCCGTTTTCGAGGCACGGCGTGATTCGCGCAAGCAGCGTATCGCCATTCTGAAAATGCGCTCCAGAGGCTTTTGCGATGCGAGTTTCAACCGCTGAAGGAGAAATGTCTCGCCCACTCAAAGGCAACGCAGCCATTTCGACAAATGGTACAAACTCGCCTTTTTTGACCTTGCGGGTCGGGTTTATGGCGGCTACGTCAGACAGCTTGGCCATAGCCCAACGCCTCCAACTTTTCACGGATGAGCGAATCCAGTTCGGCGCCACGCTCCGTCTGCTTGAACAACTGTGCAGTCAGGCGCTGCATCTTGTCGTCAAAATCTTCGTCGTCATCCTCCTGCGCTTCCGCACCAACATAGCGACCCGGTGTTAACACATAGTCATGTTTGCGGATTTCTTCGAGCGTAGCGGACTTACAGAAGCCAGGGATGTCCGAATTTCACCCGCGTCGGCTTCCCCTCGCCACGCGTGATAGGTGGAGGCAATGCGCTTGACTTCGGCATCGGTTAGTTCACGCCGCGTGCGATCCACTAGCACGCCCATCGTGCGCGCGTCAATGAACAGTACTTCACCGCGACGGTCGCGCAGCTTGGTCTTCTTTACCAAGCCATTGCTGCGGCCCTTCGCCAGAATCCATAGGCAGGCCGGAATCTGAGTGGAATAGAACAACTGGCCGGGCATGGCGACCATGCAATCCACCACGCCTGCCTCGTCAGCGGCTTCAAGCATGGCCTTTCGGATCTCGCCTTCGCGGCTCTGCTGCGAGCTCATCGAGCCATTAGCCAGCACCACGCCCGCGACACCATGCGGTGCAAGGTGATGAAAGATGTGCTGCAACCACGCATAGTTGGCGTTGCCCACGGGCGGAGCGCCGAATTGCCAGCGCACATCTTCGCGCAAGCGCTCCCCGCCCCAGTCGCTGATGTTGAAAGGCGGGTTGGCGAGGATGAAGTCGGCCTTGAGGTCGCGCAGTTCGTCCTTGTGGAAGCTGCCCTCGTTGTTCCAACGGATGTCAGAGTCGATGCCACGCACGGCCAGGTTCATCTTGGCGAGGCGCCAAGTGGTGTAGTTGCTTTCCTGGCCATAGATGGCGATGTCGCCAATGCGCCCGCCGTGTTCGGTGACGAACCGTTCGCTCTGCACGAACATGCCGCCACTGCCACAACAAGGGTCATACACGCGCCCGTTGTAGGGCTCCAGCATTTCAACCAGCGTGCGTACCACGGAACGTGGGGTGTAGAACTCACCACCGCGCTTGCCTTCCGCGCCCGCAAACTGACCGAGGAAGTATTCATAGACGCGGCCCAGCACGTCCTTGGACTTGTCGTCGCCTTCGTTCAGGGCAATGCCGGAGATCAGGTCGATCAGTTCGCCGAGCATCACCTTGTTGAGCGCGGGGCGGGCGTAGTCCTTGGGCAGAACGCCTTTCAGCGATTCGTTGTCCTTCTCGATGGCGCGCATGGCGTCGTCGATCAGCGTGCCGATGCTGCTTTGCTTGGCGTTGGCTTGCAGATGCGACCAGCGCGCTTCCTTGGGCACCCAGAAGATGTTGTCGGCGAGATATTCGTCCTTGTCCTCGGCGGCAGCGGCGTCCTCTGCCAGCAATTCAGCATGACGGGACTCGAAGGCATCGGAGATGTACTTGAGGAAGATCAGGCCCAGCGCAACGTGCTTGTAGTCACTGGGTTCCATGTTGCCGCGCAGCTTGTCGGCGGCTTTGAACAGCTCCGCCTCGAAGCCGAGGTTGCCGCCGTTGTTGTCGTTCTGTGCCATTGTTTCCTGTCCTATGTGCGTGCCGGGCCGCTCAGTACCACCAGAAGTTTTGTCATCGCTATTCATGAGCAAGCACCGCTAACAGGCTCGCGATGGCGGAGCGTGCCTGCTCCTTATCTGGGCTGGCCAACATCGTGCGCACCCTCTGGGCCAAGTCGTCAGCCGATGGTGCAGATACCCCATTTCCGATATGCGCCTCCCGCATACAGGCATTGATCACCTTGGCGGGCGGGTCGTACTCCCCCCGCTCATACCGGCTCAACTGGGACTGCGAAACGCCCAAAACGGTGGCGAACTCCGCCTGGGTTCGCCCATTGCGGGCGGCCCGAATGAGATCAGCGACGCTGTTGACCATAGGGTATCTTGGTGGCGTAAATATGCTTGAAAAGCATTGTATATCAATTTAAATGCTTGTGGAGCATTTTTTCATCGGAGGCATCGGAGCCAATGGCTCGCGCTCCAGCCGCAAGGCTGGCGTCAAGAGAATCAATTCATCGACCCAGGTACACCGTCGTGACTTGCAGTCGCTCATGTCCCAATTCGCGGCTGATCGTCTGTCGCGCAACCTGGTCTTGGCTGTGTTGTACGGGTGTCAGTTGTTGCGTCGAAGGACCGCCTGCCGCCGGAGCCTTCCATCCTGTCAGCACCAGATAGCGCGTTTGGGCATAGCCATGCCGCAAACCGTGCATGTTGCTCAGGCCCGCCGCCTTGCATTGCCCGTCGTAAACGTGCCGCTGCTGGATGTAGGTCTTGTTCGCGGGGATCAGCGAGCCCACCCCTGCCAGCCGGTGGGCCTCGTCCAATACCATGCGCTGCTCCGGCGTCGTGATCGGCACCGTCCGATCTCGCCCGCCCTTGGCCCACGAGCCTTTGATGGCGATGTGGCCGCCATGGTCGGCATAGCGGGGTTGGAACTTAATGGACTCTTCCCGCCTCAGGCCAAAGGCTGCTTGCAGGCGCAGACTCATGCGGACGTGTGGATCGGTGATCCGGTCCAGCTTGTTATCCAGTTCCTTGACCTTGTTTTCATGGGCCACGTGGTGCCGCTCAGGAATGCCTAGCTTGGTGTTGTCTGCCGGCAGAATGCCTGCCTTGCCAACCTTCTCGGCCCACCAGCGCAGGTGCGCCATGCGGTTCTTCAGCGTACCGGCCGACAGGCCTTCGGTTTGCCAGCGCTGCAACAAGGCTTCGGCATGCTTGCCCTTGAGCGAGGTGGCCCGCATCTGGCGGAAACCCGCTTCGCGCAGTTGGCGGGCGGCCAGGGTCAGCGACCGTTGCCGGTCAGCCTGGGTGGCATGGCTGCCGTCGCGGTTGCGCTGGCAGAGCTGGCGCAGGGTATAGGTCAGGTCGTCCATCGCAGTGTCGTTCCATCGGTTGTCTGGGCTGAGAATCAAACGGTCAGTGTTTTTGCCAACTCGCCAAGGCGAGATCCCTGAAGGGCAAGGGCCAGGTGCTCAGTTCACCTGTGGCCTCGAATGAGGCGTCCGCCTTGCTTCCTGTGGGAAGGCCGGGCGGAGGAATGGCAAGGGATGACAACGCGATGTGCTGGGATGGATACCTCCTGTTATGCAGTGGTGAAAAAGGAGCTGGCAGGCCGTGTGAGGTCGGGCGAGCAGCGACGAAGCCTGGAAAGGCGAGCGTGTGTTGCGACGATGGCGGGACGAACCACGCCGAAGATGAGGAAGGCTCTGCCCGTGGGTAGGGCGGCACACCGAACGAGCCTGGGTGTGCCTGGGATGGTTCCGTCCGGCGAGCCGGGTCGGCGCTTGCAGGAACCTGCGCCAGGGTTCCGGTGTTCATATCCACCCGCAGGTCGTTGCTGGGCCAGTGTGCCAGGGCATCGTCATGTGCGCAGCCATCAATGCGATGCTGCGCCAACCCGCATTGCTGCTGCAGTTCGGCGGGCCGTCACTGCGGCGGGCAGTGACGGCCCCATCTGTCTCATGCCGAGCCCAGTGGCCCCAACCTTGCAGCAGCGGGCGTATTCTCAGGGGCTGTTGGCAGCATCCCGCTGTCAGCCATGCAGCCGATGATCTGCCCGATAGGCAGCGATGGCGTCTTCAGCATGCGCCGGATCTGTTCCAGATGCCGTTGTGCAACCTCACGCGAGGCAGTTTTTGCGGCTTGGCTGCTGGACGGTGGAGAATGGGCGGGCGGCGAGTCATGCAGGCTGTTGCTGATGGCCTGCACGGATGTCTGCTGCGGGGTAGATTTGCGGGCGGCCCAGAGCTTGAAGACGCCTTCCACGGCCTTCTTGATCAAACCGTAGAGGTAGGCGATGGCGTTGTGCACACCACCTGATTCACAGCGCACGTCCCACTCGGCCAGCACTGCAAGGCGCTTCTCCGGCGGCAAGCCCCTGAGACGCGCGGTGAGAACCCGTTGCTGATCCTGCGGCAGCTGCCGGAAGCGGGCTGGCACATCTGGCCCCAATACCCGCACTTCGGGTTGTGAGCGGTGTGTACGTACTTCTTTTAATACTTCTTTTTCTACAGTACGTACTGCTGTCGCAGATGCCGGAACGGGTTTCGGAATGCCGCCGCTAGCTTCGGGCACGAGGACATCGCGCGCAGTTGAGCCACCAGGACTGCCCGGGCCATGGTCGTCGCCACGGTGCTGTAGGCGCCTGATCCGCTCCTGCATCGTTGCGGGCAGCTTTTCCAACCTGTCCGGATGGCGCATGGCCTCATCGAGAATGGACTGCGCTAGTTGGCGGATCGTCGCGCTGGCGTGGCCGAGCGCCCGTTCCAGCAGCGGCAGGTAGTCTTCGTCCTCCATGCAGGCGTCGTCGAACGCAAGGGGCTGAGTCCGCACCGCGTAGCGGCTGGCCATCGAGAAGCCAGTCATCGGGTTGCGGCGGTACTCGACCAAAGCGATCCAAGTGGACAGCCGCAAGCACAGCACGGCCCTGGACACGGTTTCAAGGGCAGCCCGTTTGCTGCCCGGTGCGCTGGGCAGGTACTTGCGCAGCGCGTCATAGCTGAGGACCACGGTGCCATCGCTGCTGGCCAGCGCACGGAAAGTCAGCCAGGCGTTGCGCTCCAGTGGCGTCAGCCGCTCATCGAGCAACAGGGCTTTCGGGGTGATGATGTCCGAGGTTTGGTGTGACATGGTGAGGCTCCTATCGGTGTCGGCCAACTGGCCAAAGGAGCCGTCATCTCACCCCGGCATCACCGCTGTCGCAGCCAACAATCCGAACTGCGCTTCTCCCGTTTTTCGAGCTGAAGCAGGACAAAACATCCTTGGTCTTCCGAATCAGGAGGTGGGAAAATGAGCCTGTTGCAGCGCATTGGACGTTGGCGGACGTCGATGGCCGGGTTCACTGCATCTGATTAGGCCGTCCGCTGACACATCGCACTGGTAACAGGAGAGCGAGAAGCATCCAGGGAGGGCCATCCGCCGCCATCAAGGGACACGCTTGGTATTTGGGTCCAAGAATAGGTCCAAGCACGTTGCGGGACCGCCATGATTGGATTGAAAATCAACGACATGCGGCAGAAATTCCGCTTCTGCATCGGCAAGTGAAACGACGTGGCGATGCTGTATTCCTCATCCGGACCACCTTGCGTCCCTGGAACGTCGTCTGACGACGGCGTGGCCTGCAGGACTTTAGCGCATCGGCGTCATGCATCCATCGACAAGCGAGCCCCAATGCCTGGAGGCTCCACGCCGGGGTGCGTTACAGCACGCCCGGTAATGCGGTCTGCAATGCGGCGTTCTCTGCGGCACAAGCTGTTGCGGCAGCGGCGGGCAACGGCGTTGCGCGCGCGGTGTCGATTTCCTTGCGGGCCGCGGCCAGGTCTTTCTCGAATGCCGGGTTGCCGTGCAAGGCAGCGACGGTGGCCGCGCCCATGATGCGGCCCTGCAGGACATCGCTCTGCCAATGCACGTTGCAGACCAGGCGGCTGTCGCCGAAGGCACGGCCGCGTGCCAGCAGTGCATCGCGCTGGGCCGGGGCGATTTCCGACAGGATCAATCCCCAGGCCCAGCCGATGGCGGTGTGGCCGGACGGATAGGAGCCATTCTTGCGCAGGCTGGCGTCGTCGTCGGGCGTGCACATCGGCTGCGCGTTGCGCATGAACGGACGCGGGCGCTGGTAGTGCGCCTTGGCGGCGCTGGTGCTGGTGCTGGCGTCGCGCATGCTGCGCTCGAGCAGGCGCAGCAGGTGCGGGGTGGCGGCCTGGTCGACCTGCACGCCGAGCGCGCAACGGAAGGCGCTTGCGGCGGCAGGAAAGCTCAGCACGGCATCCTGTGCAGCCAGATCCCAACGCACTGTGCCGCGCAGGGCGAGCATGGCCTTGGCGAGGGCCTCATCGTTGGCGAGCGCAGCGCTGCCGTCCGCCGGTGGTGGTGGCACCAGGCGCAGGCTGTCGGGCAGCTGTGAGGTGTCCAGGTAACCGCGGGCGTCGGTGGCAATCACCGAGCCTGCCGGCGCGGCCGGTTGCCGTGCACCGGCCATGCCGCTGCCGAGCAATAGCGCGGCGATGGCGACGCCTGCCAGCGTCGGTTGCCAGTGGCGGGCGATGCGGTGGGACATGGGCAACTCCTCGGGACGGCACGACTGCAAGAGCGCGCAGATTACGACGTGCAGATGACAGCTGCATGCCGGCACGACGCAGCTGCGGCGCGGCATGCGCACCGACTGTCGCGGCACTGTCATCTGGTCGTCGTATCGACGCAAGACAGCTGTCGCACGCTTGCCGCCATCTTTTAACGCACCCCCACGCCTGCCATGCCCAAGACTCATCTCCTCAGCGCTGTCGTGCTCGCCGCGCTCGTGTTGTCGCCGGCCGCGCAGGCGGCCGATACACCGGCCGACGTAGCGGCCGATGCCTCCGCCGCCGCGGACACCGTGCAGCAGCTCGATGCGGTGTCGGTGATCGGCCAGGGCGAAACCCGCCAGGTGCAGCGCATCACCCAGCAGGACATTCCGGTGTTGCCGCCGGGCACCAGCATCCAGAAGCTGCTCAACCGCATGCCGGGCGTCAATGTGCAATCCAACGATGCCTTCGGTGCTAACGAAGAGTCGCAGACGATCAGCCTGCGCGGCTTCAACGGCACGCGCCTGGGTTATACGCTCGACGGCCTGCCGCTGGGCGACAACGCCTACGGCAACTACAACGGCCTCAATATCAGCCGCGCGTTGATCGCGGAAAATTTTGGTGGCGTGGAGCTGGCCTCGGGCATCGGTGCGTTGGGCACCGCGTCCACCAGCAACCTGGGTGGCACCATCCAGTATTACTCGGCCGATCCGTCCAGCGTGTTCGGTGGGCAGGTGGCGCAGACCGTGGGTTCGGACGCCAACCGCCGCACCTTCCTGCGCGTGGACACCGGCGATTACAACGGCTTTTCGGCGTACCTGTCGGGCATCAATGCCGAAGCCGACATGTGGGCGCGCCCGGAATCGCCGACCACCACACGGCAGTTCAACGCCAAGGGCGTGTATCAATTCGATGGCGGCAAGCTGACCGCCTTTGCCGATACCTCGCGTACCTCGCAGGCGGATTATTCCTATCTGTCCAAGAGCGGCATGGCGCGCGGCCTGGGCTGGGACTGGAACCTGTATGCGCCGGACTGGAACCGCGCCCTGGCAGCGGCGTACTGCGCGCCGGCCACACGCAATGCGGCGCGCTGCGGCTTCAGTGGCGGCGTGGACAACATCGACGATGCGTACTACCAGAGCCGCGCGCTGCGCGACGACGACCTGTTCTACGTGGCCGGCGACTTCCAACCCAACGATGCGATCAGCCTGCACACCCAGGTTTATCACCACGAAAACAAGGGCCAGGGCCACTGGTGGTCGCCGGGCCAGGCCTCCAATCCGGGTACGCCGCAGGCACTGCCGATCTCCATCCGCAGCACCAACTACTGGATCAACCGCACCGGCGGCATCGCCTCGCTGGGCTGGGACCTGGGCCCGCATCACCTGGAAGCGGGCCTGTGGTACGAGCGCAACCACCACGATGTGGAGCGCAACTTCTACTGGATCGATGGTCCGGTCAGCGACGACACGTTCCTTCAGAATCCCGACCGCCGGTTGTTCTCGCAGAACTACATCATCACCACGCGGCAGTTCTACGTGCAGGGCAGCTTCAAGTTCCTGGACGAGCGTCTGAGCCTGGACCTGGGCATCAAGAGCCCGAGCACCGAAATGACCGCGCGCGAGACGCCGGACGTGGCGGTGGAAGCACCGGTGGCGACCGGCTCGCTCAAGGCCAGCGAATCGGTGTTACCGCAGATCGGGCTGGGCTATCGCATCGCCGAGGGCCAGGAAGTGTTTGCCTCGTACGCGGAGAATATCGCCGCGTTCCAGGGCGGCGGTGCCGGTGGCCCGTTGCTGGTGACGCAGGCGTCGTTCGATGCCAGCGTGGGCGCGCTGGAACCGGAAAAGTCGCGCACGCTGGAAGCCAGTTACCGCTTCGTGCGTGACCGCTTCGAGGCCTCGCTGGTCGGCTACGACGTGACCTTCGACAACCGCCTGCTCTCGCTCAACCCCTGCGCCAGCATCCAGCAGGGCACCACGCCGGCCTGCACCACGCGCTTCTTCAACGTGGGCTCGGTGAGCAGCCGCGGTGGTGAGCTGACGGTGATCTGGAAGCCGACCAGCTACCTGCAGTGGTACAACTCGGCCTCGCTGAACCGTTCCACCTACGACGACAACTACGTGCAGAACGGCGTGGTGATTCCCACCGCCGGCAAGACCACGGTGGACACGCCCAAGCGCATGTTGGCCAGCGAAATCGCCTTCAACTACGCAGGCTGGAACGTCAACCTGCGCGGCAAGTACACCGGTGAGCGCTTCTACACCTACACCAACGACCAGGGCTTTGGCGGCTACACCTCCTTCGATGCCGGCGCCGGCTATGCATTCGGCCAGGTCGGCGTGTTGCAGGCGCTCAAGCTCTCGCTCAATGTCACCAATCTCACCGACAAGCGCTACGCGTCCAACCTCACCGCGTTCGCCAACAGCGATCCGAATGGGCGTCAGCTGGCCTTCCACGCCAGTGCGCCGCGGCAGGTGTTCTTGACCTTGGACGCGAAGTTCTGAGGATGGGAATCGGGAATCGGGAATCGGGAATCGGGAATCGGGAATCGGGAATCGGGAATCGGGAATCGGGAATCGGGAATCGGGAATCGCAAGAGCGGGTTTTGCTGTTGCTCACTGACTTCTGACTTCCGAGGTCCGTCGACTTCGTCGACCGGCGACAGTGGTCAATAAGACGTCACCAGTGGTTGTCGGGCCGGTATGGGTGCGGGATGTACAGTCGTACTTCCCGCGTCGCTCATCGGCCAGGCTTGCCCGGCGGTCATGCGTCGATTCGGTAGCTGTTTTTCGTTGGAGATGGGCATGATGCAGTTCGGTCGTCTTTGGCTGGTGGGAGCGATGATGGTTGGCATGAGCGGCCCGGCGGTTGCCGAGGCACCGTTGGCCAAGACGGTGCAGATCTTTGCGCACCGCGGCGCCAGTGCGTTGCGGCCGGAACACACCTTGGCCTCCTACGCCAAAGCCATTGTCGATGGCGCGGATTTCGTCGAGCCGGATCTGGTGTCCACCAAGGATGGTGTGCTGGTGGCGCGTCACGAGAACGAGATCGGCGGCACCACCGATGTGGTCAACCATCCGGAGTTTGCCGCGCGCAAGACGCGCAAGATCATCGATGGCCAGGCAATGGACGGCTGGTTCACCGAGGACTTCACGCTGGCCGAATTGAAGACCTTGCGCGCACGCGAGCGCTTGCCGCAATTGCGTGGCACGCGCTGGGATGGCCAGTTCCAGATCGTGACCTTGGACGAGATCATCGATTTCTTGGCCGCGCAGTCGGCCGCCACCGGCCGCCCCATCGGACTGATTCCCGAGATCAAGCATCCAAGCTACTTCCAGGCGCTCGGCCTGCCGATGGAAGACAAGGTGCTGGCCACCTTGCAGGCCCATGCCTACACGCGTACCGCGCCAGTTGTGATCCAGTCGTTCGAGACCGGCAATCTGCGCTACCTGCGCGGCAAGATCGGGCGCGCCAGCAACCTCCGCCTGCTGCAGTTGCTGGGCGGCGCGCAGATGCCGCTACCCGATGCGGGCAAGGACGATGCGCCAGGCACATACGCGCAACTGATGACGCCTGCGGGGCTCAAGCAGGTGGCCAGCTACGCCGATGCGATCGGGCCGGACATTCGCGCCATCATTCCGCTGGACACGCAGCAGCGCCTGGGCCAGCCAACCAGCCTGGTGCGCGATGCGCACGCGGTCGGGTTGCAGGTACAGCCGTATACGTTCCGGCCGGAGAATTTTTTCCTGGCCGCGGAAAACCGCAGTAGCGGCCCGGTGACCGAGCGGAACGACGCTGGTGCGTTGGCCGAACTCAAGACCTATCTGGACGCTGGCATCGATGCGTTCTTTGCCGATGATCCGGGTCTGGCGCGGCGTGCGTTGAGCGGGCCACCATCGCGTTAGGCAGCGCCTGTAGGAGCGCACCCGGGCGCGACGAAGCGTTCTCGGGGAAAGCTCCATCGCGCCCGGGTGCGCTCCTACGCAGGGCAGGGCAACGCGGGAACTGCAGCACCACGTTTTCCGAACCGTCGTCCCGGCGTTGCCACAGCACCGGCACCTGACGCGGTGGCGGCGGTTCCAGCATTGCGTGTTCGGAGTTGCTCACCTCCCAGGCAGCGTCGTCGTCCTCGTCTTCCCAGCTGTAGCGCGGCCTGGCCTGCTGTGGGTCGCGCAGGCGCAGCAGCAGGGCGGCAATCAGGCCGGCCACTGCGCCGCCCAGATGCGATTGCCAGGACACGCCGGCTTCGTGCGGCAGGATGGTCACCAGCATACCGCCGTAGAACAGGAAGGCGATCATGCTGGTGGCGATCGCCGGGCGGTCGCGGCGCAGCAAACCCAGCACGAACACCAGGAACATCAGCCCGTGGGTGATGCCGCTGGCGCCCAGATGCCGGCTGCCCGGTGCGCCCAACAACCAGGCGCCCAGCCCCGAGCCCAGCCACAGCAACGGCAGCGACATGGTGGTGGCCCGCGGGTACACGCTGCCGGCCAGGGTGCCCAGGATCAGCAGCGCGGCCGCATTGGCGCCCAGATGCGCGAGCGAGCCGTGCAGCAGCGGGGCGGTGAGGACGCCGATCAGCCCGTCGGCCTGCAGCGGCGCCACTGCCCAGGCGCGCCAGTCGAACCTGCCCTGCGCGGTGAACACCGCCACCAGCAGCAACACGGCGGCCAGGCTGAGATTGAAGGCACGCAGCACCCGCGAGCGGTCCAGGCGGCTCTGGGTGGGATCGGGAGCGAGCGAATGCGTTGTCATGCACTCACGGATGGCGGCGTGGTTTTGTCTTTGCAAGCCCCGGCGGCGCGGGATGACCGGATCCGGCAGCGGGATAATCCCACCGCCAGACCGGATGGCGCCCATCGGTAGTCAGCTCGGGCAAGCCCGACGCGCGTGGCCACGCCTGCAGCGCTACCGATCCCGGCCCAGGGCCGTCAATGCACCGCCTTGGGCGGGCGCAGCAGGCTCAGCACGATGGTGGCGACCAGGATCGCCACCACCACGCCCAGCGACACCAGCACCGGGATCTTGTACAGATCGATGATCATCATCTTGGTACCGATGAACACCAGGATCACCGCCAGTCCGTACGGCAGCAGGTGGAAACGGTCGGCCATGCCGGCCAGCAGGAAGAACATCGCGCGCAGGCCCAGCACGGCGAACACGTTGGAGGTGAGCACGATGAACGGGTCGGTGGTGATCGCGAAGATCGCCGGGATGCTGTCCACCGCGAAGATCACGTCGATCACCGCGATCAGGATCAACACCACGAACAGCGGCGTGAACCAGCGTTTGCCGTCCTTGATCACGCTCAGCAGGTTGCCGTGGTACTGCGGGCTCAGGCGCAGATGGCCGCGCATCCAGCGCAGCACCGGGTTGGCTTCCAGGTCCGGCTCCTTGCCGGCGGAGAACCACATCTTGATGCCGGTCAGCAGCAGGAAGGCGCCGAACACGTACAGCAGCCAATGGAACTTGGCCAGCAGCACCGAGCCGGCGAAGATCATGATCGCGCGCAGGACAATTGCGCCCAGCACGCCGATGATCAGCACGCGCTGGCGCTGTTCCTCGGGCACGCCGAAGTAGGTCATCACCATCAGGAACACGAAGATGTTGTCGACCGCCAGCGACTTCTCGACCAGGTAGCCGGTCAGGAACTCCAGCCCGATGCGGTCGGCTGCCGCATCGCCCATGCTGCCCTGCAGGTACCACCACAGGCCGGCGTTGAAGGCCAGCGCCAGCAGCACCCAGCCGATGCTCCACCAGGTGGCTTCCTTGAAGGTCACCTTGTGGGCACCGCCATGGCGCATCAGCACCAGATCGACCAACAGCGCCACGATCACCACGATCGCGAAGCCGCCCCATAACCAGACATTGCCAATGGTTTGCATACAAGAATCCCGAAAAGTGAAACGACCTGGACAGCCGGTGGGCTGAGGCCTTGTGACACGGAAATCGTGGATTCCGGGTGACGGACCTTCGCCTGCGCGGCGAAGGTCTCGCTCGCAACCGGCCGGGCCGGTTGCCGTTGCACCGGAGCGCCTGTTGGCAGGGCTCGTCATGACGGCGACAACGCTAGAACACCAAACAGAACTACTGCGCGACCGCCAGGCGGGCCCGGTCGGTGCTCGGAATCCTCATGTACCACTCGTACACTGCGGTTCCTGCGCGCCGCCCGAACCCACCTGGCGACCGCTCGCTACGTTCTGTTTGTCGTTCTTGGGAGCTACTCCCCTTCTGCGCCCGATTCTGCGTGGCCGGCGCAGGCACGTCAATCCAGCCGGATACAATGGGCGGATGAATACTCCTGCCCCCGTCGTCCGACTCAAGAGTGCGTGGCGCTCCAGCCACCCGTGGATCTTCCAGAAGCTGGTGGAAAAGCCCGCCGCCAAGCCCAAACCCGGCACCATCGTCGATGTGGTCGGCGTGGACGGGGAGTGGATCGGCCGCGGCTTCTACAACGGCCACTCGCGCATCGCCGTGCGCATCCTGGAAACCGACCAGGCGGTGCCGGTGGATGCGGGCTGGTTCGCGCGCAAGATCGCCGCGGCAGTGAGCCTGCGCCGCGACTGGCTCAAGCTCGACGCGGTGTCCGATGCCTGGCGCGTGGTGCATAGCGAAGGCGATGGCCTGTCCGGCCTGGTGGTGGATCGCTACGGCGACCTGGTGGTGGTGGAGTTCTTCGCCGCCGGCATGTTCCGTCACCGCGACTGGATCTACGAGGCGCTGCGCGAGCAGTTCCCGGGCTGCCGCTTCCACAGCTTTGCCGACGAACACGTGCAGAAGCAGGAAAGCTTCGATTTCCACGGCAACACCACCACCGAAGCGGCGGTGATCACCGAGCACGGCATCAAGTTCCGCGCCGACCCGGCCGGTGCGCACAAGACCGGCTTCTTCGCCGACCAGCGCGAGAACCGCCAGTGGCTGAGCGAGCAGGTCGAAGGCAAGAGCGTGCTGGACCTGTGCTGCAATACCGGCGGGTTTGCGGTGTATGCGGCCGCGCGCGGCGCGGCCGAGGTGCTGGGCGTGGACATCGACGAAGACGTCATCGCCATCGCCAAGGGCAACGCCAAGCTCAACAACGTGCGGCCCAAGTTCGTGCAGGCCGACATCTTCCCGTGGCTGCGCGATGCGGCCAATCGCGGCGAGCAGTTCGATGTGGTGATCCTGGACCCGGCCAAGATGACCCGCGATCGCGAGCAGGTGATCCCCGCGCTGAAGAAGTACCTGGACATGAACAAGCTGGCGCTGGGCGTGGTCAAGCCCGGTGGCCTGTTCGCCACCTTCTCGTGCACTGGTCTGGTGGCCGAGCAGGAGTTTCTGGACATGCTGCGGCGCGCCTCGTATTTCTCCGGGCGCACCATCCAGATTCTGAAAGTGGCCGGTGCCGGCCCCGATCATCCGTTCATGGCGCATGTGCAGGAATCGCGCTACCTCAAGGCGGTGTTCTGCCGGGTGGTGTGATAGCGGTCGCTGTGAGGCAGCGGGCAATGCATGATGCCCGCCGCTTGCGTGTGCAGGTTGGTGGCAGTGCAGGAGCGGTCGCCTTGAGGATGACGCCACGCCGTGGCGGCGCTCCGCGCAGGCAGCAGTGCAGGGCGGGCCTCACGCCTGCGCGCCGCATCGCGTGGCCTGCGATGGTGCATGCAGCGCGGGCGCTGCTGTCATCGGGATCGCCCAACCAAGGCAATGCCGGTGCGCGCTGGCACTGCTCGATCGCCGCACGCGGCAGCCGTGAGTTCAACGCAGACATTCACTAGGGAGCGGCAGTCGATGAGGTCCAGCGACGAAGACGAACGCAAGGCCCTGCGCCGGTTGCTGCGCGAGATCGAGCGGCCCAATGCCAGCCTGCTGGCCAGCAACTGGCCGGTGTTCGGCGTGTGGCTGCTGTTTTCCGGTGCCTTCATGTACTTGTTCCAGACCGGCGACGGTTCGCCGCTGCACCCGCTGCTGCTGGCGCTGGGGTCGACCTGTCTGGGCGTGTTCGGTGCGTGGATCGTGTTCCGCTCGGTGTGGGCGCGTCAGTGGCCGCATGTGCGCGAGCACATCGACGTGGACAGCGTACGTACGCGGCTGGCAGAGCTGGGCGATTGAGCTGCAGCACGCGTGGGCTTGCACGCGTGCTGCAGGTTGCAAGGTCATCGCCTCACTGCACACTCACCAACCGGCGGGACGCGCGGTGATCTCCGGCACTGCCTGGCGCAGGTCTGCGCCGAACTCGGGGTTGCGCATCGTTTCGCCATCGGCATAACCGTAGAACACGCCTTGCGTCGGCGTGGTGCCTTCGCGCAATTCCAGATCGCCGCGCACCTGGGTGGTACCGGCGATGCTGACCGTGCCGAATGCGCCCGGGCCCATGAACACGGTGTTGGCCTGGGCGTTGGCGCCGATGGTGGCGCCCGGATGCCACACGGTCAGCCCGCCGACCACGGCGTTGCCCTGCACGGTGCCGCCCATCACCGTGGCATGGCCGTCGATGCGTGCATTGCCCAGCACGCTGCCGGCCAGTACCCGTGCAAATGGGCCCACGTAGGCGGTGGAAGCGACATTGGCGGTATTGGCAATCCAGCCGCCGCCATTGGCGTGACGGCGGCCCACCGGGGTTGGCGTGGGCGCGTTGGGCTGGCTGCCGGCCGGGGCGGCATTGGTCAGCGTCACGCTCCACGGGTAGCGGTAGATCGCGTAGTACGACTGGTCCCACTTGATCTTCTGCATGGCGCTGGGCGCACCCATCACCATCAGGTACACCGCGCGGTCGCCACTCTTCAACGCTACGGTGACGGTGGCCTTGGCGCCACGCTGCAGCGTGCTGTAACGCGCCTTGCCGGCACTGTCGATGGTGACCACGCCCCAGCGCCAGTCCGAATCCGGCAGCGGGATGCTGGTCGGGTCGGTGGCCAGGCCGGGCAGGGTGGCCACCGCCGGGGCGCTCTGCACCTGGCCTTCGAACGCAACCTGCAGGCTGCTGGCGCCGCTGGCCGGAATCAGCTGCACCAGGTTGTAGCCCCAGCGCTGTGGCGCCCACTCGAACGGCACGCGATAGCGATTGGTCTGGCCGGCCACCGGATCGAGCACGGTCATGCGCAGCGCGCGGTCGCGGTTGTCCCAGTCCTGCGGACGCTGCGGATTGAACGCCAGGTTGCTGCCATAGCGTGCACGGTACAACGCGCCCTGGTCGCTGCCATCGGGGTTGGTGTAGTCCCAGTTGACGTTGCGCATGGCCCAGTCGCCGAACACATCGTTCATCTGCGACTGGCTCCAGCCCATGTTGGCCTTGATCACCGAAAACGGATCGGCGGTGCGCTGGCCGGCGTCGCCGGGCTTGGGCGCCTTGGCCCACAGGTCGTTGATGATGGCGTAGCCGAAGCGATTCTTCAGGTACTCCATGAACTGCCAGTTGCAGTAGCGATCGCGGGTGGAGCCCAGATACACGTGCGGGTAGTTCACCAGCATGCTCGAGCAATGCACATCGCTGGCATGGAATTCCGGCAATTGGTGAGTCATCCAGTTGGCGTGCGATTCCCAGATCCAGCCGCTGTAGTCGGAGTCGCGCATGCCCTGGGTCTGGCCCTGCAAGGCGTGGGTGAGCTCGTGCGCCAGCCCCCAGTGGTCGCGCAGGCCGCCCGGTGCCATCCACATGCCCATGCCGCCGCTGCCGGTGACGCCACCGCTCAGGCCGAAGCTCGGATCCAGGTGCACGCTGGCCTTGTACTTGGTGGCGCTGGTGCAGGACGGCTCGGGGAATTGCAGGCGGTTGATGAAGGTGTCCCAGACCAGTTCCAGATGCTCGCCGGCGGCGCGCACGTCGGCGCTGGCCACGCCGTCGCCATTCCAGCGGAACGCAAAATGCGCGGTTTCGTAGCGCACCGGCGGCATGCCGGCTTCGTTGGTGCGGGCGACCCAGCTGCCGGCGGTGCAGGCTGCGCTGGCGGTGGAGGCCGCGCCCAGGCCGGCGGCGATCAGGGCAAGACTCAACAAGCGCCGGGGCAGCGCGCGCGATGCGATGGACATGGGAGTTCTCGTGGAAAGATGGGTGCACACGCCCGCAACGCCCGCAAAAACGCGCGGCGCTGTTGAGCTTTGGAGGGGGAATGGCGGTCGCTGGATGCGGCGGCCGCGCAAGTGTGCGCAGCGGCGGACGCGGCGCAATTGATCTGGATATGTATTTTTCAGAATTGCAACGAACTACGCGCTCGCGGTGTGGCGCGGGTTGGACTTGTGCGTCTGCTGGGTGGTGGCCGCGAGCGGTTGGGCGATCACCGTGCGAGGAATGACGCGCGGCCTCGTTCGCGCCGGTACGCTCCTGGCCGGCCGCGGGTGGCTGGCGTTGGCGACGAACGTGCGTCGTTGCGCCAGGCCAGACCCGGTGGCCATGGTCACCGGGTTGGGCGTTTGCACAAAACGCGGCAGATATCGGCCCTCCGTTGCCGCCGCCCTGCCGAAGATCTCAGGAAAAAGCGCCAACTAGAATGCGTTCACCCCCTGTGTGGTGCGGACGCTGCGGCGCCCTGCATCTGGCGCCGACCGACCCCCTGGAGCGTGCGATGACCCCAGCCTCCCGGCCCCTGCCGCCCCCCGACGGCCTGGACCCCACCTACCGCAAGATCCTGTGGCGGCTGATCCCGTTCCTGTTCGTCTGCTATCTGTTCAATTACCTGGACCGGGTCAACGTGGGGTTTGCCAAGTTGCAGATGCTGGGCGATCTGGGCATGAGCGAGACGGTCTACGGGCTGGGGGCCGGCATCTTCTTCATCGGCTACCTGGCCTGCGGGGTGCCCAGCAACCTGATCCTGCAGCGCATCGGCGCGCGCCGATGGGTGGCGATCATGATGGTCAGCTGGGGCCTGCTCTCCACTTGCCTGCTGTTCGTGCGCACCCCGGCCGGGTTCTACACGCTGCGCCTGCTCACCGGTGCAGCCGAGGCGGGCTTCTTTCCCGGCATCGTGCTGTACCTGACGCGCTGGTTCCCGCGCGCCCGGCATGGCCGGGTCATGACCGTCTTCATGTCGGTCATCCCGATCTCCGGCGTGCTGGGTGGGCCGCTGTCGGGCTGGATCCTGAGCCACTTCTCGGCCGGGCAGGGCGGGCTGGCCGGCTGGCAATGGATGTTCCTGCTGCAGGGCCTGCCCACGGTGGTGCTGGGGGTGGGGGTGTGGTTCCTGCTCAGCGACGGCGTGCAGCAGGCCGGCTGGCTGGATGCCGGCGAGAAACAGGCGCTGGGCCGTGCGCTGGCCGAAGACGAGGCGCGCAAGCCGGCCGGTGCATCCGGCTCGCTGGGCGCGGTGCTGCGCAACCTGGCGGTGTGGCTGCTGGGCACGGTGTACTTCTGCATCCAGAGCGGGGTGTACGCGATCAACTTCTGGCTGCCGTCGATCATCCAGGGCGGCGGCGTCACCGATCCCACCCGGATGCGCCGCCGGCCTGCTCCCCAGCGAGGACCCGCATGAAGATCGTGATCGCCCCGGACTCCTACAAGGAAAGCCTGTCTGCGCTGGAGGTGGCCACCCAGATCGAGGTCGGCTTCCGCGAGGTGTTTCCCGACTGGCAGTACCGCAAGGTGCCGGTGGCCGATGGCGGCGAAGGCACGGTCGACGCGTTGGTGGCGGCCACTGGCGGCCGGGTGGTGGCTTGCGCCGTCAGCGGCCCGCTGGGCACGCCGGTGCCGGCGTTCTTCGGCGTGACCGGCGATGGCCGCACCGCGGTGATCGAGATGGCCGCCGCCAGCGGCCTGGCCCTGGTGCCGGTGGCCGAGCTGATCGTGGCCGCGCTGGATGCCGGTGCGCGGCGTTTCATCATCGGCATCGGCGGCAGCGCCACCAACGACGGCGGCGCCGGCATGGCGCAGGCGCTGGGCGCGCGGTTGCTGGATGCGCAGGGCGAGTCGATCGGCCCCGGCGGCGGCGCGCTGGCGACGCTGGCCCGCATCGACACGCAGGACCTGGACCCGCGGCTGCAGGACTGCCACATCGAAGTGGCCTGCGACGTGGACAACCCGCTGATCGGCCCGACCGGCGCCTCGGCGGTGTTCGGCCCGCAGAAGGGCGCCACCGCGGACACGGTGCGCCAGCTCGATGCCAACCTGCAGCACTACGCCGACCTGCTGGAGCGCGACCTCGGCCTGCGCCTGCATGACCTGCCCGGCGGCGGCGCGGCTGGTGGGCTGGGCGCGGGGTTGGTGGCCTTCCTGGGCGCGCAGCTGCGGCCCGGGGTGGAAATCGTGGCCCAGGCGCTGGGGCTGGAGGCACTCATCGGCCAGGCCGATCTGGTGATCACCGGCGAAGGCCGGCTGGACAGCCAGAGCCTGCACGGCAAGACCCCGGTGGGCGTGGCGCAGCTGGCGCAGCGGCATGCCAAACCGGTGATCGCCATCGCCGGCTGCCTGGGCACTGGCGCCGGGCTGCTGCATGGCCATGGCATCGATGCGATGTTCGCGGTGGTGCACCGCGCCTGCACGGTGGAGCAGGCGCTGGCCGAGGCGGCCGGCAATGTACGCATCGCCGCGCGCAACGTGGCCGCCGCGCTGCAGGTGGGCCGCGCGCTGTCGGCGTGGGCCTGACTGGCGACCCGCAACGGATCGGCCAGCAGGCCGAGCTGGTGCGCAGGGCGGCCGAGGCCATGCTGGAACAGGCCGGCCTGCTGCGCCTGTTGGCCCGCGATGCGCGCCTGCGCGAAGAGGTCACCCTTGGCCTGGTGCGTGCCGACGGCCCCACGCCGGCACTGGCCGGCCGGGCCGAGCGGCTGGGCATCGCGCTGGACCTGCCGCGCGTGGCCGCGGTCATCGAGGTGGAAAGCGACACCCTGGACCTGGACGCCATGCTGGTGGAGCTGCAGCGCCTGCACACCCTGCTGTCCACGCCCGAGCGCGGCACCCTGATCGCCGCCACCGCGCTCAACGAGCTGGTGGTGCTCAAGCCGGCGCTGGACCGCCGCGGCCGCTGGGACGTGGACGAACAACGCCGCCGCGCGCACCTTGCTGGAACGCATGCGCGCCAGCAGCCCGCTGCGCATCTGCCTGGCGCCGGGCCAGTATTTCCCATAGCCCAACGGGCTGGCGCTGTCGCACCGGATCGCGCGCACCACCATGCGCATCGGCAAGGCCCGCCACCCGCAGGCCGACGCGTGCTTCTACAATGATTACCGGCTGCCGGTGCTGGTGGACGACGCGCCAGGCCTGGCAGGCCGACGAGTCGCGCCAGCCGCTGCAGGCCTTGCTGGCGCAGGAGCGCCGCGGCCAGTCGCTGGCGACCCTGGCCACCTGGGTCGACTGCGGCATGCGCATGGCGCCCACCGCCCAGGCGCTGGGCATCCACCGCAACACCCTGGATTACCGCATGCAGCGTATCCAGACCTGTGCGCGGTGGACCTGGGCCGCACCGAAGACTGCATGCGGCTGTACACCTGGCGCTGCAGATGCGCGATGGGCCGCGCGCCCCCGATGCGGTGGAGTAAGCGCCGATGCTGCCGGGCATGGCGGCACGCAGCTGCCTGGCCATGCACGCTGCGCGTGGCGCAGGCACGGCGGTAGCGGCGGACTGAGCTGGCTCGGCTAGACTGCGGCGATGACCTTCGCCGAGCGATCCTTCCCTTGAATCCGCGCGACGCCGTACCGTCCATCCCGCCTGGCGAAGCCGAGCGTCTGGCCCGCCTGGCGTTGTTGCAGGTGCTCGATACCGAGTCCGAACCGTTCTTCGATGCGCTGGCCGCCGCCGCGCAAGCCATCGCCGGCACGCCGATCGCGCTGGTGTCGCTGGTGGACGAACATCGGCAGTGGTGGAAGGCCAACATCGGCGTGCCGGGCGCGTCCGAGACCCCGCGCGAGCTGGCGTTCTGCGCCCACGCCATCCAGGACGATGCGGTGATGGAGGTGCCCGATGCGCCGGCCGATCCGCGCTTCAGCCACAACGCCCTGGTCACCGATGCGCCCGGCATCCGCTATTACGCCGGTGCGCCGATCGTGCTGTCCGATGGTCTGCGCATGGGCACGGTGTGCGTGATCGACAAGCGCCCACGGCAGTTGCTGCCGGCCCAGCTGGAGGCCTTGCAGCAACTGGCCAGGGTGGCTGCCGAAGGGCTGGAACAGCGGCGCGAGATGCTCGAGCGCGCCGACACCAATGCCCGGCTCGAGCAACGGCTGCGCGAGAGCGAGGCGTTCCTGGAACGTACCGGGCGGGTGGCCGGCGTGGGTGGCTGGGAAGTGGATGTCGGCACCGGCACGCTGACCTGGTCGGACGAGACCTGCCGGATGCACGACCTGCCACCGGGCTACCAGCCCACCCTTGGCGAGGCCATTGCCTTCTATCCGCTGGAAGCGCGCGCGGTGATCACCGAGGCGGTGGACACCTGCGTCAACCAGGGCATTCCCTGGGACCTGGAGCTGCCGCTGATCGGCAGCACCGGCCGCCACCTGTGGGTGCACAGCACCGGCGCGGTGGAACATGTGGATGGCCGCATGCGCCTGATCGGCGCGATCCAGGACGTCACCGACCGCCACCGTGCAGTGGATGCGCTGGCCGCCAGCGAACGCAAGTTCCGCAAGATGTTCCAGTACAGCCTGGGCCTGATCTGTACCCACGACATGGATGGCCAGCTGGTCAGCGTGAACCCGGCGGCGGCACGCTCGCTGGGCCGCAGCGTGGAGGAGATGGAGGGCTGCTCGCTGTTCGAGCTGATCCGCACGGAGCGGCATGACGGCCTGCGCGGCTATCTCTCGCGCATGGTGCTCGATGGCCAGGATTCGGGGGTGATCGAGCTGGTGGCCCGCGATGGTAGCCTGCGTCACTGGAAATACCACAACGTGCTCGACGTGGAGGCCGATGCCACCATGGTGCTGGCGCATGCCCAGGACATCACCAATCAGCACCAGCAGGAAAAACAGCTGCTGGAATGGTCGTTCACCGACCCGCTGACCAATTGCTTCAACCGCCGCTTCCTGGACGACCTGGACAAGCGCGACGCCAGCGTGCGCTGGGGCTGCGTGGTGGTGGATCTGGACAAGTTCAAACTGGTCAACGACACCTACGGCCACCAGCGAGGTGATGAGGTGCTGGTGCAGATGGCCTGGTTCCTCAATGACCCGCTGCGTCGCCAGGACCACCTGGTGCGGCTGGGCGGCGATGAATTTCTGGTGCTGCTGCACGAGGCCAGCGAGCCGCAGCTGGAAGCGCTGGTGCGCAGCTACCTCGCGGGCAGCGACGAGGCGCCGATCCTGTTCACCCTGGGCACCGCCTTGCGTCAGCCGGGCGAGACACTGACCGCAGTGGTCGACCGGGCCGACCGTTCGCTCTACGCGACCCGGCGCGCGCGACGCGGCACGGGCGTCAACGACGCGCGTTAGCTGTGATCTCTCAGTAGGTTGTTCATCCAGGGCCGATCTGGAAGATGGGGGTTACCACACCAACCCAGCCCCCAGGAGCCCCGGATGACGTCGATGCCTGCGACGTTCACCCGCGGGTCGTCGCCAAGCGCGCCCTAGCGCTCAACGCCGTCGCGCTCATCCTTTTCCACGATCGCCCAAGCGGAAATCCCGAGCCAAGCGGACCGCAAGGTCACCGAGCGTCTGCAGCAGGCGCTGGCACTTCTCGACATCCGGGTACTCGACCCCCTGGTCATCGGCGACCGGAAGAGCGTCAGCTTGGCGGCAAGGGGGTGGGCATAGCCCACCCCTCACCGATGTAGTCCGCCGTCATCGACGCGAGCATGCGGCGAGCGCATGTTCTGCACTCCAAGGGAAGCCCCGGAGGCGGGATGGCTGCCTGCAACGCGCTGATGCTCCTTAGTTTTTGGGATCGCTAGACCTGCCCGTGTCTAGCCAGTGCAAAGTAGGTAAGCTCTTCTTGAAGAGGACGCAGCGCCAACATGGATAGGAAGTAACGCATGGTAGAGACGACCGAGAACCAGCCAAAGCCCGGGGAATTCTTTACCCTTGAGCCCGATGCGCTCAGGGGCGGCCCCGGGCACGGTGTAGTGTTTGAGAACCGCAAAGCTCTGATCACTCCGCCTCGGCTCATCTTGCGGCCAGAAGAGGGAGGCTTCCCGCCGCTTCGAGAGATTCCGCGCCTGGTTTACCACCCCAACGAGGGGGCTTTGCCCCAAGACCTAGAAGGCGGATTTAGCGGCTATTGGCTGATGTCCGAAAGGCTCCGCAAGGTGATGGATTCTGTGGACCCCAATGCGTTCGTCTTTGTGGAGGCCGACTATCGACTTGCGGATGGCTCAGCGGGTCCGATGTTCTTCCTCTGCGATGTGGTGCGAACAGTAGATGCTCTCGACGAAGATGTTTCTCAGCTCAACATCATCATCAGCGATGAGTTTGTTGAGGGGAAGTATTACGACCTGACCGGTGATGTGCGCCTCGCTTTCAAGAAAGATGTTCTCGGTTCGGCTCATGTCTTCCGTTTGCCTTATCACGGCATGGTCTTCTGCGACCGCGTATTCAAGCATGCTGTCGAGGCTGCAGGCATTGGTGACCAAAGCGGGTCCGATGGGCTTTGGTTTGATGACGTGGTGGATAGCTAGGTCCCGCAAAGAGACAACGAGAACGGAATCCGAGCCATTTCTAACTATCAGACCTTCTCCTAGAGCGAGCAGCACAGTGTTGCCCTTTTGCCTTCTTGTCTGCCCAGGTCGGCGATCGGGACGGTAGACTCTGCCCGACTGAGATGGTGAGCATACCCAGATGGACGGGAGGCAACGCATGGAAACAACAATGATCAATGAACCCAAAAAAGGTGAGTTCTTCCTCCTTCGCCCCGATGCTCGCCGGGTGGGCAAAGGCCACGGTGTGGTCTTTGAAAACCGAGACGCACTCCTGACTGCTCCCAGACTCGTTTTGAAGCCGGAAAGTGGGGGCTTCCCACCCTTCCGGGAGACTCCCCGGTTGTTTTATCAACCTAGCGAAGGCGTGCTGCCACAGGACCTAGAGGGCGGCTTCAGCGGCTACTGGTTGGTTTCCGAACGTCTGCGTCGTGTGATGGAATCAGTGGATGCCGAAGCCTTCGCCTTCGCTGATGCTGACTATCGTTTAGCCGATGGCTCGAAGGGTCCGAACGTCTATCTGTGCGATGTGATCCGCACGGTGGATGCGCTGGACGAGTGCGCTTCCATGCTCAACATCGAGGTCAGTGACGATTTTGAGGAGGGCAAGTATTACGACCTCACAGGCGAAATCCGCTTGGCTTTCAGGCGTGATGTGCTGGGAGATGCACACGTCTTTAGGTTGCCTTTTCATGGAGGGGTCTTTTGCGACCGAGTATTTAAGGATGCTGTGGAAGCAGCAGGTATTGGCACCGATGCACAATCGAACGGCCTCTGGTTCTACGATCTAGTCAACCGCTAAAGCGAGCGACAATGTCGCAAGGAAGGAGCCTGATCCGTGCCGAACTACCGAACGCTTTTTCAGGACCACCACAACATTGAGCAGCAGACGCTGAAGAACAGCGAGTTGCTTGATGAGCTTCGGCGGGCGGGGAAGTTCGATATCCACGCACCGGAAAACCGATTGTTCCTTCCTGCCAGTCCCCAGTTTGCACAAACAATTGGGGTTACGCCGCATAGCGGTGGCCCACTTGGAGAATACCAAAGTGGGATACTGCTTCGCTTGGAGAGGCTTCAGAAGACCCGTGATGGTCGAGCTGCCTTGAGTGGTGACCCAGATGCGATGGATCGCATTGTTCGGCGCGTTGAAGAGCTACGCGATACGGTCAAGGTCGGGCTGATCAATGGTGATCTGAACACCAATACGCCCGTTGGTTTAAGCCCTGCGCAGACCAATCAGAAGGTTCAAGACTTTTCCGCGATATCCCGACCTACCAGCAAACCCATGCCCGACAAATTGAAGCCCTAAAAAGCTTCACGGGGATAGACCACGGCTGGGGCGCCGTCGCGCACTCTGAGTCGCGCATCGTTTCCGCGCTCAACCAGATCCAGGTCAGCAATAGCGCCATCATCCGGGGCGGCGACCTCCAACTCCAGCGCAGCGGGTTGTCGCTCGCTATCGCCAATGCGCACCACGATGGACGCGTGGTCTTTTCAGAGCAGGGCATCCTCAAGGTCGAGCAGACCCTGGGCAAGGAGGCCGCACACAACCTGCGCGTTCCCCGAGGTCAACGCGGTGCCGCATCCATGGACGTGCTGCTCGGTACAGCGTCGGCCAGCACCTTGGTGCGATCCGGCGGCTTGCTGGCCACCGGGGCAGACGCAGTGCTGACTGCCCGCCGTTCCGCCGAGTTGCTGGAACAGGGCAATGCCACGGCCGCGCAGTCCGAGGTCACCCATGCCTTGGCCCGTAACGTCGGCGGCTGGGCCGGTGGTGCGTCCACAGCCGCAGCGCTGGGCGGTAGCGGCTTCGTGCCTGCGGCGTTGGTGGTCGGCGATGCGCTGTTGATGAGCAAGGCGTTCGACAAGGGCGCCGATCTGCTGGACAACCGCGCCATCTACCACCAGAGCGACAAAGCGGGCGTAGACTGGCAGTTCAACGGTCGCAACTGGCAACGCGAAGCGGCCATCGAGCTCCTCGCCCAGGATGAGCGCCGCACGACCAACGAGCAGCCCGTGGTCGCCAGCTATGAGAAATCCCAGGAACTGGGCGCGCTTGCCAACGCCAAGGCAGTGGAGTTGGCACTGGGCAAGGCTCCTCCCCCGCAGGACCCGTTCAACCTCCCTGCACGGGCCAGCGACCAAGTCGGATTGGACAACCAGAACTGGCACCGCAATCCCGAGAGCCAGGCATGGGAACACCAAGTCAAAACCGCCGTGTCCGGTGCCAACGACCGGGGCACGGTGGAGGCTGCGCGCGGTGCGCCCGCCGTGGACGTACACGCGCCCGTCTGCCGATGCGAAGCAGCACTCGCCATCGGCTGACGGTGAGGGCGGTTGTGGGGTCGGTCGTTGTTCGCGCACGCTTGATCGCGCCGGTCGCCGCGCCCTGCAGCGGCCGGCATGCGTCATTCCACCTGCGGCCTTGGTCGCCCTCTCCCCCGAGGTGTCTTGCATGCTCCCCGCTGTTGCCTCTCACCGCGCTTGGTCGCGTCTTTCATCAACGCCGCTGTGGCGCCGCGCCGCCGCCAGCCTATGCCTGCTAGGTGTCACCCTCGCTGGCCCGCTGGCTGCGCAGGACCCGGCGCAGGTCAACACCTTCATCGGCAGCAAGGACGACGGCAATACCTTCCCCGGTGCGTCGGCCCCGTCAGGCCTGATCCAGGTCAGCCCGATCGGCGCGCACTACGCCGGCTGGCGCTATGACGACCCAAGCATCCGCGGCTTCGGGCATTCGTTCCTGTCCGGCGCCGGATGCTGGGAGCAGGGCGGGCAGGTCTCGGTGTTGCCGGTGACCGGCCGCATCGGTCCCGGCGGCGACTTCGACACCGCCGATGCCAAGGCCTTCGACCAGAAGCGCTACGCCGCGCGTTTCACGCATGACGGCGAAGTGGGGCAGGCCGGCTACTACAAGGTGCGGCTCACCGATTACGGCGGTATCGATGCCGAAGCCAGCGCGCTCACCCGCGCCGCGGTCGAGCGCTATACCTTCGCGCCCGGCGCCGACACCGGTCATGTGCTGGTCAACGTGGCCCAGGCCAACGACCGCCACGTGGTGATCGGCAGCCAGGTGCAGCTGGTCGGCGACCGCGTGGTCGAAGGCAAGCTGGTCACGCAGAGTTTCTGCGGCGGCCACGAATACACCACCTGGTTCCGGCTGGAATTCGACCGTCCGTTTACGGCGCACGGTATCTGGGGCGAAGACGGCGGCGTGCCCGACGCGCGTCACGGCATGGGCGGCGAACTCAAACCCAATGGCGCCTGGCTCAGCTTTCCGCTGGGCACCGACAAGGACGCGCGCGCAGTGACCGTGGTCAGCGCGATCTCGCATGTGGATGCCGAAGGCGCCCGCAGCAATCTGCGTGCCGATGGCATGCAGGGCGGCAAACTGCTGAGCCTTGCGCAGATGCGCCAGCGCGCGCAGCAGGCCTGGCGTAGCGAGCTGGCCAGTCTGCAGCTGGAGGGCGCCAGCAGCGATGACCGCAGCGTGGCCTATACCGCGCTGTATCACGCGCTGCTGCAACCGCTCACCGGCAGCGATGCCGATGGCCGCTACCGCGGCTACGACGATGCCATCCACCGCGCCGAGGGCTGGACCTACTACGAATACTTTTCGCTGTGGGACACCTACCGCTCGCAGAACCAGTTGCTGGCCTTGCTGCGCCCGCAGCGCGCGCGCGACATCGGCCGTTCGCTGCTGGCCATCCACCGGCAGGGCGGTTGGTTGCCGCGCTGGGGCTATGCCAACTACGACACCAACATCATGACCGGCGATCCGGTGACGCCCTTCCTGGTCGACCTGTGGCGCTTGGGCGCGCTGCAGGGCAATGAGGCCGAGGCCTACGCGGCGCTGCGCCAGAACGCCTTCGGCCAACCGCCAATCAACTCGCGGCATTCCGGGCGCTCGGGCAATGCGAGTTATCTCGCCAACGGCTTCGTGCAATACGACCGCGCGTTTCCCTCCAAGGGCATGGACGTGGACCCGCACCACGGCGGCTCGGCCACGCTGGAATACGCGCTGGCCGATTGCGCGCTGGCACAGATGGCCCACGCCCTGGGCCATGCCGACGACAGTACGCAGCTGCGCGCGCGCGGCGGCAACTGGCACCGCGTCTGGGACGCCACCGTGCGCGATGCGGATACCGGCTTTGCCGGCTTCCCGCGTCCGCGTCTGGAAGATGGCAGCTGGTACGCGCCGGCCAACGACCAGTACAGCCCACGCTCGCAGCACGGCTTCCATGAAGGGACCGCCTGGCAATACCAGTGGCTGGTGCAACAGGACATCCCCGGCATGCTGCAGGCCATGCACGGCACCGAACAGGCAGGCAAACGCCTGGACACCTTCTTCGCCTACGACGACCTGCTCAAGGACCCGCTCGATGGCGCACGCACGCACTGGGTGGTCGGCCCGTACAGCTACTACAACCAGTACCGCTACAACCCCAACAACGAACCGGACCTGCACGCGCCATGGATGTATACGCTGATCGGCCAGCCGTGGAAGACCGCCACCGTGGTGCGCGCCGCGCAGCAGTTGTTCACCAACGCGCCCAATGGCGTCACTGGTAACGACGACCTCGGCACCATGTCCGCCTGGTACCTGTTCAGCGCCCTGGGCCTGTATCCGGCGGTGCCGGGCAGCGGCCAATTCCTGCTGCACACCCCGCGCTTCAAACGCGCCACGCTAGACCTGGGCAATGGCAAGCGCCTGCGCATCGACGCCCCCGGCGCCGACGGGCGCGCGCTGCAGTACGTGGAAGGCGTGCGCCTCAACGGCAAACCGCAGCCGCAGGTGTTCCTGGACTGGGCGCAGTTGCAGCAGGGCGGCACGTTGTTGTTTGCGCTCACCAGGCAGGCCCCCACGCAAGGCTGGGGTACCCAGGCCGATGCACTCCCGACCTCGTTCTGCGCCACACCTGCAGCAGCGCAGTGACCAGCACGTGCTCCTGATCCGCCGGATGCCCCTGATCCATGGCCCGGTAGATGAAAGCCCCTCTCCTGCGGGGTGAAAAGGCACAGCTTGCGCGCTACTGGCGCGCGGAGCAGGGGTTGGGGTGAGGGTACGGGGCAAAGCCACTGACCAACCTGGATGACACGAAGCTTCGCCCGTACCCTCATCCGGCCCTTCGGGCCACCTTCTCCCCCATGAAGGGGGACAATGTCCCGCCGGGAGAAGGGACTGGTCGGCGTCGCGCAACCCAGCTGAAAGCGTCCTCTCAACAACGCCTCACCCGGCCTGGTTCAACCGGCTATTGCGCCGCCCATACGCCAGATACACCACCACGCCCAGCGCATTCCACAGCAGGAACCACCCCTGCGTCTTGCTCGGCAGGCTCCAGAACAGATACAGGCAGCCCAGGATCGCCACCGGTCCCACCACCCAGGCCAGCGGTGTGCGGAACGCCCGCGCGCGGCCAGGCTCGCGCACGCGCAACACCAACAGGCATGCCGCCACCGCGGTGAACGCCGCCAACGTGCCGGCATTGGCCAGCGCGGCGATCTCGTCCAGCCGCGCCACGCCCGCCAGTGCCGCCACCAGCACCGCGGTGAACAGCGTGATCGCCACCGGTGTGCCGGTGCGCGCGTTGACCTTGGACAAGCCGCGCGGCAACAGCCCGTCGCGCGACATCACGAAGAAGATCCGGCTCTGCCCATACAGGAACGCCAGCAACACGGTTGGCAGCGCAATGATCGCCACCGCGCCGATTACCAATGCGGCCTTGCCGTGGCCGAGTTCGCGCAGGATCAGCGCCAGCGGTTCCGGGCTCTTGCCGAACACGGTAAAGCTCATCGCGCCGACTGCGGCCAGCGCCACCAGCACGTAGATCAGCGTGCAGCCGATCATCGAGCCGACGATGCCGATCGACAGATCGCGCCCCGGGTTCTTGGTCTCCTCGGCCGCTGTGGAAATCGCATCGAACCCGTAGAACGCAAAGAAGATGATCGCCGCTGCCGCCATCACCCCGCGCTCCACGCCATCCGGGCCCATCGTCTTGGAGAAACCGTACGGCATGAACGGCTGCAGATTCGCGCTGTTGAAGGCCGGCAAGGCGATCGCCACGAACACGCCCAGCGCGATGATCTTCAGCAACACCAGCACCGCGTTGAGCGTGGCGCTTTCCTTGGTGCCGGCCATCAGCATGCCGGCGACCAGGAAGGTGATCACCACTGCCGGCAGGTTCACGATGCCGCCGGCATGCGGCCCGGCAATCAGCGTCTGGGGCACTTCCACCCCCAGCCACTGCAGGAACCCGACGAAATAGCCCGACCAGCCCACCGCCACCGTGCTGACCACCAGCGAATATTCCAGCACCAGGCTCCAGCCCACTACCCAGGCGATGCTCTCGCCCAGCGCGGTGTAGCTGTACGTGTACGCGCTGCCGGCGGCCGGCATCATCGTGGCCATTTCCGCATACGCCAGCGCCGCGCAGGCGCAGACGATGCCGGCCGCCAGGAACGACAGCAGCACCGCGGGGCCGGCCTTGTCGGCGCCCACGCCGATCAACGTATAGATGCCGGTGCCGACGATAGCGCCGATGCCCAGTGCGATCAGATGCGGCCAGCTCAGGCTGCGGACCAGTTGCCGCCCGGCCTCGTGCACGGTGACCTGATCGATGGATTTGCGCCTCAGCCAAGACGACATGCGAACCTCGCGGGAATCAAGAGAATGTGCGAGTGTCGCCCAACGCAGCGCAGCAAAGCTATTGGTCCAAGCCCACCCCCGATCCCAGCTCACTCCATCGACGGGCGATGCGGCGGCCGCGCCTTGCGATAGATCAGCTGCACCGCCCACGCGCCGGCGAGCCCGACCGCGCCGGCAGCGAAGTGGCTCCAGTCGCGCAACTGCGGCGCTGCGCCATTGGCCGCATGGCCCCATAGGTTGAACCACAGCAGCGCCAGCTCGCCATCGCCGATCACCGGCACCAGCGCGTTGGGATTGAGCGCGCGAAGCTCCGGCGCCTGCACCGATGCACAGCCGCTGCCATACGCATGCAGCATGCAGTCCAGTGCCAACCCATCGCATAACCACAACACTTGCGCACGTTGATCGAGATCGGCTTTCCGTAGATCTCCAGCATGTGTTCCCCGCAGCACGCGCAATCGGTCGCAATGGCAAGAGGCGACGGTGGCGCGACTGCACGCCGCCACACGCACGCAGGGCGGCGAACGCAGGCGTGTGCGTCCGGCACGCTGCAGCTCGGTCCTGCATTCTCACCGCTGCAATGGCGCACCGCTACGGCTCGATCTTGCCCGCGTAAGCCTCGCGCACGGTCTGGCTGATGTAGGTGCTCAAACCACGCCCCGCCACGGCGAGCCGCTGCATGGTCGCCACGACCTCGGCGCCGGCGCTGTCGGCGGTGTACACATAGGTCTGGCCACTCCGAAAGCGCACGGCAATGGCAGCGTCGGCCAGCGCATACGCCACCACGCCGGAATCGCCATCGCGACGGCCGTAGCGTTGCATTGGCAGCGAGCGGGGTGAGCGCATGCAGGCACGTTAGAACCATGGCGGTGACGAGGGGTTCACACTAGGCGACCGTGCTGCTGCGCAACTGCATTGCGCCACAGGGGCGCAGGTGTCGCGGCCGGTCGTCAGCGCCAGCGGGCGCCCGTCACCGGTGTGGCGGGCCGGTCATCTGCTACTGCCAGCGCACCGTGCAGCAATCGCCCACCGCACACTCCGGAGTGCACTGACGCAGCGGGTGCGACCGGCACCGCTACACTGCGCACATGTCATCCGAATCCCTGATCCTTCTCGGGCTGCTGTGCGCAGTCTTCGTGCTGCAGCTGGCCTTGCTGCTGCGGCGTCCTTCCACCAGCGGGCTGGAGCAGGCGTTGCGCGCCGAGCAGCGCGACGGCCGCGGCGAATTGCGCGAGCAACTCGAAGGCCTGTCCCGGCAGCAGGACGGTCGCCTGGAAATCTTCGCGCGCAATCTCACCGAACTGTCCACCCACACCGATCAACGCCTGGACCAGTTGCGCGAAGCACTGGGCGAAGACGCACGCAAGGCGCGCGAGGAAAGCAGCCAGGCCCAGCAACGCACCGGCGAGCTGCTGACCGCGCGCCTGACCGAGCTGCGCACCCAGCTCGATGGCTTCGGCCAGCAGCAGGAAGCCCGCATCCACGTGTTCGGCCAGCAACTGACCGACCTGATTGCGCGCACCGACACCCACATGGCCGCCCTGCGCGAGGCGTTGGCCGAAGACGCGCGCAAGGGCCGCGATGAAGCCGGGCAATCGCAACAGCGCTTCACCGAAGCCCTGGGCCAACGCCTGAACGAGCTCACCCAGCGCAATGAACTGCGCATCGGCGAAATGCGCGCCACCCTGGAGCAGCAGCTGGCCGCGCTGCAGAGCGACAACGCCAGCAAGCTGGAACTGATGCGCGCCACTGTCGACGAAAAATTGCAGACCACGCTCAACACGCGCCTGGATGCCTCCTTCAAGCTGGTGTCCGAGCGGCTGGAGCAGGTGCAGCGCGGCCTGGGCGAAATGCAGCAGCTGGCCACCGGCGTGGGCGATCTCAAGCGCGTGCTGACCAACGTCAAGGACCGTGGCGGCTGGGGCGAAGTGCAGCTGGAGAACATCCTCGAGCAGACGCTGACGATGGAGCAGTACGCGGGTGGCGTGCGGCTTAAGCCCGACAGCGCCGAAGCGGTGGATTTTGCGATCCGCCTGCCTGGGCGCGGCGACGACACCGTGGTGTGGCTGCCGGTCGATGCCAAGTTCCCGCGCGAGGACTACGAACGCCTGATCGACGCGCAGGAGAAGGGCGACCTGGACGCGATCAAGCATTCAACCGCGCAGCTGGAGCGCGCCATCCGCGTGCAGGCCAGGTCGATCAGCGACAAGTATGTCTGCCCACCGCAGACCACCGATTTCGCGGTGATGTTCCTGCCTACCGAGGGCCTGTACGCCGAGGTGATCCGCCGTGCCGGCCTGGTCGACCTGCTGCAGCGCGAGTACCGCGTGGTGCTGGCCGGCCCGACCACCTTCACCGCCCTGCTCAACAGCCTGCAGATGGGTTTTCGCACCTTGGCGATCGAGAAGCGTTCCAGCGAGGTCTGGCAGGTGCTGGGCGCGGTGAAGAGCGAGTTCGGCAAGTTTGCCGGCATTCTCGAGAAGGCCGAGCGGCAGATCGGCACCGTGGGCAAGAGCCTGGGCGAGGCCAGTCGCAAGACCCGCACCATCGAGCGCCGCCTGCGCGGGGTAGAGACCCTGGCCAGCGAACAATCGCACGCACTGCTCGACGACGCCGGCAACGAGGACACCGGCAACCATGATGATGAAGCCGGCGACGAGCAGGAATGAGGGCCGCACGCAGCGTGCCGGCAGCGATGTCCTGCACAACGCCGAGCCCGCGCATGCAAGCACGCCTCTGATGCAGGTTGTCTCGGCACCTTTGCGAAGGAGCGCACCCGGGCGCGACGAGGCGTTATCGGTAAGGCTCCATCGCGCCCGGGTGCGCTCCTACACGGCGGAGGGCAGTTCGCTGCCGCAGCGCTGCAGGTGATCGCCGCAGTGATGGCCGGCTGCAGGACATGTGATCGGCGGTCCTGCATCCCACCAACGTCCCGTAGGAGCGCCTTGGGGCGCGACGCGGCCTTGCCGATCACCCATCATCGCGTCCAGGCACGATCCTGCACGCCGCCAGACAACCCCACCCAACCCGACACGCCACGCTGACGCATCGGCCGCGATGCTTGGCGCGCACTCTTGTTCCAGAAGAAGACCCGCATGTCGAGCCGATGGATGTACGCGGCACTGTCCGCACTGCTGCTGGCCGCCTGTAGCAATACTCCGACCACGCAACCGGCCCAGGCGGCGGGCGTGACACCCGCACCGACACCATCTGCATCCACGGATGCTGTTGCCTGCGCTGCCAAAGGTGGCCAACTGCACCCGGTGGGCCGCATGCAGATCCCGCACTGCATCGTGCCGTATGCCGATGCCGGCAAGACCTGCAGCGACAACTCCGACTGCAGCGGCGATTGCCTGGCCACCAGCATCGTGCCGACCGGCACCGCGACCTCAGGCACCTGCCAGCGCGACAGCGACCGCTTCGGTTGCCGCCAGGAAGTGGTTGGCGGCATGGGCCAGGCCGCGTTGTGCATCGATTGATGGCTGCGAACAGGGTCAAGCGCGCGCACACGCCGATCAGTCGATCGGCCTGTGCGCGTCGCGGCAGATACCTGCAAGCGCCATGAGCCAGCGGCATCGCTCGCTCCACCCTGGCGGTTTATGCTCTCGGCTCTACCTGTCCAGGACGCACCGATGAGCCGGACGCTGTACGACATCCCCGTGGCCCGCATCGACGGTGAGCCCGCCACGCTGGCCGACTATCGCGGCAAGGTGTTGCTGGTGGTCAACGTTGCCTCCAAGTGCGGGCTGACCCCGCAGTACGAAGGCCTGCAGGCGCTGTATCGCGACAAGCAGGCACAGGGGCTGGAACTGCTGGGCTTTCCGGCCAACGACTTCAACGGACAGGAGCCCGGCAGCGAGGCGGAGATTGCGCAGTTCTGCCAGCTCAGCTACGACGTGAGCTTTCCGATGTTTTCCAAGATCGCCGTCACCGGTGCCGAAATCCATCCGCTGTATCAGGCATTGACCAGCGCCCGCCCGCAGGCCACCGGCGATGGCCCGATGCGCGAAAAGCTGGCCGGCTACGGCATCGCACCCAACCCGGCACCGGGCGTGTTGTGGAACTTCGAGAAATTCCTGATCGGCCGCGACGGCCAGGTCATCGATCGCTTCGCCCCCGACGTGCCGGCAGACGATGCGCGCCTGCGTGTAGCGGTGGATGCGGCATTGGCGGCGTAGCATCTGGCGCGGTGGCGAACTGATTTGATCCGCGTCGCTGTGATCGCTATTTATATTGCCGGTGATCCGCGCCATCTACGGGGTGGGGCCTTGCCAGAAAGCCCGGGATCGCCCCCGGGCTTTCGTATTCATTCCAAACCGCAAGCTCAACCGATCACCTGATTAGCCCCGACTCTCAGCCATGAAAATTGCTCGCTGCACGTAAAACCGGCTCTGGGCATGGTGTGGATTGCATCATGGCCGTGGCAAGTCGTGGCAGCATCTCGCGCAAGCGGAATCGACGATTAAAACGATAGGCCGCTTCTCCCAGGTAACGCCTTGCGTATTTGCCTTGCGCGATGGCGTGATACACGCCACTGATGGCGCGTTTGAGATTGCCCAGCACCACGTTGAGCCAACGTGCACCGGCCGTTTCGGTCGCGGCACGACCACCGCCAGTGTCCAGCGTGGTGTGCGCGTGGCCGGCGTCTTCTAGCCGGCGGAAGCAGGCCAGCCCATCGGTGTAGACCTCGCATTCGGGCGCCAAGCGACGGGCAATCCAGTCCTGCAGCGAGGTGTTGTCGAAGCTGCGCACCGGCTCGATCACCACAAAGCGCGGCGCGGTGAAGGTGGCATCGGTCTGCACCGCAATCAGGAACGCTTGTTTGTTCTCCGATCCGCGTCCGGCCTTGCCACCGTTACGCTCGCCGCCGAGATAGGCATCGTCGATCTGCACGAAACCCGCCAGTTTCCGCATGGATTCGCGCTCGGCCATAACCTGCATGATCTTGTGTTTCATCCGCCAGGCCGTCTTGTAGTTGACGCCCAGATGCCGCATCAACTCCAGCGCGGCCATGTTGGTTTTGGTCGAGGTCAGCAGGTGCAACGCCAGCATCCAGGTGCGCAGCGGCAGCTTGGTGCCTTCGAACATCGTGCCTGCAATCAGGCTGGTCTGATGCCGGCACGCGCTGCATTGGTAGTAGATCGCAGCACCCCGCTTGAAACGCGAGCGCACGCGTCCGGCACAAACAGGGCAACGAAAGCCTTGCGGCCAGCGCCACTTGTAAAGCGCGCGATAGCACTTGGCTTCGGTGCCGTAGGACGCGAAGAACTCAGGCATCGACAATCCCGCTTGGAACTGCACGGCATTGATACTCATCACGCCACCTCGTTGGCTTCAGGTGACAGCAGCATCCACCCAGCGCGGCGCAGATCCTGCGACAGGCGGCTGATGGTCAGGGCTAATCAGGACCGATCAACGGATCCACTGCGGGATGGGCATCGCATCCACCGGGACGGTGCTGTCCTTGTCCTCGCGCAGGTAGTCGGGCAGCTCGTTGTCCTTCTCGCGGTGGCTGCGCAGGTCGCGCACGATCTGGTAGTTGCGGCGCTGCATCCACGCATCGCGGGTCAATGCGTATTCGTCCGGTGCCTGGTCGCGCAGCGAATCCAGCGACATCAGTTGCGAGCGCGTATCCACCAGCTGCAAACCCTGCAGGGCGAAGCGCGCACCACTGTCGTCGACCTGGCGCAACGGCGAGAGCGGAATGTCGCCGCCCAGGCCGAAGGTGTCGCGCACGGTGCGCGGCCCGAACAGCGGAAGTTCGAAATAGCGCGAATTCCGCCAGCCCCACGCGCCCAGCGTCTGGCCGAAGTCCTCGCTGCGCCGCGGGATGCCGGCCGCCGAGGCCGGGTCGAACAGACCGGCCACACCCAGCGTGGTGTTCATCACGAAGCGGCCCAGCGACTGCGCTGCATAGACCGGGTGGCCCTGCAGCAGCTGGTTGACCATGGTCAGCGGCGTGCCGAGGTTGTCGAAGAAGTTGGTCACGCCCAGGCGCGCCGGACGCGGCACCACCTTGGTGTAGGCGGTCGCCAACGGACGTGCTACGCCGCGGTCCACCGCCAGGTTGAAGCGGTGCATGCCGCGGTTATAGCGCTCCCAGGGGTCGTAGGCCGGTGCCGCACCCGGTTGCGCCGGAGCGCCGTTGGCGCCGGCCTGCGGGATGGTTGGGCCGTACAGCGCGTCGAAATCGTCTTCGGCGGCGGTGGGGGCGCCGGCGGGCGCCGCACCGGCATCGGCGTTGGCGCCAGCCTGCTCAGCCGGTGCGGCTGTGGCCGGTAACGCGTCGGCAGCAGCGAACCCGGCTGCGGCCGGTTGCGCGGTCACTCCGGAATCGTCGCGGACCGGCGCCCGCGCACCCGGCGCGGTGTCGCTGGCTGTCGAGGGCGGCGCAGACTTCGGCGCCTGGCTGGCGCAGGCACCGAGCAACAGGCAGGCCAGCAGGGGGAGGGGGCGGAACTGGTTCATGGCGTGGCGCTCAGGCCTGAAAATCGAGAGTGGGGGAGAGGCGATAGGCAGCACGCAGGTCGTCCAGGCCGGACGCCTCGCCCGCCACCGCCGCAGGACCGGTGCCGCGCAGACGCGCGGCCAGCTCGGCCAGCATCGCAACACCGGCGCTGTCCAGACGTTGTACACCCGACAGGTCCAGTGTGCGCACGCCATCCAGGTGCGCAATCGCCTGCGGCCAGGCCGCAGTGACCGCCGCACGGTCGAGCACGCCGGTCACCACCATCGTGTCGCCGTTGCGCTGTATCTGGCCGTCACTTGCCATTGGCCGGTGCCGCGCCGACCTGCATGCTGCCGCTGCGCAGGTCGGCGGCGACCTTGGCGATGCCCTTTTCGCGCAACGGGCCATCGAACTGGGTCTTGAAGGTCTGCACGTAGGAGATGCCTTCGATCATCACGTCGAAGATCTTCCACTGGCCGCCAACATTGCGCATCAGGTAGTCGACCGGGGTGGGGTCGTTGCCGGCACGCAGCAGATCGGTGGATACCTTGACGCCGCGGTTGCCCGGCAGCGCGCTTTCGGACTTGCCGCGGAAGGTCGGCTTGCCTTCGAAGTTGAGCAGTGCGGTGCCATAGCGCTGCATCAGGTTGTCGGCCATGGCATCGGCAAACAGCTTGATATCGGCATCGGAGGCGCCGCGGCCATGCACGCCCAGCACCAGGCGTGCGGCGTAGTCGCGGTCGAAGGCCTTGTTCAATTCGCCGTCGATGTACTGACGCAGCGCTGCCGGGTTGCTGCGGAATTCGGCGCGGCGCTGTTCCAGCGTGCTCAGGATGCGGGTGCTGCTGTCGATGACGGTCTTGGTGGCCGCGCCTTGCGCAGGTGTGCTGGCGGCAGCCGGCTGTGCCAGCACGGTGGCCGGTGTGCACACCAGCAGGGTCGAGGCCAGGACGGCGGAGAGCAGGGTAGTCTTCATTGGTGCGGTTCCGTAGAGGGAGAAGCGGGCTGGGCAGGCGGGGCAGCCTGACCGTCTGCAGCGGATTTATCACCGCCGCCACTGAACATGTACTTGCCGACCAGCTGCAGCAGATCCACCGCTGGCTGGGTGAAACCGATCTCTTCGCCCGGCTTGAGCGTTTCCGGATCGCCACCCGGTTGCAACCCGATATAACTCTCGCCCAGCAAGCCGCTGGTGAAGATACCGGCCGAGGTGTCGGCGGGCAGATCCTTGTACTTGGTGTCCAGCGACAGCGTGACCACCGAATCGAACTTGGTCGGATCCAGGCTGATCTCCGAGACCTTGCCGATGATCACGCCACCGATCTTCACCGGTGCCTGGGCACGCAGCTGGCCGATCTGGCTGAAGCGCGCGATCAGCGTGTACTGGCTGGAGCCAAAGCCCCAGCGCTGGTTGGTCGAGGCCACCGCCAATACCAGCAACGAGGCCAGGGTCAGCAGCAAAAAGGCGCCGACGGCGAATTCGAGTCGTGGTCCACGCATGGCCATGGGCTATCTCACCTAAACAACATTGCAGAAAGGACGAAGTTGAACATCAGCACCAGCAGCGAGGCGTTCACCACCGCGCGGGTGGTGGCGATCGAGGTGCCTTCGATGGTCGGCTCGGCATGGAAGCCCACATAGGCGGCAACCAGTGCAGCGGTGCCGCCGAAGATCGCCGACTTGAGCATCGCCACGCCAAAGTCGTCCCAGAAGTCCACGCTATTGCTCAGGCCGGACCAGAACGTGCCGTTGTCGATGCCCAGCACGTGCACTGCTTCGAAATAGCCACCGGTGATCGCCAGCGAGCAGAACACCCCGGTCAGCAGCGGCACCGTCAGCACCGCCGCCCAGAAGCGCGGCGCCACCGCCTTGGCCACCGGGTCGATGGCCATCAGCTCCAGCGCCTTGATCTGGTCGGTGGCGCGCATCAGACCGAGCTCGGCGGCGATCGAGCTGCCGGCGCGGCCGATGAACAACAGTGCGGTCAGCACCGGTGCCAGCTCGCGGTACAGCGACAGCCCCAGCAGCGTGGACAGCGCGTCCGATGCACCGTAGGTGGTGAGCGTGCGGTAGCCCTGCAGGGTCAGCACCAGGCCGACGAAGGCGCCGCCCACCGCAATGATCGGCAGCGAACGCGCGCCCACCTTGTAGATCTCGCGCACCAGTTCGGCAATGAAATCGCGCGTGGGCAGCGAGCCGCGCAGCACGGTCAACGAAAACAGCCCGGCGCGACCGAAGGCGCGAATCGATTCGACGAAGGCCATCAGGCAGCACTCCGGTCGCGGCGTGGCGCGGCATCGAACGCGATCGGGCCATCCGGCTGCCCGTGCAGGAACTGCTGCACCAACGGGTCGGTGCTGTCTTGCAGGTGTTCGGGCGTGCCGGCGAACACGATGCCGCCGTTGGCGATCACCACCGCCTGATCGCAGATCGGCAGCGTCTCGTGCACGTGGTGGCTGACGATGATGCTGGTCAGGCCCAGGCTGTCGTTGAGGCGCTGGATCAGGCTCATGATCACGCCCGAGGCGATCGGGTCCAGCCCGGTCAGCGGCTCGTCGTAGATCATCAAGGGCGGATCCAGCGCCAGCGCACGTGCCAGCGCCACACGCCGCGCCATGCCGCCGGACAACTCGCGCGGCCACGCATCGGCAACCGCCAGCAGGCCCACCGCGTGCAGCTTCATCTGTACCAGGCGCTGCAGCACCGGTGCCGGCAGACGCGTGTGCGTGCGCAGCGGCAGCGCGACGTTGTCGGCGACGCTCAGGTCAGTGAGCAGCCCATTGCCCTGCAGCAACACGCCGACATTGCGGCGCATCTCCAGCAGCGCGCGGCTGCCATGCGGAATGGCATTGCCGAACAAGGTCACGGTACCGGCCACCGGGCGCAGCTCGCCGGTCAATGCGGCCAGCATCGTGGACTTGCCGCTCCCCGAAGGCCCGAGCACGGCGGTGATGCTGCCGCGCGGAACCTGCAACGAGACATCGCGCAGAATCGCGCGCCCGCCGCGATCGATGCGGACACCGGACACTTGCACGACAGGGGCAGCGGACGCCGTCATTGCAGCCTTTAACAGAATTCCAACGCGATAGAGTAACCGTCACAGGGCTGAACATAACCGAACCGCCGCGTGCAGTATTGTCGCATTCACCGAGCGCCGATGTGGGTTTCCATAGCGCTGTCTGCGTAACAGCGTGTCCTGCAATGCGACCATCGCAAGATCCCGGATGTTGCAGAGACAAGCGTACGCCGTAGGAGGGAGCTCAAGCGGCCTGCGCCGCAGCACCTGGTCGACGCGCCTGCGTCGCGCGGGCAATGGCGGCCGTGCTCACCCGATGCATTGCGCACTGATGTGTCGACTGCGTCGCGTTGCCGGAACGGGCGGCTTGTTGGATGCGTCACAAGACACGACGATCGATGGCTCTCGTCGCCACAGGACCTGTCCATCTTGACTGGCACGCCCAATCTGACGCTCTCCAAGGAAGCGGGTGCTCGCTGGGATGCCAATGCATCTGCGGATGCGTCTGGTTGCTGTCGCCTGCAGCAAATCCCAGGCGTCCCTACAGACGCTGTGCGGCGGGATTGGCGGACAGCACGTGCAAGGCGCGCGCGGTCGTCGCCAAGTCGGCGCGGCGCAGAAAGATCAGGCCTGGTGCGGGAAGATGCCGGTGGTGGCGATGCAGGGTGTGCGCAGGCATCTGCAGTTCGAGGGAGTGCCCATGAGGTCCGTCCTGGTCGAAGAGGCGCTACGCGCAGGCTGCGCGAAGGGAAGATGCCGGGCAGCGCGATGCAGAAGTTGATCGCGGTATACGGCTGCAGGTTCGGGTGCGCCTGGCTGCCGCCGCTGTTGCCGATGGTGGATTGAGACAGCGGTACCGTCGCACCGGGCGCGGCATACAGTGCGCGCGGCGTCGCCGGCGGCAGGGTGGCAACGTTGTTGGCGAAACCCCGATCTCCGACACAACGGTGGAAGCCGACGAAACGGTGATCTTCAGCATCGCCAGCGGTACCGGCTACGCGCAAGGCAGCCCGTCCAGCGCCACTGCCACCATCGTCAACGACGATTTTCCCGTCGCGTCAATCGCAGCGGCCCCGGCCAGCGTGGCCGAAGACGGCCCGGCCAATCTGATCGACATCGTCACCCTGGACCAGACCTCGCCAAGCGCGGTGTCGGTCGCCTTTGGCGTTGCCGGCTGGGGCCGGCTGACCCCGCAGTTGCGCGTGGAGTATCAGCGCGACTTCCAGGGTCGCGGCGATCCCACCTTGAGCTACGCCGATCTCAGCGGCGGTCCGTTCTACCGCACCGGGCAGGCCGCGTTCGATCGCAATCGCCTGATGGTGGGCATCGGCGCGGCGTCGTTGACCGAGCAGGGCCTGTCCACGCGGCTGGAATACCGCGGCATCACCGGCGGCGACAGCGGCGACGATCAGACCTGGATGATCAATCTGGAAAAGAAATACTGATCGCGCTCCACGTCATGCGGTAAGCGATGCGATGGGCCGGACGCGATGTTCGGCCCATTGCGTTTTCATGGGCGCATGCGGCGATGCAAGGCGTCCGGGTGCAGGCCCGATGCGGGTTCGAGCGGTTGACGGGCAGGACGCGCATTTGCAGGAGCGCGCCGCGGTGCCGGTGCCCGCGAAGGTGGCGCGAACGCGTGCCTGCGCGATCCGGCACAATGCAGGCACGCATGCACGCCACGTCCGCGCCCGATTTCCGTCTTTATCCATCCAATGCGCTGGATACCCTGGCTGCCCTGCTGGCGCAGGAGCTGCGCCGGCCGGTGCCCGGGCAGCCGGTGTTGCAGCCGGAGGTCGTGCTGATTCCGCAGGTGGCGATGCGGCGCTGGCTGCAGTCCACGCTGGCCGCCGAGCATGGGGTGGCGGCGAATCTGGAATTCCTGACCCCCGGCGAATTCGTGGCGCGCGCGCTGGAGCGCAACCTCGGCCCGGCCGACGACGATCTGGAGATGGCCACCACCCAGTGGCGGCTGTACGCCGCGCTGCAGGCCGATCTGGGCAGCGATGCGGCACTGTCGCCACTGGCTGGCTATCTGTCCGATGGCGATGCGCTCAAGCCCTGGGCGCTGGCCGGCGAGTTGGGCAGCGTGTTCGAGAAGTACCAGGCCTGGCGCCGCGACTGGTTGCTGCGTTGGGAAGGCGGCGCCGATGCCGACGACCCGCAGGCGCGGCTGTGGCGCAGCATCGCCACCGGCCGGCAATACCGCGCGCGCCGCATCGGCCAGTACCTGGATCGCCATGCGCGCGCCGACGGCCCGCTGCCGCAGGGCTTGCCGGCGCGGCTGTTTGCCTTCGCCATCCTCAATATCTCGCCCGACGTGTTGCGCGTGCTGGCCACGCAGGCGCGCGTGGGCACGTTGCATTTCTATCTGCCCACGCCCACGCAGGGGTATTGGGGCGATCTGCAAACCCTGTGGCAACGCCGCCGCGAGGGTGGGGCGGCGGCGTTGTTCGCCGACCAGGTGCAGGAAAACCCGCTGCTGCAGGCCTGGGGCGCGGCCGGCCGTGACTTCATGGCCCTGATCGGCGATTACGAAGTGGTGCACCCGCTGGCCGAAATCGCCGCCTATGCCGATCCGCTGGAGTCCGGCCGCCGCCCGCTCGCCGACGGCGGCCTGGGCGACAGCCTGTTGCGGCGCATGCAGAGCGACCTGTTCCATCGCCGCGCCCCGGCGGTGCCGGCCGCATTGCCGGCGGTGAATCGGCATGACCCCAGTCTGCAGGTGCACGCCTGCCACACGCGCCTGCGCGAGCTGCAGGTGCTGCACGATCAGCTACGCGCATTGCTGGACGATGCGCGCTTCGAACCGCCGCTGCAGCCGCGCCAGATCGCGGTGCTGTCGCCGGACATCGACCCGTACGTGCCGTATCTGGACGCAGTGTTCGGCAGCCATGGCAGTGACGACGCATTGCCTTATGCCTTGGCCGACGCCAGCCCGCTGGCGAGCGAGCCGCTGGCCGAGGTGTTTCTCACCCTGCTGAAGCTGCCGATCGCACGCTTCGGCCTGCACGAAATCCTGGACCTGATCGCCAGCGCGCCGATCGCCGAAGCCGCCGGGCTGGACGAGGCCGGGCTGGAACGCCTGCGCGGCTGGCTGCATGCTGCCGGCGCACGCTGGGGTCTGGATGCGGCGCATCGGCGCCAGCACCAGGCACCGGGCGACGATGCCTACACCTGGCGCTTCGCGCTGGACCGGCTGCTGCTTGGCCATGCCAGTGGTGCCGACGACGATATCGACGGCGTGGCGCCGTGGCCGCAGCTGGAAGGCAGCGCACTGGCTGCGCTGGACACGCTGCTGCGCCTGCTGCGCGTGCTAGAGCGGCACCAGGCCGCACTGGCCGAGGCGCTGCCGCCGGCCAGCTGGCGCGAGCGCCTGCTGGAGCTGCTGGATGCGCTGATTCCCACCGCGCCCTCGGCCCCGCGTGCGCAGCGCGCACTGGACCGGCTGCGTAGCCTCATCGACCAGTTCGCCCGCGATGCGCAGCGCGCGCAGTATCCCGGCAGCGTGCCGGCCGAGGTGGTGCGTGCGCACTTTGCCGCGGTGCTGGGCGAATCGGACACGCGCGCACCGCTGCTCACCGGCGGCATCAGCTTCGGGCGCATGGTGCCGATGCGCCTGCTGCCATTCCGGGTGATCTGCCTGCTGGGCATGAACGATGGCGACTTTCCGCGCCGCGACCCGGCGGCCGGGCTCAACCGCCTCACCGCCGAACTGGGTACCGAGCGCCGCCGCCACGGCGACCGCTCCACCCGCGAGGACGACCGCTTTTTGTTCCTGCAATTGTTCGCCTCCGCACAGGACGTGTTCTACCTGAGCTATCTCGGCGCCGATGCGCGCGATGGCAGGCCGCGCGAGCCCTCGGTGCTGGTCAGCGAATTGCTGACCACCGCGGCGCACTACCACGCCGCCGCCGATGCCGCCGGTACCTTGGTGGTGCAGCACCCGCTGCAGCCGTTCGCCGCGGCCGCCTTCGGTGCGCAGAGCGAAGCGGGCAAGGACCCGCGCCGTTTCAGCTATCGCCGGCAATGGCGCCCGGCAGTGGACAGCCTCACCGGCCAGCGCCAGCCGCTGGCGCCGTGGCTGGCTGGCGCGCTGCCGGCCGACGCCGGCGGATTGCCGGGCAGCGTGTCCATCGACGAGTTGCGCCGGCTGTTCGGCGACCCGGCCGGGCAGTTCCTGCGCCATCGTTTGGGCATGCGCCTGCCCGATCCGGCCAGCGAAGACAGCGATCTGGAACCGCTGCTCGCACCCACGCGCGGGCTGGATCACTACGGCTTGCAGCAACAGGTGTTCCAAGCCGCAGTGGCCGATGACGTGGACGGGCTGTACGAACGTCTGCGCGCGCGCGCGTTGCTGCCGTCCGGCCCGCTGGGACGGCGCCAGCTCGACGAGCGGCTGGCGCAATTGCGGCCATATGCGCAGGCCTTCCGGCAGTGGCGTGGCGACACCGACCCGCAGTCGCAGCGGCTGCAGGTGCAGATCGGCGATGTCGCGTTGCATGGCCGCGTGCCCGGCTGGTATGCGCACGGCGTGGGGCGCGTGCAGGTGGGCGCGCTCACCGGGCGCAATGCGATTGGCCACGGGCTGGAATGGTTGCTGCTGCGCGCCGCCGGCGAACAGGTGCCGTATGTGCGTTTCTTCGAGCACGACGACGGCCTGGGCCCGCATCCCATCGATGCGCAACCGCTGGCACCGGCACAGGCGCAGGCCGCGCTGGGCGAGCTGCTGCAGCTGTATCGACAAGGCCTGCAGGCACCGCTGCCGTTCGCGCCCTATAGCAGCTGGAAATACCACCAGGCCGCGCGCAGCGACGACCTGGACAAGGCCATCAAGGACGCGGCGGGGCAGTGGCAGGCCAGCTTCGGTTGGAGCGAATCGCAGAGCCCGGAGCTGCGCCTGGTCAACCGTGGCCGCGACCCGTTCGCCGATGCGCAGCGGTTCAGCGCGTTCGCCAGCACCAGCCATCGGCTCTACGACCTGCTGGAACGCGCCAACACCGACGCAATGCTGGATCCGCAGCGCGTGATCGAAAGCTGGCGGCACTGGCATGGCGCGCAGGACGATGGCGAATGAGCGCGCCCACCGCGACCGACCCGTATCTGCAGCTGCCGCTGGACGGCGTGCGCCTGATCGAAGCCAGCGCCGGCACCGGCAAGACCTTCACCCTGGCCACGTTGTTCACCCGGCTGGTGGTCGAGCGCGGCCTGCGCATCGGCCAGATCCTGGCGGTGACCTTTACCGAGGCCGCCACCCAGGAACTGCGCCGACGCATCCGCGAGCGCCTGGTGCTGGCCGCCACGCTGGTGCCCGATGCGCCATCCACCATCGTAGGAGCGCACCCGGGCGCGACCGACCTCGCCGACGACCCGTCGCGGCCAGGTCCGCTCCTACAAGAGCCGCCCGACGTCCTGCTCACCCGCGCCATCCTCACCGCGCACCTGGCCGCCGGCACCGAGACCCCGGCCACGCTGCGCCGCCGCCTGCAGCAGGCGGTGGAAGAAATCGACCTGGCCGCGGTGTTCACCATCCACGGTTTCTGCGCGCGCGTGCTGCGCGAACACGCACTGGAAAGCGGCCAGGCCTTCGCCGCCCCGCAGCTGCTCGCCAACGACCGCGAACTGCTGGGCGAAGTGGCCGCCGACCTGTGGCGCCAGCGCGCCGCTGACGCGGTGGTGGCCGAAGACCTGATCGCCCTGTGGTCCGCTGGCCCGCTGGCGCTGGTCACGGATCTGCGTGCCTTGCTGCGCCACACCACGCTGCTGCCGGCGGCCTGCGCCGACACCGACGATGCCGCCGCCTTGCTGCAGGCCGTGCATGCTGCCGGCCATGTCCTGGCGGCTGCCTTCCAGACCCATGGCACGGCGTTTTTCGAAACCCTCATGGCTGCCATCGACGGCGGCGTGCTGAGCAAGGTCAGCTACAAACCCGACTGGCTCACTGCGCTGTGGCACTGGTTCGACGCCTTCGCCGCGGCACCGTCGCAGGACAGCACGCCGCATCCCAAGCTGGTCAAGTTGACCGCGACCGAACTGGCCGCGGGCACCAACAAGAAGTTCGTCGATCGCACGCCGGCCTCGCCGCTGAGCCACGCCATCGATGGCTATCTCACCGCGCTGGCCCGTGTCGAGCAATGGCGGACACGTCGCCGCATCCGCCTGCTGCACGCGCTGCGCGAGGACGCCATCGCCCGGCTCGCGCTGCTCAAGCGCCAGCGCCGCGTGCAGACCTACGACGACCTGGTCGATGGCGTGGCGCACGCGCTGGAAGGCCCGCAGGCCGACGCCCTGGTCAGGCGCCTGCGCGCGCAGTACGCCATCGCGCTGGTGGACGAATTCCAGGACACCGACGACCGCCAGTGGGCGATCTTTTCCAACGTGTTCGGCAACGGCCCGCTCGCGCAGGCGGCCGGCTTTGCGCCGTCGCTGTTCTTGATCGGCGACCCCAAGCAGGCCATCTACGGCTTCCGCGGTGGCGACGTGCACACCTATCTGGCGGCGGCGGTCAGCGCCGAACTGGCGCCACCGCTGAGCCACAACTTCCGCTCGCGCCCCGGCGTGCTGGCGGCGATCGATGCGCTGTACGCGCAGGCCGGCTACACCGATGCCTTCCTCACCGACGGCATCGCCTTCCACCCGGTGCAGCCGGGCACCAAGCGCCTGGACACCGACCTGCAACGCGCGGGCGCCACCGCCCCGGCGCTGACGCTGTGGCGCGCGCCCGAACCGCCGCCGCCCGCCGCGCCAGCGGCAAAAACCAGGCAAGCCGGAAAGCCCAAGCCCTGGAGCGCCGGCCGCGCCCGCGAACTGGCCACCGCTGCCTGCGTGGCCGCGATCCGCGGCTGGCTGGCCGCCGGCCGCGACGGCACCGCCATCATCAACGCACGTCCGGTGCAGGCCGGCGACATCGCGGTGCTGGTGCGCAGCCATGGCGAGGCCACCCGCATCCAGCAGGCGCTGGGCGCGGTGGGCATTGCTGCGGTGGCCGCCGGCAAGCAAAGCCTGTTCGCCACCGACCAAGCGCTGGAACTGCTGGCGCTGCTGCAGGCCTTGCTCGACCCGGGCGACGACAGCCGCCTGCGCGCCGCACTGGCCACGGTGCTGATCGGGCAGGACGCCATCGCCATCGCCACGCTGGAACACGACGGCGAGCGGCATCGCCGCTGGCAGCAGCAGGCGCTGGACTGGCGCGAGCGTTGGCAACGCGGCGGCCCGCTGGCGCTGATCGGCGAACTCGGCGCCGCGCACGGGCAGCGCCTGCTGGCCCTGGTCGATGGCGAACGTCGCCTCACCAATTACCTGCAACTGGCCGAACTGCTGCAGGAGGCCGACGCGCGCGCGCTCGGCCCGCATGGCCTGGTCGACTGGCTGGCGCGCCGCATCGCCAATGCCGACGACAACGACGAAGCCCAGCAATTGCGGCTGGAATCGGACGCACGCCGCATGCAGATCGTCACCCTGCACAAGAGCAAGGGCCTGGAATATCCGCTGGTGTTCCTGCCGTACATCGGCATCGGCCGCGGCGACAAGGGCGCCGGCCGCCATTGCGTGGTGCACGCACCGGAGACCGGTCGCCAGCTGCACTGGAACGTAAAGGAAGACCCCGCCTGGAGCGCCGCCGAAGCGGCCTGGAAGCAGGAACAACGCGCCGAAGACGCGCGCCTGCTGTATGTCGGCCTGACCCGCGCCGAGCATGCGCTGTGGATCGCCAGCGGCAGCTTCCACCAGCACGAACGCACGCCGTTGGCCGGCATGCTGCGTGCGCTCGATGCGCTGCAGGGTGCGGCCGGCCAGGGCGTGGTGGTGGTCGACACCGCCACCCCGCTGCCCGAGCTGCCACGCCTGCCGCCACCGCCCGAGGCGCAGGTGCCGCCTGCGCGCATCCCGCAGCGGCACATCGCCCCGGAATGGTGGGTCTACAGCTTCACCCAGCTGGCCAACGCCGATGCCGGCGCCGCCACCGACCCGATGGCCAGCGCCACCGTGGTGGGCAGTGGCGGTACCGACGAACCGGCCGCCAGCGACGCCGCGGCAGCGGTCACCGAGGCAGAGCCGTTCGATCCGCGCTTTGCCGGCAACCGCTTCGGTGTGGTGATGCACGACGTGTTCGAGCGTTGCGACTTCGCCGCCTGGCAGCACTGGCGCCCCGGCGCGCCGGCGCCCGAGGGCCAGGCCGCCCCGATCACCGAAGCCCTGCAACGCGGCGGCTACGCGCAGGACGAGCTCGATGACGGCCTGCGCATGCTCACTGCACTGATCGGCAACACCCTCACCGTGATCCTGCCCGAAGGCACCGCCCTGGCCGCCGTGCCCGAGCCGCAGCGCCGCAACGAAATGGAATTCCACTTCGCCATGCAGCCCACCCGCGTGGACGCGCTGCTGGCGCTGTTGCACCGCTTCGAGGTGGTCGGCGACCGCCAGGCCTTCGGCGCACGCCAGCGCCTGGAAGGCCTGATGACCGGCCTGATCGATCTGACCTACACCGTCGACGGCCGCTGGTACGTGCTGGACTACAAATCCAACCGCCTGCCCAGCTACGAACCCGACGCGCTGGCCCGCGTCATGGCGCATAGCGAGTACACCCTGCAGGCACTGATCTACACCGTGGCGCTGCACCGCTGGCTGCGCTTCCGCCTGGGCGAGGCCTACGACTACGCCCGCGACTTCGGCGGCGTGCGCTACCTGTTCTGCCGCGGCCTGGATGCGGGACGCCAGTGCATGGACGAGGCCGTGCCCGACCCCATACACGTACCGGTCGCCGGGGCCGACTCCACACGCGACGAGGCGTCCGCGCCCGGCATCCACGCCTGGCGCTTCGACCCGGCGCTGGTTCAGGCCCTGGATGCTCTGTTCGCCGGCAAGCCTCTAGATCCCGATTCCAGCGACGCCCCAAAGTCTCCCTCCTCCCAGGAGAGCGACGCCAAAAAGCCCCTCTCCCCCCGGGACCTCGGTCCCCTTCAAGGAGAGAGGGGTTGGGGTGAGGGTCCGTCCGCCCCGGGAACCCCCACCCCATGACCCACCCAACCCTGCTCACCGCCCTCAACCAGGCCAGTGCCCTGCGCACGCTGGACCTGGCCTTCGCGCAAAGCCTGCAGCGCCTCGCCCCGGACACCGACCCGCGGGTCCTGGCCGGCGCCGCGCTCGCCTCGCTAGCCGTCACCAGCGGCCACGCCGGTCTGGACCCGGCCCGCGCCGCGATGCTGCTGGACCCGCGCGATGGCCCCCCGTCCACGCTGCCGGACCCCGCCGACTGGCAACGCGCACTCGCCGCCTCGCGCTGGGTCGACCAACCCGCGCCCGACCAACCTGCCGCCGCGGACTGCCCGCTGGTGCTCGAACACGGCCTGCTCTACCTGCGCCGCTACCGCGAGTACGAACGCCGCCTGGCCCTGGGACTGCGCCGCATCGCCGCGCAACCCATGCCCGCGTTCGACGCCACCGCGCTGGCACCGCTGTTCGCGCAGTTGTTCCCGAACGCGACCCAGACCCCTCTCCCCCCGGGAGAGGGTGCCCGAAGGGCGGGTGAGGGCACGGGCCTGCCCGAGCCATCCCTCCACCAAGAAGGAACAAACCCGCCCACGCCATCCCACGTCCCAGACCGCCAGGCCCAGGCCGCTGCGCTGGCCCTGCGCCGCGCGCTGCTGCTGGTCACCGGCGGCCCCGGTACCGGCAAGACCACCACCATCGCCCGCATGCTGCTGCTGCGCATCGCCCAGGCCGCCGGCACAGCGCCGCCCCGCATCGCCCTGGCCGCGCCCACCGGCCGCGCCGCCGAGCGCATGGCCGAGAGCCTGCGCCTGGCCGTGGCCCGCGCCATGGAGCAAGGCCCGCCGCCTCCCTCCGCCGCACCGACTCCGGACACGTCCCGTCTCCCGCCTACCGGACTGCACGCAGACGTTTCCCCTCTCCCGCCTGCGGGAGAGGGTGCCCGCAGGGCGGGTGAGGGCAGCGCCCCCACCGACCCATCCTGGACCACCGCCCTCCCCACCGGCGCCAGCACCCTGCATCGCCTGCTCGGCGTCATCCCCGACGCCCCGCAGTTCCGCCACACCGCCGACAACCCGCTGCCGTTCGACCTGATCGTGGTCGACGAAGCCTCCATGGTCGACCTGCCGCTGATGTGCAAGCTGGTCGAAGCCGTCGCCGACGGCACCCAGCTCATCTTGCTCGGCGACGCCGACCAGCTGCCCTCGGTGGAAGCCGGCGACGTGCTCGCCGCCATCCTGCAGGCGGCCGGCCCCGGCGATGCGCTGCAGCCGGATGACGCCCACGCCCTGCAACCGCTGCTCGGCAGCCCGCCTGCCGCCACGCCCGCGCCTGCGCACACCGGCGGGCTCACCGGCCACCGCGTGCACCTGCTGCGCGGTTACCGCCAGGCAGACGAGTTCGCACTCGCCCCACTGGCCGATGCCATCCGCGCCGGCGACGCCGACACCACGCTCGCGCTGCTGCGCAGCGGCGAGCTGGCCGGCGTGCATTTCCACGAAGACGGCGACGACCCGCTCAGCGACGACCGCGACGCACTGCTCGCCCACTGGCGCGCGCTGGCCGACGCCACCGACCCGGCCACCGCCCTGCGTGACGCCGGGCGCCTGCGCCTGCTCACCGCCGTGCGCGCCGGCCCGCAGGGCGCGCGCGGCCTCAACGCGCGGATCGAACACCTGCTGGCCGACACCGGCGCCGGCACACGCCGCCTTGGCACCGGCTCGCCCTGGTTCCAGGGCCGCCTGCTGCTGATCACCGAAAACAGCTACCGCCACGGCCTGTTCAACGGCGATGTCGGCATCTGTTTGCGAAGCGAAGCGAGTCCCTTTCCGGGGCGAAGCGAAGCCACTCCCTTCTCCGGGCACAGCGAAGCCCATCCGTCTTCGCAACCAGGCGCAGCGGATTCCTCAGTGGAGCGAAGCGCCGCAGGCGCCGCGACCCATCGCGGCAACCAAGCGCCCTCGTCCCGGCCAAGCCAACCTGGCGGCAACTCTTACCGCGACGCCACCGGTGCCGACCGCCGTGCACAAGGCCCGTTGATCGCCTGGTTCGACGGCGACGGCGACGGCCAGGTGCGCGGCTTCCACCCCGCCACCTTGCCGGCCCACGAAAGCGCCTTCGCCATGACCGTGCACAAGGCCCAGGGCAGCGAATTCGACACCGTGTGGCTGCAGCTGCCCACCCGCGACGCCCGCGTGCTCAGCCGCGAACTGCTCTACACCGGCATCACCCGCGCCCGCCGCGCCCTGCACCTGGCCGGCAGCGAAGCGGTCATCCGCGCCGCACTGGCGCGCCACGCCGCGCGGATCTCGGGGCTGGCGTGGAGGTTGGGTGCTAACGAACTGGAGCCGAGTTCGGTGCCGGCGCCGGTTCCCGAGCCGCCCGCAACGGCCCCGGTGCAAGGCGCGTTGTTCTGATCGAAACCAGCCGACACCCGCGCCTGGCCGGCAGAGCAACCGCCATGCAGTCATGACGGTTTGCGTCATATAACGAAATCCGTTATGGTCAAGCCATGATCAGGAGCTTTATCGACAAGGAAGCCGAAAAGATCTGGTTGGGTGAGCGCTCCCGCCGGTTGCCGGCCGACATCCAGCCGGTGGCGCGCCGCAAGTTGCGCATGCTCAACGCTGCCGCGCACCTCGACGATCTGCGCATTCCACCCGCCAACCGGCTGGAAGCGTTGAAGGGCGAGCGGCGCGGTCGGTACAGCATCCGGATCAACGAACAGTGGCGCATCTGCTTTCGATGGAGGGAAGGCGATGTCGCCGAGGTCGAAATCGTCGATTACCACTGAGCCCAGACATCTGTCCATGACGGTCCTACCCAACATCCACCCTGGCGAAATCTTGCTTGAAGAGTTTCTCGAGCCATTGGGCATCAGCCAGAATGCGCTGGCCCGCGTAACCGGCGTGCCGCCGCGCCGCATCAATGAAATCGTACTGGGCAAGCGCGGTGTCACCGCCGACACCGCCGTGCGCCTGGCTGCAGCGTTGGGAACCAGCGAGCGCTTCTGGCTGGGCCTGCAAGCCGATTACGAACTTGAACAAGCGCATCGCGCGCTGGGCGACCTGCCGTCACGGATCACGCGGTTGGTGGCTTGAGTTGGGAGGCCCCCATCGCTACGTGGATCGTGGGCTATAACCTGCCGGCCAAACGCACCATCAGATCCATGCGCTCATGCAGGATCGCCACGATCAGTGCCGGAGCGCGCTCACGCGGCAGGCAGAAGATGTGATGGTGCATGCAATGCGACATCCGCAATGCGGGGTACAGCGCGCTCAGATCCTTGAAAGTGCATTCCCCTGCTGCGAGACGGGCGATGCCCTGTTCCAGGTCTGCTATGTACCGGCGAACCTGCTCCTGGCCCCAGCGTGCCGAGGTGTAGCGGATGATCCCGCGCAGATCGGCTTCGGCTGCGTCGGTAAGGACGTAGCCGTGCATCAACCGCGACTGCCCTCGGCCAATTCTTCATCCAGGATGGTGCTGATGCTCTTGGTAGAAACCTCGCCGGCAAGGCCTTCCTCGACACGTGCCCCAAGCAGGCTTTTCAACTCCTGCCACGCTTGATCGGCGTTTACGTCGCCCGGAAAGAGACGTTCGAGTGCGTACTGCTTGATGGTCTTGCCCTGCAGGGCCGCCAGCGCCTTGAGGCTCTGATGCTGCTGATCGCTTAGGTCGATGGTCAAACGGCTCATAAGCAGCTCCGAAGTCCGCACAAACCCACATTAGCACAGCCGGTTAGCCGGCTCGTTGATCGGTCTAAAGCAGCGTTTAGCGGGCTACCGCAGGTCATGCCGGCGGTGATTGGGAGACTCCGAGAGGCCGAGTTATGACGCCAGCGCTCAGCCAGTAGTAGAACATCCAATAAAACGTCCAAAAGCCGCGAGGTCAGGCGATTCACCTGACCTCGTTCGCCATCTGGCAGGCCCGGGCGGCTTACTTGCCCTTCTTTTCCTGCTTGGCCGCGCGCTTTTCTTTCAGCGTCTTGGTCGGCTCTTTCTTCTGGTTCTTCTTCTGGTCCATCCCCTTGCTCATGACACCCTCGTAGTTGCTGGATTGATTGGGCTGGCAGCGCCATGACCCCGGCGTGCCTGCGCACTGTAAGGCTTGTGTGCCATGGAAGGCAGAGGGGATTGCAGGCCAGGGCGACGGGCGGCGCGGCCGGCCACCGCCTCAGCGCGGCGCCAGCAGCCTGGCCAGCGTATCGGGCCGGTCGGCACGCCGCTGCAGCCTGGGGTAACGCAGCGGCCCTGTGTACGCAATCGCCACGTCTGCATGGTGGTCGTCCTGGGCAATGCCCAGCACGATGGGGCGATGCGTCGAGCCGCGCACCGCATCGCGCAAGGTCTGCGGGTTGAACCGCGCGCCGTTGACGGTGAGCAGGCGCGTGCCTGGCCGCAGCCCGGCCGCGAACGCGGGGCCATTCCAGGCCACCGTGCGGACCATGCCATCGGCGCGCACAGCCAATCCGATCGAATAGCTGAGATCGGACACGCCTGCCTCATTCTCGCTGGCCCGGAACGCTGCTGTCGGCGTGTCCGTGTAGACCAGTGCCCAGCCGTGCTGGGTCAGGCCGCGCGTGGTGTCTAGTTCGTCGTGCGCATCGATCCATCCCCGCAGGAAACCCGCCCAGTCGGCAGGCGCCACCGCGTTCAACGCAGCGCAGATGTCGTCGAACGTGTAGGTGCGCGTGGGCGCGTCCGGCGTGGCGCCGGCAAAGAAGCCGCGTGCGAAATCATCAAGGCCGCGATCGCCGCCGCTGCGCGCGCGAAGCTCGGCGTCCACCGCCAGCCACAGCATCACGCCTTCGGCGTAGTAATCGCGCCGGCGCTGCCAGTCGCGCCACGGCACCGGCTGGCGCAGCATGAAGGCCGGGTAGTGGACGTCGTCAGACAGGGGCCGCCATGCCCGTCCGGGCCGCTGCGCGATCTCCGCCGCTTCGATGGCCAGGCGGTCGCGCACCTCATCGGCACTGAACTGGCCGGCGCGCGTGGCCAGCACCCGTCCCCAGAACTCGGTCTGTCCTTCGTACATCCACAACAGGCTGCCGGAGACCGGCACGTTCGGGGTCGGTGCCCATAGGTCGGCCGGGGTCCGATAGAACCCGTTCCAGGCGTGCACGATCTCGTGTGCGATCAGGTCGCGATACAGCAGCTGCTCCGGCCATTGCTGGAAGTGCGACAACGCCAACCCGTTCTCGCTGGACGCGCGATGCTCGGTGCCGCCGGACGACCCCTCGTCGCTCAGCCGTGCCAGGATCGCGTAGCGGGCGAACGGCGGCGGGCCGAACACCGCGCGCAGTTGCGCGACCAGAGCCTGCAACTCCGCTACCCGCGCGGGCGGGATGTGCAGGTCGCCCGGCCGCAACGCCACCACGTCGAGCGACACGGCGCCGGCCCCGGCGGCGGACAATGGCAGCTGCGCGGTATGGCGGCCGGCCAGCACCGGCGCGTCCAGCAGCGTTTCCAGCGATGTCGTCCTGAAGCGATAGCGCGCGCCCTGTGCATGCTCCACGTCCAGCGCACTGAACGGCCGCAACCCCCCGGGCAGGGTGAGCGTGGCGGCCACCGGAATGTTCCGTGCATACCACCCGGCCGGGTAGAGCAGCAGGCGCTGCCACGGCACGGACACGATGTCGCGCGTGAGCAGGTCGCCGCCGGCCACCATCTGGAACTGCACATCGACTGCCCGCGTCCCGGCCGGCAGCTCCACGTGGAAGGCATGCGGCTCGTAAGCATCGCGTCGCCACTTCAAACGGCGGCCCGCCGCACTGACCTGCAGGCCGGCCAGATCGGTGACGGTCAGGCTAGGCCCATGGCTGGCAGCCTCCCACCGCGGATACAGCAGCGTGGCCGTGGCACCCGGCGCGACCGGCACCCGCTGCTGCACGTTGAAGATGCGCCGCGCCACATCGGAGGCGTCCACGCGCACTTCCATCACTCCGTCAAACGGACGATCCACCGGCGGCGGCACAGCGACCGACGGGGCCAGATACACCGGGCCGGCGCTGGATTGGGCAAATGCCGCAATCGCAACAACGGCAAGCACAACCGACAGCAGCACGGTGCCCGGGAAGCGGATCGTCATCGAGTCTCTTGGATGGTGCGGAACACGCACCGGCAATGAAAGGGCGTGATCCTATACCGGCTGCACCAGGTGCTGATGTTGTTCAGTGCAGGCCGCAGGTTCAGTCCGCTATGAAATGTCCGGTTGCCGGTCGTTGCCGGTTGTCGGTTGCCGCGCGCAGCTTGGCGCACTCATTGCCGCCTCACATCCACATTTCGCTAAGAAGAAAGCAGGTGGATGACCGCTTACGCGCGCACGCACCACCCGGCGCAACCGCGGCCTGTCTTCGACAGAAACGACAAGGCCCGCAGTGCGGGCCTTGTCGTGACGCGCTTACTTGGTTTGCACGCGCTGGTACTGCTCGCCGCCGGTGTTGAGGTGGCCGTTGGTCTCGTCGATGACGAAGTTCGCCGTCTCCCCGTCATTGGTGACCTGCAGCGCCCCGTCCTTGTACACCGCCGGGTAGCTCTCGGTCTTGGGCTGGCGGCTGAAGAACTTCGGCGTGGTGCTCCGGACCATGAAGGTCTCGCCATTACGCTCGATGTCCATCGTCTCTTCCTGCGTCTGCACATTGACCCAGTGCCCAACGAACTTCTCGCCCTCCACCTTGGCGCAACCGCTTACCAACAATGCCGCGGCCAGCGCGGTGCCCATCCACTTCATCATCGTGCGTTCTCCAGTTGAGGCTGCGGCGAGCATGGCGGGCGGGACATGTAGAAGAGGTCAAGGCCAAAAAGGAATTGCCAACTTTCTCCCAACATTTGCAGAACTTACTGGTGTCACGTGCTCGTAATAACCGATTCAATAAAACGAGATCCTTTCTCATCTCCAAATATGGCCCAGTCCGAGTAAACAAAAGCTTTCTCGCGATCAGTCATGATCTCGTTTTAAATATTTCCCTGCTTTTCTCGGGCGAACCAATCAGGTAGTGCGCGCATCCCTTTGCATCCTCACTATCAGATTTCTCGATTAGATCGCTAAGTCGTCTTTTTGTAACGGCCTCATTTCTTCTCTGTCTACTCAATTCATAATTAATAATTAATTCTGGGTGGTGTATGCTCCAATTGACACTTGGCGGTCTCAACTTGCAAGTGCAACACGTGAGTTGAATTGAGCGATCTCTTCTTCCAGCGCCTGGTTCGGCGTCTTCCAGCCAAGCGTCTGCCGTGGCCGGGCGTTCATCAGGTCGGCGACGTTGTTGAGATACTCCTGGCTCGCCTTGGACAAGTCCGCGCCTTTTGGCATGAACTGGCGCAGCAGGCCGTTGGTGTTCTCATTGCTGCCGCGCTGCCAGGGCGCATGTGGATCGGCGAACCAAAGATCGATGTTGAGCCGCTTCATCAGCTCTGGATAACACGTCATCTCGGTTCCGCGGTCATAGGTGAGGCTTCCCAGTAGGAAACGCGGCAGCTTCTTCATCTGTCGCGTGAAGCCCTCCAGCGCATCCTGTGCAGTACAGCCATCCATCTTGCACAGCACCACAAAGCGCGTCTTTCGCTCCACCAGCGTGCCTACGCACGAGCGGTTGAAAGCCCCTTTGATCAGGTCGCCTTCCCAGTGCCCAGGAATCAAGCGCTGCGCCACCTCTTCAGGCCGATGGACGATACGCAGCTCCTCCGGCACCCACGTGCGCTTGGCAGCGGTTGTACGGCGCAAGCCTCGCGTCGGCTTGTGCTGACGAAGCGCCTCCACAAGCTCTTTCTTCAAACCACCACGCGGATGCGCGTAGATAGCGGCGTAGATTGTTTCGTGACTCACGCGTTGACTTGGATCATCCGGATGCATGGCCTTGAGCTTGGCAGCAATTTGCTGGGGCGACCAACGATACAGAACCAAGTCGTCACGCACCTGCTGAAAGAGCGCACTGCCTTCAACAAGCCGGCGCCTTCGAACGCACGCTCTGCGGCGCAGCCGATAGTTGCTGGCTGCGCTGGTTGCCGCATAGACAGGTTCGCCCTGTCGCCTTATCTCGCGCGACAGGGTGGACGCACTGCGATTGAGTCGCCTTGCAATGGAGTTGATGCTCATTCCGTTACCGAGTTCAATTTGAAGCAAAGCGCGTTCTTCGGAACCCAGGTGCCTGTACTGTGTGCCCATGCCGCTACCCTACGTCAAGGCGGGGTGTTGCACTTGGAAGTTGAGTCTAAGCAGTTAACCGTAGTTTCCATCTAGCATGTACGAGCACCCCAACTGGGGCGATGTGTCAGATTGTTGTGATGTGAGAATATGAATAATCAGATACAAACCAATAATTCATTCGCCATCCGGTCCTTTCTTTCGCTCGTCGGCGGAGTGGTTCTACTGCAGGTTGGAAACCTCATGGGGAAGGGATCCTCGTACCAACTAAATTGGTACTACATTGCCCTATGCGCTCTTTATGCATTGGTTCCGATTGCCATCCTTCGAGCTATCCAGCGCCGCCCCAGTTTTTCCAGGCGGCTATACTCCATGATCCTAAGTGCATCAGCGCTAGTAGCAATTGCGGGTGGAATAGCTCTTTCGCTGCTCCCTCTGCCCAGCCCCTAACCACTCAGCACGCGCTGAGTGGGTATTTTGCCCCCAACTGATGCAGGCGTGAGCCTGCGTCAGTTCCTGCTGACTATGCCCACCCGCGCGGGGGATCGAAGAAGGCGCTGGAGGGCGCCCAGCTCGCAGTTAAGTAGGTGCGCTCGCGGTAGCGGCTGCCAGACGCGCATCGAGGCGGCAGGTCCCACTGGTGCACGACGACTGCCGCCAATCGGAGCGAGCGCAAGAGCCTGCTTCGGTGCGCCCGCTCCGGGGCCTCAACGCACCTTGTACAACACCGCCGCACCGGGCCGCGGTTCGAACATCGGCACGGTCTGCTGCTTGAGCGCGGAGCCCTTGGCGTCCCACACCAGCGTTTCGACCGGGTAGTCGTCCTTGCGGGTCATTGCGCCGATCTGCTGGACAATCACGGTCTTGGCGGCAGGCACTTCAGGGTTCCAGGCGAACACGCCAAGGCGACCGTAGAACACTGCCGGCGCAGCCGCGTCCAGGCGGCGGTCGGGGCACATCACCAGGCCACGTTCCAGCATCACGCGCAGCGCGCCCACGGGCACGGCCTTGACGGTGGGCGAAGTGCGGTCGGTGCTGTGACCAGGGCAGACATTGGCCGAGCGGGTGATCATGTCCTCTGCCACCTGCCGGTCGGACTGGGCCAGTGCCGGCAGTGCGGCGGTGGACAGGGCAAGCAAGGCAAGAGCGGATTTCCAGGGCATCTGACAACTCCTCATGAGATGGCACTCCAATGACGACAGCCGGGCAGGGCGGCTGCCGACGACGCGCCCGGATGCTAGCAAGCGCTTCGTTAAATCCCGTCGAGGCGATGGCCGCAGCAGGTAGCGAACGTCGACACCGGCACCGGGCATCGGCACCTGGTGCGTGCGCACCGCCGGAATGCCCCACGCTTGTGGAGCTGTGCAGTGCCCAGGTCGTCTCTGGCGTCATCGCGCCCGGGATATCGACGGCTGGCCCACTTGTGCGCGCCCGGCCGCTTGCCTGAGGCAGCGATTGGACGGCATCCCGCGCGACTGTCGTCGGGCAGATGCCCACCGCGTCATGGCCGCGCACGACAACCGCCGCTGACCTGTTTAGCGGCTGTCGGGAGACTCCCGATTGAGCGCCGGCAGCGCCACCGCTAGCGTGCGCGCAAGACACTGCCGGATCACCCATGGAACGCGCCGACCTCATCGCCTCACTGCTCACCGGTATGCGCCGGGCCGAAGCCTTGCGTGCGCAGCCGTCCAGCTACAGCACCGCGCACAGCGAGCAGATGAGCGTGGAACACGGCAAGGCCGCCGACGCGGAACTGGTGCTGTCAATGTTCAAGTTCACCCCGGAGCATCTCAAGCTGCTGGGCAGTGACGGGATCGAGGCGCTGGGTGAAATCGTGTGCCACGCCTGGGCACTGCACGGCGGCAACAACGAGAGCCTGATCCGCTGGTTCCGCGAACCGATGAACGCGCTGGATGGCCAGACGCCGGCCGCCATGGTGCGCGCCGGTCGCCTCAAGGTGCTGCTGCTGGTGCTCAGGCAACAGATGGAGTGGGAGTTGCCGAAGCGCTCGGCGTGAGCAGCCCGCGCCCGGCGAGCATGCGCGCGCTGCTGGCCGCGATGCCTTGTCGTAACGTGCAGTGCACCGCCTGGCATGGCACCGCGCGTTCGCGCTGTGCGCGGCCACGTCGCCTGCGCCGCCATTGACCTTCGACAGCTGCAACAGGACGGTCTTGGCCGCGTGCGCCGGCAGCCGCCGGGATGCGCAAACACGCGTCCGAGCCATCGCGTGCACGACCTGTGTGGCAATTGCAGGCCGTTCCGCGCAGCTACGCAGTCACTGCTTCGGGCGCGCCACCGCGTACATCTCCCAGGCGATCTTCCTCATCAAGGCGTCGTTGTCGTCGCCTTCGGCGTACAGGTCGAAGTGGGTGCGGCCTTCCAGGTAGCGGAAGTCGCTCCTGGCGCCCAGGCCGTCCAGCACCGCCTGGAATTTGCGCGCCGCGCCATCCAGGTAGAACGTGTCGGCGGTGCCAACGATCAGGTGGATCTTGCCGTCCAGGTCGGGTTTGAGCGTTGGCCACTGCGCGGCGACCCGGGCAGAAATGTCGTAGTGCGTGCGCCAATAAGCCACCACGGCCGGGTCCACCTTGCCGCTGTCGCGATCGAACATCGGCAGCGGGCGGCCATCTGCGCCGCGCGGGGAGAACACCCAGTCGAACGAGGTGAACTGGCCGCCGTACGGGCCCAGCACGCGTTCGAGTTTGACGAAGGTCTCCAGATCGGCCACCACCTTGTCGTGGTCGCGGATCAACGGCACCTGGCTGCCGTCGGCGCGCCGGTACATGTTGGCATTGGGTGCGTACAGATCCGGCCCGGTGAAGTCATGGAAGTCGCTGGAATCGGGCGATGTGGACCAGGCGCCGCCGAACAGCGTGGGGTAGCGGGTCTGCAGCCACAGCGTGGCCCAGCCGCCGGAGGAATGCCCGTTGAGGAAGCGGCCGCTGGCCTTGCCGTCCATCCGGTAGTCGCGTTCCAGCGCAGGGATCAGCTCCTGGGTCAGCGCCGTGCCCCAGGGGCCGTTGTTGACCGAATCGGCGAATTCATGGGTACCGGTAGGCGTGGACTGGTCCAGGAAGACCCAGATCATCGGCGGCATCTGCTTGGCTGCCATCGCGCTCCAGGCGCTGGCAATGCTGCCGGCAAAGCGGTTGTAGTTGCTGCCGAAGCCGTCGGTGATATAGACGGTGGGATAGCGCGTGGTGGCCTTGGCATCGTAGCCGGGTGGCGTCAGCACGCGGGCGCGCAGCGAGACCGGCCGGCCCCAGAACGCGCTCAATGCCGGGCTCACCATCGAGGCATCGGCACTGTGCAGCCTGGCCTCGGGCACGGCATCGCGTACGGCTCGCGGCGCGCGCGGCGAGACCTGCCACGGGTCGTCCGAGGCCGGCAGCCGGGTGCTGAGGGTGAGCGCAGGCAGCGGCGTCTTCTTGTCCAGCGTCACCGCGGTGACCACGCTCAGCAGATCGCCGCCATCGCGGCCGAGATAGCCGTAGCTGTGGTCCGGATCCAGCACCGCCTGAAACAGGTAGTCGCCGGCCGGCAGCGCGGAGAACCCGCTGGGGAAGGCGATGTTGTCCAGGTCGATCTGCACGCTGCCGCCCGGCACGAGCCCGGTCACCTCCTGCGCCGCCACCGCGGTGGCGCTGGGGCGGAACGGGTTGGCGTCCACCGCATCCACCTTGCCGTCCTTACTGCCTTGCTTGGCCTCGGCCTGGGCATCCTTGGCAAGCGTGGCGAACACCAGCAGCCGGCCGGAGGTGGGCTGGTCGGTGGCGCCGCCCAGGGTGACACGCAGCAGGCGATGGGCAGCCACCGGCTCGGCAGCGTGCGCAGCGCAGGCGCACAGCAGGCCAACGGCCAGAGCCACACGCGGAGCAAGACGATGTAGGAACATGCAAATCCTTGGAGACGCAGGTGGGTGGAGTGGGCGCAGATGGCCCTGCACAGACGGTAGCCAGTTCCGGTTGGCCGCGCGCCGCAAGGTGCGAGATCTGGTTGCCGTAGCCGAGCTGTGTGCGGTTGGAACCCCGGCGGGCAGCGTGTGGGCCGCTTTTATTTTCACAGCAGCAACCGCCTTCACTTCGAAACTAAAGTGGGCGTTAGTTTTAGCTCAGTCAACCGCTAACCAATGGCCAATCTAATGTCTGCTTTAGTTTTACTCGTTGCCGTAGAAACGCCGAGATAATCTAAAGTCCGCTTTAGTTCCGGTTATTCGCTATGCGCGTCCCAATTGACCACGCATCCGACATCGGTGCCTATGTCCGCGCAGTGCGCAAGGCACAAGGCCTACGTCAGGACGACCTGGCAGCGCTGGCCGGCACCAGTCATGTGGTGCTTGGCAATGTCGAGCGCGGCAAGGACACCGTGCAACTGGGCCGGGTGTTCGAAGTGCTGCGGCAATTAGGCATCCAGGTCCAGCTGGACCTGCCGGTGGAGTTGCCGGCTCCGGTAGCCAGGCACGTCGAATGAACACCGTCGATGCGCCACGCACCCTGGAACTGTGGCTGGAAGAGCGCCGCATCGGTGAGCTGCGGGAGCAGGGCAACCTGTGGGCGCTCGCGTACGACCCAGCGTGGCAAATGGACGGCTTCGATCTGTCTCCCGCGTTGCCACCTCGCACGGGTCAGATCATTGATGGCGGTAGTCAGCGCCCGGTGCAGTGGTTCTTCGACAACCTGCTCCCCGAAGAGGGCGGACGCCGGTTGATCGCCAGCGATGCCGGCATCGATGCGGCCGATGCCTTCGGCCTGCTGCAGCGGTTCGGCCCGGAGTCGGCCGGCGCGTTGACCGTGCTGCGGCCAGGCCAGCAACTGCCGCCGCCGGCGCTGCAGCCGCTGAGCGATGTCGCGCTTTCTGAGCGTATTCGCGCCTTGCCCCGGCAACCGCTGACCCATGACGCACCCAAGCGCATGTCGTTGGCAGGCGCCCAGCACAAGCTGGCAGTGGTGCTGGAGGCGGGGCAGTTGTGGGAGCCGGTGGGCACGGCTGCGTCCACCCATATCCTCAAACCCGACCACGAACATGTGGACGACTACCCGCACAGCGCGGTCAATGAATGGTTTTGCATGCAGCTGGCCGCTGCCTGCGGACTGCCGGTGCCACAGGTGGCCGTGCGCCGCGTGCCGGAACCGGTGTATCTGTCCGCCGGTTCGACCGCATCGGCGATGGCCTGCAGGCACAGCGCCGTTATGCGCTGGACGGTTGCCAACTGCTGTCCCTGGATCGTGTTTACAACTACCAACAAGCCACCATCAACACCTTGCGCGCGCTCGAACGCATCAGCCGCATGCCTGCGGCCAACCTGAGCTTCCTGCGCGGCGCCAATGGCTGGGAACTAGCCCCGCATTACGACCTGCTCAGCACCAGCGTGTACACGGCTCCGGATTGGGGCTTGGACGAGCTGGTTTTTCCGATGGGTACCGCTCGCCGTTATGCCGCCATCGGTCGCGATGCTGTGGCGGCGTTCGGCCACTCCATCGGCGTACCAGCGAAACTGACATTGCGGCATCTGGACGAACTGACGACCGCGATCAGGCGAGAGTCGCATGCCGTATTGCAGAGCTGCGAACAAGGCGCTACGCATGCAGTCGATCCTGGCGAAGCGCGCCTGCTACGGCAGATTGTGTTCGGGCCTGTGGTGGATGCATTGAGTGCAGTGTCGGCATCGGCTTTACATTAGCTCATGCATAGCAAATTTTGGTCGAGCTGCGAGAGCCGCTCGTACTTATATTTTTCATAGACATTGAAGAAGGTAGCGAGCAGGATCACTTCAGCCCCATCGGCTTGATCACTGCCTTGTCGCGCAGCTTGTCGAAGGCATCGGCGTCCTGTGCTGCCAGGCCAGCGTCACGGCCGATGCCCATCAGGAAGGAGCCGAGTCTGCCCCGGTCTGCCGGCTCGGCTGCCGACTCAAGGATTGCGCGGATCTCTGCCTGGGTGCTGCGGCCATGCAGTGGCGCACGCGCGGACCACGCGATGCACCTTGGGGATATTGCGGACGATAAAAGAAGGCATTCCACCCTCCTGGTTCAACCAGGTTGCTTGCACTTCAGAAATGCAAGCACTCAGGTAACCTCGATGCCCGGCATCAGCAGACCAGGGCCAACCGGTCCTTGACTCACCGATACGGCCCCGGCCCACGCCAGACCGGTTCGCCCTGGCGGTAGACCTCCATCATGTTGATGACCTCGCGGGCGTCGCCGATGCTCTTCAGTTCCGGCGAGTCCGGCGGCAGCAGGCGGCATTTGCTGGAGCCGCGTTTGAGTGCGACCTCCAGCGGGCAGACCATGCGTTGCTGGGTGCCGGGCAGGATGATGGCGATCTCCTGCATGCCCTGTTCCTTCCACACCCGCAACTGGGTTTCGCTGCGCACATCGTAATACACCTGGTAGCCGCCGATATCCATGCTGGGCTGGGCGTTGCGGCGGTCGTTGCGGCGGCCCTGGCTGATGGTGGGCGTGTACGAAGTGCCGTCTTCGGCGGCGTCGGCCGGTTCGTCGAGCATGCCCGGTGGACGCCCGGTCCAGGTTTCCGGGCGGCGCTGCGGCGGCGATGACGGTTCGGCCGGTGGTTGCGGCGGAGTGGGGCGGTGCACGGGCCGGGCCGGGCGCTGTTCGGTCAGTCCGCCACTGCGCGTGCTGCCTTGCGGCGGCACCGGGTTCCTGGCGTTCCGCACCAGCGTGGATTGCACTGGCGAGGCCGCGGGTGGCGGCTGTACCGGTGCAGGCGTGGGCGAGGGCGGGGTGGGCGTTGGCGACGGGGTGAGTTGCTGGGGTTGGTCGGTGTCGCCGACAAAGTCCACCTTGGTGCGGCCACCGCTGGCCGAGCCCTGCGGCGGCGTCGCCGTGGGCGTGGAGGCCGACAGCAGGATCAGCAGCATCAGCACATGCAGCAGCGCGCTGATCAGCGCGGCGATCCACGGCTCGAGGCGTTCGATCAGCGGTTCGCTGCGTGGCAGCCAGTCGCTGGGGTCCAGCTGGACATGCAGCAGTTGCAGCGTGTCGTCGCGCACACGGTAGACCAGGACGTACGGGGTCTGTTTGACCACCCATTCGCGGGTGCCCGGCACCCGGCCGGCGCGGCCACGGCCGGGTTGTTCGGCCAGCGTGCGGGTGGCGTGCAACACCTGCCGTGCCATCGCCGCCGCCGCAACCGGGTTGAGCGCGTGATAGTGATCCTGGGCGTGGGCGAGCTGCTTGGCGGCCGGGACGGTCCACTCACGCCGCAACATCAACGCCCCATCCGGCGAACAGTGCGGTGAGCTGCGCCGGCGCGACGAAGGCGCCCTGGTCGGCGGCAGCGATGCCTTCGAGCACGGCCGCCTGGAAGCTGGCCTCGGTCACCGCATGCAGCACGTCCTGCCACCCTGCGGTGTCGGGCAGCGTGTCGATCAGCGTATGGGCGTGATGCTTGATGGCAGACATGGCACTGCGGTGGGGGAATACTGCCGACAAGTCTACCGCCGCAGCCCGGATTGGCGTGTGGCAACAGCCGGCGCGCAGGCGTGGCATTCACCGGCGAGGGCGGCCGCAGCGCACGGCGCCGGCGCTGCAGCCGCCTGCCAGCGGCCACGCCGGCGCACGGGCGGCAACAGAAAGTGACACTTGGCACCTTGTCGGCGGCGTGGCCGGGTTTCATCCTGCAGCCGTCACTTCACCCACAAAGGATTGGTCATGCCCGCTGCTGCCATCGCGCCTTTTACCCCGTACCTGTCGATGGCGGCCATCGCCTTCATTTATTACCGGCGCATCCGCCGTAGCTTCGGCCGCCAGCAGTGGAAGCCGGTGGGCACTGCGGTGCGTGCGACTGTGCTGGTCATCGCCGCCGCTGCGCTGGCATTTGCGGTGTACGGCTTGCCGCAGGTGCGGCTGGGGATCGCGCTGGGAGCGGTGGCCGGCATCGGGCTGGGCGCCCTGTCGCTGCGCTACACGCATGCCGAATGGGCGCAGGGCAGCGGCTGGTACACGCCCAACCCGTGGATCGGCGCGGCGCTGATGCTGGTGCTGCTGGGCCGGCTGGCCTGGCGCTGGGCCTCGGGCGCTTTCAGCCAGGGTGCGGCCGCTGCCGGATCGCAGGCCAGCCCGCTGACCCTGGGGATTGCGGCCGCGCTGGTGCTGTATGCGCTGGTGCACGTAGGTGGGCTGTGGTGGCGTCTGCGCCAGCTGCGCCTGCAGGCAGGCGCGGCGGGGTCGGCGCGCTAACCGCCGTCACCGGCCCTGCGCGCTCACACCTGCGAGCGGAACGGGAACACCAGTTTTTCGCCCAGTTTCTGCCGCAGCGGCCGCGCACGCCAGCGTTCCAACGTGTACTGCTCGGCGCGCTGCAGATCGCGTTCGAATACCTCGGTCATGCGTGCGGCCAGCGTGGCGTCGTAAACGTTCAAGCTGGCCTCGTCGTTGAGGCGGAACGAGCGGATGTCGAAGTTGGTCGAACCCACCGACATCAGCAGGCCATCGATGATCAACAGCTTGGTGTGCAGCATGGTGGGCTGGTATTCGTGGATCTCGATGCCGGCCTGCAGCAGCGGCTCCCAGCTGGCCTTGGAGGCCAACCGCACCGACACCGCATCGATATGCTTGCCCGGCAGCAGCACGCGGATGGCGACCCCGCGGCTGCGCGCCTCCAGCAGCGACCGGGTGATCAATGCATCGGGCACGAAATACGCCGCCGCCAGGTCGATGGTGCTGCGCGCGGCGGCGATGGCGACCAGGTACATCAGGTGCATGCTCTCGCTGCCGCCGGCCGGCGAGGCCACGAACAACTGCGCATCGCTGTCGCCGGCCGCTTCCAGCGCCGGGTAGTACTGCGCGCCATTGACCACGCGGCCGGTGGTCTTGATCCAGTTGTCGTTGAAGGCGGTCTGCACCTGCGCCACCACCGGGCCTTCGATGCGGTAATGGGTGTCGCGCCAATGCTCCGGGTCCTGCGCATCGCCCATCCACTGGTCGGCCACGCCCACGCCGCCGGTGAAGCCGATCCGGCCATCGATCACCAGCAACTTGCGGTGCGTGCGGTTGTTGATGCGGTGCAGGTTGTACCAGGCCAGCGGGCGGTAGCGGTGCACTTCCACGCCAGCCTCGGTCATGGTGTCCACCAGCGCATGGTCCATCTTCAGGCTGCCGCCCCAGTCGATGGTGACCCGCACCGCCACGCCGGCGCGTGCGCGTTCGGACAACGCGTCACTGAACTGGCGACCGATCTCGCCCGACCAGTAGATGTAGGTTTCGAAGGTGATGGTGTGCTGCGCGCCGCGGATCGCAGCCAGCATGGCCGGGAAGATCTCGTGGCCATTGTTGAGCACGTCGATGCGATTGCCCGACAGGATGGTCGGGCCCAGCAGTACCGACATCTCGCGCTTGAACTGCGGGTCGGCCACGTCGCACAGATGCGTGGGGATGTGCTGGAGCTTCTTCTCCGGCGTGGCGAAGTTGAGCAGCAGCAGCCCCACCAGCAAGGTGACGACCACAGCGGCCACGATGATCCAGATCATGCATCCCACTCCGATGTCCCGCCATTGCGGGCATAAACGGCGGGCATTCTTGCAAGGCTGGTGGCATGGGGGTCGTGAAGGGAGGGCGACCGTTGGAGTGGCGCGGTTGCATGCCACCTGTCGGCGGGCATCGGATGCCACGCGCAATCGATGTGGCTGGCGCCGTTACTCCAGGACGTGCAGATAGTTGGGCGGTACATGCGGCGTCAGCCAGACGCCGTTGTCAGCCTGGAAAAAACCGAACCCGGCATCGTGCATCTGCAGGCTGTGCACGCCGAGCGCCACCGGCGTGCCGTGGCGTGCCCCGACGGTCGTAGCGGTTTGCGGATCGGCGGACACATGGACATGGTGGCGCTGGCCCGGCTGCAGGCCTTGCGCCAGGATCGCTTCGAGAAAGCGCGTGGCGGTGCCGTGATACAGCATCTGAGGAGGACGCAGGGCCTGGTGCTGCAGCGCGACGGTCGGTGTGGAGTGGCCTTGCGCGGCACGGATGCGCAGCCCGTCGTCGGACAGCGTGAAGCGTTGCTTGTCGCTTTGCGCAACCACCGCTTGCAGTAATGCCATATCGAGTTGCCGGCCTGAGGCTGCGGCGCCGGAAATGACGGCGTGGATGTCTACCCAACCGTCCTGATCGAGCGTCAAGCCGATCGTCTCCGGCGCATGCCGCAAGACGTAGCTGACACTTGCTGGTATCGGTCAGCTGCTGAGCCATGGCGTGTCTCTGCTTCATTGCAGGAAAAGTCGTGCCGCCTGCCTGGCTGCCGGGTGGGCGGCGCACGTTTGCCGGACCAGCGTACACGCTTGTCAGACGGGTCAACCCCGCATGCATGGCGCGCTGCGGTCTTGGGAAGCCCTGAACAATCCATCCTGATCTACCGCAATCGACCAACAGGTCACGCAGACGATTTCGATGCAACCGACCTTCGGCGAGGCGGAGTACAAAGGCAAACGCAAGCGGACGCGGCATGAGGTGTTCTTGGCCGACGGCAGATGCACCAGACCAGGAAGGGGAATCAGTACTCCTTCGGTTAGCCAAACACGTTATCGCTCGGACCGCGCTACAACATTGGGACGCGGATGCGACCGAGCCAACAATTTGCCGGCCCGGCCAAGAGAAGGTTGCCGTCAATTACTGACTTTTATAACCATTATTTTCTAATATCTCCTTGTATGCAGCATAAAGCTTGGAATCTCTCTCAATCGAATTTTTGACATTGTTAGGAAGACCTCGCGGATGATCGACGTAGAGCTGGTATGCGTTTGCACTAAGTGCAGTGTCTTCTCTCAACACAATATTAGGCTGTCGATCCTCTCTAGGTAGCTCATGAACAGTGGGTTCCTCCGCCGAGAATCTTGCCTTTAAGAGCTCTGAAGCCCGACGACGGCGACTACTCAAGTGCTGCAGACCGCTGAACTGACCGGACGGCGGGAGACTCGGCGGTTGTCTCTGCTGCGGTGGTGAGCTTTCTGGATTGCTCTCATTGGAATAGTGATAGCGACTACTTGATGCGCCACGAATCGGACTTGTCACGTAAAAAATATCCACGATATAGGCTTGTTGCAACACCAAGGAAATGCAATTTGCATCTCGGCATGACGCCGCAGCGCCAATGCTCCTCTCAGTTTAGATTCATAGCCATTTGCACCAAGAATGTTTGGTGCCAGAAGCGAAGTTTACAGATGAACCGCGTTACCTTAAGTGCAGGTGATTTTGCACTCTTTGCAAATGGTGGCGACCGCAAAGATTGTGGCGCTCGGCGCCTGCACGTCGTGGCGACCAGCAGGCTACTGCCCACAGCCAAGCCGGCACGTCGCGATGGCGACCCACAGCGTCAACGGGTAAAGAGGCATAGCCACATCCCTTGACCTGGAAAGCGCGTTGCGAGCCTTTCATTGCTGCCGATGCAACAGCTGCGTTTCGGCGGCGACCGGCAGCAACAGCGTGCCGTCGCCCGCAACTCTGCACTGACGCATTAGGCTCCGCGCGTAAGAATTTTCCTCTGCGTATGAAGTGAATCCTGTCATCGGCAATATATGCTGCCATAGCGTGATACCACCACGTCTAGAGACAAGAATTTCTGCATCGTGTGCGGCTAAAACGTATTCGCCGGACAGGCGAACCATTGCATCATCCATGTGCATCCACGCGGGTCAGGCGCATCGCCACCGCCTGCGACATGCTGGCGTCGGGCAAGCGCCGTGCGTGCTGCTTGGATCGCTCGGGATGTACAGCAAATCGCTGGCCGCGCCGACGCCCCAAGCGAACTGAAGCGTTACGCACAAGTCTTTGGGGATTGCGGCGAGATACGGCAGTGCAGGCCGCACGTCGGCCGCTTTTCACTCGCACGCTACACATCCACTAGCGGCTGGCACGGCGCCTGCCTATGCGCCGAAATGCTTACATGCGTCACACAAGCGCGCACCTATACTCCAGGGCTGTCCCACCGAAGAGGTTCTGACCGCATGAGCGCACCCCCATCGTCTCCGATCGCCGCCGGTTCTGGCGCAGCGCCCGGCAGCCTTCACCGCTCGGTGTCCAATACGCTCAAGGGGTCGGCCGGTAATCTGGTCGAGTGGTACGACGTCTACGTCTATTCGGTGTTCGCCACCTACTTCGAATCGCAGTTCTTTTCCAAGGAAGACAAGAACGCCACCCTGTTCGTGTGGGCGATCTTCGCGATGACCTTCCTGATGCGCCCGATCGGCGCGTGGTACTTCGGCCGCTTCGCCGACCGCTATGGCCGGCGCCTGGCGCTGACCATCTCGGTGTCGATGATGGCGCTGTGCTCGTTCGTCATTGCCATCACGCCCACCGTGGCCACGATCGGTATCGCGGCGCCCATCATTCTATTGCTGGCGCGGTTGCTGCAGGGCTTTGCCACCGGTGGCGAGTACGGCACCAGCGCGACGTACATGTCCGAAGCGGCGATTCCCGGCCGGCGCGGGTTCCTGTCCTCGTTCCATTACGTCACGCTGGTCGGCGGGCACGTGCTGGCGCAGACCACCTTGCTGGTGATGCTGCATTTCTTCGACGCCTCGCAGGTGTCGGCATGGGGCTGGCGTGTGGCGTTCGGCCTGGGCGGCATCGGTGCATTGGTGGTGTTCTGGCTGCGCCAGACCATGGATGAGTCGCTGAGCTCCGAATCCATCGCCGATTCGCGTACCGGCAAGGCCAGGGCCTCGGGCTCGATGCGCGAGCTGTTTGTGAACCAGTGGCGCCCGTTGCTGCTGTGCTTCCTGATCACCGCCGGCGGCACCATCGCGTTCTACACCTACTCGGTGACCGGCCCGAAGATGATCCAGAGCGCGTTCGCCGGCGGCGACGTGATGGCCGGCACCATCATCAACCTGGTGGCGTTGACGGTGTTGATGCTGATGCAGCCGGTGGGCGGCTGGTTGTCGGACATCGTCGGCCGCAAGACCCTGCTGGTGTTCTTCGGCATCGGCGGCGTGCTGTACACCTGGTTCCTGGTGATGGAATTGCCCAAGCAGACCGACTGGCTGATGGCCTTCGCCATCCTCACCGTGGGCTTTGTGATCCTGACCGGCTACACCTCGATCAACGCCGTGGTGAAGGCCGAATTGTTCCCCACCCATGTGCGCGCGCTGGGCGTGGGCCTGGGCTACGCATTGGCCAACTCGGCCTTCGGCGGTACCGCGCCGCTGCTGTACCAGGCCTCGTTGAAGACCGGGCATGTCAGCGAGTTCGTGATCTACGCCACGGCGGTGATCGCGGTGTCGCTGGTGGTCTACATGTTCTTCCTGACCAACAAGGGCAGCAACTGGCTGGACGACGAAGCGGCGATGCGCAAGCGCGTGCGGTGAGGTTGCTTGTCGGCTGTGCGAGAGCGGCACATTCGGCAAGCTCGTCACTGCTCGCAGCGATCACCAGGGTGCTGGTCATCCTCCACGCATGGGCGCGAGATCACAGCGGCCGCCACACCCAAGTGAGCCAGATGGCTGCTCTGGTAACGGATGGAGGGTGACAACCGCATCGTCACGATCCCCATGCATCTATCTCATGCCAACTGCCATCGATCAGGCACCAGCTGCGACACTCGATCCGCACATCGAGTCCCGACTCCTCACTCATACCTCCCGCACCGTCCGAAACGCGTCCATATCCGCAAACGTGCAAAAGTGAAAGCGCGGGATCGTGATCGGACCCGCGGCCGCCAGTCGCTTGAGCCAGTGGCCCACTGCGGCGCGATAGTCCGCCTGTTCTGCGCGATCGAGCGTTTCGCACAGGTAGGCCAGCGAGATATGAAACTGGAAATTGACGTAGTCCGGGCGCTGCAGGCGGGTCAGCGTCATTAGCCCCTGGCGTGCGGCTTCCAGGCGCTGTGCGGTCTGCGTATCGGCAGGGCGCAGCGGGATGAGCAGGCTGTCGTTGTTGCCGGTCCTTGCCGCAGCCGGGTTCACCACAAAGCTGCACGCACCCAGCGGCGCCGCAGTGCGTTGCGTCAGCCGCGCGAGAAAATCGGCATGGATCTCGCTCAACGCCACATCGCGCGTCAGATCGCCTGGCCATGGCCCGCTGGCGCGGTCGATTTCATTGACCCCGCCCAGCAAGGTCACGTGATAACTGCTGGGCGGCAGCAGCGCGAACTTGTTCGCGAAGCGGTGTTCGGGCAGTTCGCGGTAGATATCCAGCACGCGGTCGAAGCTGTCGTAGCTATCGCCCTGTTGTTCGAGATGACCAACGAAGGTATTGCCGGCAAATGCCATCGGCCGGCGCGAGCGCAGAAACTTGCGCCCCACATCCGGCGGCGGCGTGTCGGCCAGCGCAGGCAGGCCGCTGGTCAGCAGCGCGGCGCTGGCGGTGGCGGTGGCGGTGGCGGCGATCAGATGGCGGCGGCTGATGGGTGTGTCCAGAAACGACGACATGGGATTTCCTCAGAGCTTGACGTTGACGCCGAGCATCACGGTGGGGGCCATCTTCCAGGCCGATTGCACGTATTCCTGATTGCGGCCGATGCGGTACTGGTAGCCCTGACCGGCCAGATTGAGCACGTCCAGGCTCACGGCCAGCGTGGGCGACACGTCCCAGGCCAGTTTCAGATCGATGCGGTCCAGCGGTTGCTGGTAGCGGTTGCGGTAGAACTCCTGCCGGCTGCTGTAGTTGGGGTAGCGGTCGTCCCACAGCTCGCCGGTGCGGCTCCAGGCCAGCGTGCTGCGCAGCGGCCCGCGGGCGTAATTCAGGGTCAGGTTCCACAACTGCCTGGGCTGCTGCGGCAGCACGTCCAGCGTGGTGCGGGTGCCATCGCCGAGCACCACCGGGTAGTCCACGTGCAGGAACGTCACATTGGCGGTCACCGACAAGCCGTCCAGCGCAGGCAGCCATGGCCCCAGTTCCTTGATGGCCCCCAGCTCGGCGCCGTGCAGGCGCACCGGCCGGTCCACATTGCGCGGCTGGGTGACCAGCACCTGCTCGCCGTCGATGCTGTCCATCTGCCCGTAGCGGAAGATTTCATCAGTGATGGTCTTGTGGAACAGCGCGACCGACAGCAGGCTGCCGCCGTCGTCCCAGCTCCAGTCATGGCCAAGGTCCAGGTTCTGCGAGCGGCGCGGCTGCAGGTCCGGGTTGCCTTGGTTGAGCGTCGGCGGTGTGCTGCCTGGCGTGAGCACGCCGCCGTTCAAGGCCATCTGGTCCAGCCGCGGGCGCCCGATCGAGCGTGAGACGCCAATGCGCAGGGTGCCGTTGGCGCTGGTCTGCAGTTGCCCGCTGAGCGATGGCAACCAGTTGCGGTAGGTGCGCACCGCGCTGACCGGTGTCCAGGTGGTTCCGCTCAGCTGCTGGCCGGCGCTGGCAAAGCGTGTCTGCTCCAGGCGGATGCCGCCGGCCAGCAGCCAGCGCTCGCCGCGCCATTGCGCCTGGGCAAAGCCGGCGCGCACCTGTTCGTCGACGGCGTAACTGCCGCTGTTCTGCGCGGTGGTGTCCACCACCCCACGCGCCTGGCCGGCCAGGGCATCCCAGCGTGCGTTGGCCAATGCCGGGTCGATGGTCATCATCTCCGTGTTGCAGCCCAGGGCGCAGGTCGGGCTGCCCAGCACGTCGGCCAGGGTGTCAGGCAAGCCGTTCCAGGTGGTGCGCTGCACAGCGGTGCGCATGTGCGTGCGCACCTGCCGCGCGCCAACGGCCAGCCCCAACCCACGGCTGTCCTCGTCCACGTTGCGACGCAGCTCCAGCTGCAGGTCGCCAACCCGTTCGGCGTAGCCGGTGCGCTCCTGCTGGTGATAGGCGTTGGGATAGCGCGTCGGGTCGTCGGCCAGGGCCGGGTCCAGCGGCGTGAAAGCGGGCAGCGTGCCGCTCCAGTCGAACCCGTATGCCAGGCGATTTTGCTGGAAGCGGTCCCAGGCCTGCGGGTTGTCCACCGTGGCGCGCGAGGTGCTCGCGCGCAGCGCGGCGCGCCATTGCGCCGGCAGCTCGGCCACTAGTTCGCCGTTGATGCCCGACAGCGCGCGCTTCCAGCGCAACTGCCCCAATTCGACGGACTGATTCAGGTTGTCGAGCGTACCGCCCTGCGGGCCGCTGCGGGTCAGGCGTGCGCTGTTCTGCACCTGGGCGTTCTGGGTATAGCGGTCCGAGGCCTCGCGCTGGTGGAAGCTGTAACCGGACACATGGCCGCTGAGCGGACCGTCCGGCTGCCAGTCCACGCGTGCGGTGAGGCCGCGCCGTTGCCGGGTGTTGTCGTAGTTGTACCAGCGCCGCTCGCTGGGCACCGCGTCGCCCACGCCGCCATAGGGCACCGGAGCGCGCGTGCCGTCGGCGTTGTACCAGTTCAGGGCGCCGCCGTTTTCCTGCTGCGGCACCGCGATCTCGCGGCGCCAAACGCTGGCTGCGCCCAGGAATGCAAACTCGCCGTCACGACCGAAGCGTTTGCCCCATTTGAGCTCGCCTTCGCCCACCGGCGTACGGCCGCCATAGCGATTCCCCATCAGGTTGGCACCGCCCTTGGCCGAGGCAGTCAGCAGGCCGTCCGGACGGCCGAAGCCGGTGGCGGTGACCAGGTTGGTGGCGCCGCCGATCGCGCCACCGTCGTTTTCAGGCAGAAACGACTTCACCACGTCGATGCGGTCGACAAAGTTGGCCGGTAGCACATCCATCATGGCCTGGCGGCTGCCGATGTCGTTGCTTGCGAATGCAAAGCCATCGATCAGCATGCTGTTGTAGTTGCCGTTGAGGCCGCGCACGGTCACGTAGCGCGGCTCACCCTGGTACTCCACGGTGCTCACGCCGGTGACGCGGCGCAGCGCATCGCCGACGTTGAAATCCGCCAGTTGCCCGATGCTGTCGGCGGCAACCGAATCCACGATCGTGGGCGCGGCCTGCTTGGTGGCGATGGCCCGGGTGTTCTGCGACTGGAACGAGGTCCGCACCTGCACCGCATCCAGGGTCTGTGCCGTGGCATCGGCGGGTGCGGCGACCGCCGGCGCCTGCATCCAGCCCACCACGGCCATGCCCAGCGCGTACGACATTATGCGACGCTGTGGGACACGGGCTGCAGCGGGCCCAAGCGGGCCAGGGAACGAGGAATGAAAAAACCGCATGGCACTATCCGCACTGTCGGGCGGCCCCAACACGGTGGCCGCAGGCGAATTAAATTAATCTCCTTAATTTAAGCTTGTGTGACACCACCGGTCCTTTTGCCGCCCCATGTCTTCCTTTTTCGCCCACGCGGCCATCCGTTCGCATTACCGCCGCCGTAGCGACGGGCAGGCCGCCGGTTCCAGCGAGCGCGCGTTGCTGGATCTGATCCGCAGCGCCGGCCAGGTGGCGCGTGCCGATCTGCCGCGCGCCAGCGGGCTCAGCGTTCCCGGCACCAAGGGCATCATCGACCCGCTGGTTGCACATGGGCTGCTCCAGCTCGGCCCGTCGCTGCGGCGCGGTCGCGGCCAACCCAGCGTCCAGTTGAGTCTGGTGCCCGACTACGCGTACAGCGTGGGAGCCTCGTTGATGGTCGATGGCATCGCGGTGGTGCTGATCGATTTCGCCGGCCAGGTGCGCGGCATGCGCCAGCTCACTGCGTTCCCGCTGACGCTGGAACTGGTCGCAGCGCGGCTGCCGGAACTGGTGGAGCAGTTGCTGCAGGCGGCCGGTGTGAACCGGCAGCGGTTGTTCGGGGTGGGTGTCGGCATGACCGGCCCGCGCATCGGCGACGGCACGCCGGTCAATCCGCCGCTCACGCTGGACGCGGACTGGATGCAGATGGAGCTGGACCGGTTCATCGCCGACCGCCTGCAGTTGCCGGTGTGGATGGACAACGACGCCCATTGCGCCGCCCTGGCCGAAGCTTTGTACGGAGTCGGCCGGCAATCGCCGGACCTGGTCTACCTGACGATCGCCGATGGGTTTGCCGCGGGTGTGATCGCCGCCGGTAAGGTGCTCCGCGGCGCGCACGGCAATGTGGGCGAACTGGGGCGTATCTCGGCCATCACCGGCAGCGCGCGGCCAACGCTGGAAGGCCTGCGCCAGGCGCTGGTCGCCGATGGCCATGTACTGGCGGACCTGCAGACCCTGCTGCAGCACTACGATCCGGCGTGGCCGCAGATCGACGCCTGGCTGGATGCGGTGCAACCCACCGTGACCCTGGCGGTGGCGGCGATCATCGCGTTGATCGACCCGCGCGTCATCGTCTTCGGCGCGCGCCTGCCGGCAGATCTTGCGCAGCGGCTGATCGCCCGTGTCGCCTTCGAGCCCGCGCCACGGCGCGGCGGTGCATTGCTGTATCCGGCGTTGCTGGTCGGGCAGGTGCAGGCACATGCCACGGTGCTGGGTGCAGCCATGCTGCCGTTCAAGGAAACGCTGTTCTAGCACCAGTGGTGGACCAGCCGATGCGCGTGCCGGCGTTGCGGCGGGGCGTCGTTTCGCATCGCGGCAGCATAGTTCGCCTCGGTTGCGCATTGTCATATGCCAGGCGCTTTACTGGCCGCCCGCAGTGCTCTTGAGGTCGTCATGCGTATTGCTCCTTCGCAACCGGCCGCCCTGCTCACCACCGCGCTGGCAACACCGACGCACACCAGCCCGATTACCCCGATGGAGGTGCCGCACGTGCCCGGCGGCAACCCGCCACTGGGTCCACGTCCGCGTCGCCAGGCGTTTATGCAACCACCACTGGCGGCGTTGGACGACAGCGCCATGACCGGCAAGCAGGCATTGGTGGCACTGGACAGCGAGTTTTCGGAGCAACGCCTGGTCGAAGTGCAGGCAAGGCAGATCACCGTGCAGGCCGCGCAAAGCACGCTGGCCAAGCAGCTTGCAAAGGCCGGCAAAGGGACCAGGCCCGCCAGCATCGCGGCACGTTTTGCCGCCGGAGCGCTGGAGCCGGTGTATCTGGATACCGCTGCGTTCGAAGCAATGACCGCCGGTTTGCCGGATCACTCCCGTGCAGCGGCGGGCCCGGTGCTGGTCGATGCGCAGCAAGGCCGCATCATCTTCGATCTGCAACGCGCGTTTGCGCATGACGACACCTTCAGCGATGCAGCACGCACTGCATTGCGCAAGACGCTGGACCTGCCCGGCCATGGGCTGAAGACACCTGGCTGGCTGAAGCCCACCGCACCCACGCAGCCGCGTCGCAAGTTGCAGCAAGCCGCGCGCTACCACGGACACGCGGTGCCGGCGCGCGACGGCGGCGCGGCCTTCTTCAAGGCCAACGACCATCATCTGCTGGCCGGAAAGCAAGCGCTGTTGCGCAAGCACCGCAAGGAGCTCGTGCACGACGCGTACTTCCAGGCGCCCAGCACGCGCGCGCTGGGCAAGGACGTGATGGTGCACCGGGGCCTGTTCGACAACCACGCCGGCATTCCGGAAAACTCGCTGGCCGCCATCGATCGCGCCTACGCACAGGGGTATCGCAACCTGGAGCTGGATGTCGAGGTCAGTGCCGACGGCGTGCCGGTCTTGATGCACGACTTCAGCATTGGCCGCATGACCGACGATCCGCAGAACAGGCTGGTCTCGCAGGTACCGTTCGCCCAGTTGCGCGAGATGCCGCTGGTGATCCGCAACCCGGTCGATGGCAACTTCATCAAGACCGATCAGACCATTGCCGCGGTGGAGCAGGCATTGGAGCATGCGCTGCAGAAGCCGGAGGCGATGTCGGTCGCGCTGGATTGCAAGGAAGACACCGCCGAGGCGGTGGTCATGCTGCTGATGCGCCGGCCGGACCTGCGCCCGGGGGCCGCGATCAAGCTGTATGCCAAGTACTACACGGGCGGCTTCGATCAATTTCTGTCAAATCTATACAAGCGCTACAAGATCAATCCGCTGCACTCCCAGGATGCGCCGCGCCGGGCCGCACTCGATCGGCTGTTGGCCAAGATCGCTGTGGTGCCGGTCTTCAGCCAGAGCATGCTCGCCGACGCGCAGCTGCGCCAGTTCTTCCCGGGCAAGGACGAGGGCCCGGAGGGACTGGCCGACACTGCGGTGCAGTGGCTGGAAAGCTGGAGCAGGATGCGCCCGGTCATCGTGGAGGCGGTGGCCACCGATCAGCAAAGCGCTGCAGGCAAGGCCATGGAGCTGACACGCGCACGCCTGCGCCAGCCGGACTCGTCCTACGCGCAGGCGGCGTTTTCGTCCGGCTATCGGTATGAGGATTTCTCCCTGCCGCGCGCCAACCACGACAAGGACTATTACGTCTGGCGCAACTTCGGCGAGATGCAGAAGCTCAGCGGCGAAGCCTTCGGGATCCAGCGCACCACCGCCGGTGCCTTTCGCGATGCCGGCGAAAGCCTGCTGACCGACCAGCCCGAGGAGGAACTACTCGCGTTGCTGGAAGACCGCACGCTGGCGCGTGGTCATACCGGCATGGAACTGGACCTGCCGCCAGACACCCCTATCGACACCGCGCGCGATGCGGCGATCGTGGCGCAGCGCACCGGCGAATTCCGCGCCGCCTCCAGGCCCGCCGACCCGGCCCATGTGGCCGCAGTGCGGGAAGGCCGCCTTCTGGATCGCTCGGCAGAGCCTGTGCACGACAGCGCAGCCAGGCAGGGGGTGGATGCACGCGCCGAATCCCTGGGGCGACTGGCCGATCAGTACCGTGGTGCACCGGTGACCCATTACCTCAACGAGCAAGCCAGACAGACCGAGCCAGGAGAGTGATAACGGCGCACTGATCCTGCGCCGGCGCGCGTGGCCCGGCGGCATGACCGCTTACGTGGTCGCCAATGGGGGGCCGCCTTGCAGTGTTGCAGGTGGACATCGCCTTCGCCGGCAAACTGCACTGGCGCTCGCACCCAGGACGCGCGCATTGCGCCGCCACTGCGCCTGCTGCGGCGCTACGGCGTCTCCATCAACGCAATCACCTCGCGGTCCTGCGCCTCCACCGCCACCAGCCGTTGCATCAGCAGCGACAGCGTCACCACGTCCTGGTGGTTGTGGTCGGCCACGCGGCGCAGGTTGCGCGCGCTGCCGCCGCGCAGATAGCTCAGCCACGCCGCCGGCGCTTCGGAGCCGGGCAGGTCGTCTTCGCGCACCACGCGCAGCAGCTGCCGCTCGATGGTGGACAGCTTGCAGTTCTCCCAGGTGCCGCGGTACCGGCGGCGGGTGGGGAACAGCAGGTCCACATGATCCAGCGCCGACAGTGGGTCGCCGCGGCGCGCCAGCCGGTAGCGCGTCTTGAGCAGCGGCGCGTCGTAGCAGCGGCCGTTGTAGCTGGACAGCACCGTGCGCGGCGACAGCCAGCTGCGGAACAGGTCCAGCATGGCGCTCTCGGCGGCCATGGTGGACATCATCAACTGGCGCACGCGCAGGCCGCTGCCTTGCACGGCATCGGTGCACCACTGCGCCACCCCGATCATGAAGGCGCGCGTGCCGGTGCCGCCGGCAAGGCCGGTGGTTTCGGTATCGAAGAACAACAGGTCCAGCGGGTCGACCGCGTCCTCGCGTCTGGCGAATGCCAGCGAGAGCGCTTCGCCAGGAATCGGCTGCGGCAGGAACGCTTCGACCAGATGCAGGCCCGGTGCGATCTCGTTGCCGGGCAGCTGCCGATCGGTGGACGGCGCGCGCAGCGGCGTGTGCGGCGAGATCGCCCGTTCGCGCAGGCCGATCATCTTGCGCAACCCAGCGATGTCGGTGCGACGTTGCAGTGGTGGCGTCGCCGACATCGGTGGTGCCGGTGGTGTCGTGGTATTGCGCGCTGCTGGCGAGCGGCCTGCGAGATCTGCATCCATGGCATCGGTCACATCGATTGCATCGCCACCGACAGCGGATGACAACGCCTGCATGTGGCGCACATCGTGCTCCACCCATGCAAACACCGATGCCTCGCGCGCAGGCGGTGCAGTAGCCGGTGACTGCAAGGCGCGGCGCATGAGTGCCGGTGCGGTGCGCACACCGTGCGGGCGGGCTGCCGGGGCGGCATGACGTGCAGCGGCGGCATCGTGCGATGACAAGCGTGCAGCGAGTGCCCCGGTGCCGGAGACCGCTGCACGCTGCGCACGTGTCGGCGTCACCGCGTCGTCCTTGCGCGATGCAGGTGTCAGCCCGCCGACCTGACGGCGCAGCAGGCGCAAACGCTCCGCGCTGCCACCCGAGGCGCTGCCAGGTGCAGGCGTTGCCTGGTCCTGCGCTGGCGGCGTCGCACTGTCGGCAGCCATGTGCGCACCGCTTGCGTGCGTACCGCCTGAGACAGCGCCAGCCGCCGCTATCTCAACGGCTGCTCGCCTGAGCACTGCCGGCTGCGTCGGTGGCGCAGACGGCTTGGTCGCGCGCGCGCTCGCCCATGCCGGCGCCACAGCATTCACGTCGCTCTGCGTGAGCGTCGGTGTAGCAACGCGCAAGGCGTCAACACGGTGCGCCGCGTCCGCCAGACGTGGCTCATCCGACCACCGCAAGGCCGGCGCATATGCGGGCACATCGGCCGCAGCAGACGTTGCGGCCGATGGCGCGATCGGCGCGGACGATATGCCCGGCCTGGCTGCACCGACAGCGGTTTGCGGCACCTCACGCCCAAGCGCGGCATCGGCATCTTCCGCACGCGCCGCTGCTGCAGCTTGCGGTGCATCGCTGTCGGCAACCACCGCGGGCGCAGGCACATCCGCATGCCCGGCCTGCCGACGCAGCAAGCGCAGTCGGTCTGCACTCACGCTCATGCAAGCACGTCCAGTGCCAGGTCGTCGTCCACCTGGGTGGCATGGCGCAGCGGCGCATCGGCGTCGAACAACAGCGCCAGCACCGTCAACGCCAGCGACTTGGGCGATTCGCCCTTACCTTCCTCGTGCGCGGCCAGCACCGGGCCCACGCAGGCCGGGCACCCGGCGCTGCAATCGCAACGCCGTACCAGCTCGTCGGCGCGCTGCAGCAGCTCGGCCTGGCGCAGCCACAGCGGCTCGCTCAGGCCCACGCCGCCGGGGAAGTTATCGTACAGGTACACCGTGGGCACGAAGGCCTGCTGCAGTTCCACCGCGCCCTGTTCGCCTTCTTCCACCCCGCGCAGTTGCCCGCGCCCGGTCTGGTCGGCCACCGCAAACCACGCGCCATCGCCACTGCCCACAGCCTTTTGCAGATCGCGTGCATCGGCCATCACTGCCACCGTGGCCACCACGTGCAGCGCGTAGGCGGCGCCTAAAAAGCCATCCAGCGCATCCTGTTTGGAGGCGAACGCCTTGCCCAGGGTGGCCTGCGGCAACTGCCACCACACCGCGGTGGTGTGCAGCTCCTGGTCGGGCAGATTCACCGGGCCGTAGCCGATGTTTTCATGCGTGTAATAGCGGATCTTCTTGTAGCCGGAGACGCGCCGCACCACGTGCACCTCGCCATGGTGCGAATCGCCACGGCCGGCCACGCCGCCATCGAAGCGGTCCAGCACCTTGAGCTTGGTGTAGTCGATGCTGTCGGTGTAGTAGTCCACGTGGGTACGCGTGACATAGGCCTTGCGGCCTTCCCAGTCCAGTCGCTCCACCTGGTACGGCGTGCTTTGCACCATGTGGATGGCGCCTTCGTACAAGGTCAGTGCAGCGGCCGAATAATCCACCTCGGCGATGATCTGCTGCTTGCCGGCGCTCTTGTCCACCACCACGAAGTTGCCGTCGGCCACCGAGCGCAGGCTCACCGCATTGGCCGGGTAGCTGTCGGCAATCCATTCCCAGCGGTCGCCTTCCTGGTGGATCACTTCGCTTTCGGCCAGGGCTTCCAGGAACACCAATGGGTCGATCGGACCAAACGGCTCGTCGGCAACGAACGGCAATTCGAACGCCGCGCAGCGGATGTGGTCGAACAGGATCAGCGGTTGATCGGGCGCAGTGCGTGCGTGCTCGGGCGAGGCATCGGCAAAGAAATCCGGATGCCGAACCACGTATTGATCCAGCGGTTGCGAGCTGGCCACCAGCACGCCCAGCGCCGGCTGCCGGCGCCGCCCGGCGCGGCCGAAGCGCTGCCAGGTGGCGGCCACGCTGCCGGGGTAGCCATTGAGGATCACCACATCCAGCGCGCCGATATCCACGCCCAGTTCCAACGCAGAAGTCGAAATGATGCCGTCGATGGTGCCGGCACGCATTGCCCGCTCCACTTCGCGCCGCTCGGTGGGCAGGTAGCCGCCACGGTACGCGCGAATGCGTGCCGGCTTGCGTGGGTCGTGGTCGAAGATGTCTTTGAGGTACTTGGTCAGCACCTCCACCATCAGGCGCGTCTGCGCGAACACCAACGTCTTCAGACCGCTCTTGATGGCGATGCGCGCAATGCGGTTGCTCTGCGAACGCGCCGAGGCGCGCAGGCCGAGATCGGCATTGACCACTGGCGGGTTCCACAACAGCACATGCTTGTCGCCGGTGGGCGCGCCGGATTCGGTGATGGCATGCACCTGTTCTTCGATCAGGGCCTGTGCGTGCGCGTGCGGGTTGCCGATGGTGGCCGAGCACAGGATGAACTGCGGCTTGGCGCCATAGAACGCGCAAATGCGCTTGAGCCGGCGCAGTACGTTGGTGACGTGGCTGCCGAACACGCCGCGATAGGTGTGGATCTCATCGATCACCACATAGCGCAGGTTCTCGAAGAACTGCGCCCACTTGGTGTGATGCGGCAGGATTGCCTGGTGCAGCATGTCCGGGTTGCTCACCACGATGTCGCCATGCAGGCGGATCGCCTGGCGCGCATCGCCGGGCGTATCGCCGTCGAAGGTGAAGGCCTTCACCCCCAGCGCGCCGGCGCGGTTCAATTCCAGCAGCTCGGCCACCTGGTCCTGCGCCAGCGCCTTGGTGGGGAACAGGTACAGCGCCTTGGCCCCTGCGGTCATCGCCGCGCTCACCACCGGCAGCGTGTAGCACAGCGATTTGCCCGACGCAGTGGGCGTCACGATCGCCACATGCTCGCCACGCTGGCTTGCCGCCCAGGCGTCGGCCTGATGGCTGTAGAGCTGGCCGATCCCGCGCGTGCGCAGCGCATCGGCCAATGCGGCCGGCACATCCTCCGGGATCGGCGCGTAATTACCGTCGCGCCCGGGAATGGTGAAGCTGCCGGTGATGCGGTCCTGGTAGCGCCGTTCCAGGCGCTGCGTGAGCAGTGCGCCGTCGCGGCTGGGCCGGCCATCGGTGGTGGCCAGGGCGCGTTCGGCGGTTTCGGTGCGGGGAGCGAGGGCAAATGGAGGCATACGACGGCTCCCAAAGAGGGGCATGAGACAGGGGAGGTGTCTCAGGGTATGAGACACGGCCCGAATGGGCGAGCCCGTGTCACTGAGCGAATTCAGCAAGCGGGTATGCTGTGGCCCCCACTGCGCCATGCCCGAGCTGCACGTTGTGGGCTCCCCCTCTCGAAGACCCGCCGTGCCCGTGCCCCCCAGCGCCCTCGCTCCGCATTACAAGACTCCCGCTGCCCGTCGTGCCGATGTGATCGTGCATGCCGCCGGCCTGTTCCTGGCCATCGTCGGTGGCGGCTGGATGGTGTGGCGGGCGCATGCCAACCAGACCATGCTGCTGACCACCTGTGTCTACGCGCTGGGCCTGCTGGTGATGTTCGCCTGCTCGGCCGCCTACAACTTCGCCCCGCCGCTGCGCCAGCCGATGCTGCGCAAGTTCGACCACGCCGGCATCTTCGTCATGATCGCCGGCTCGTACACGCCGTTCTTCCTGGTCGCGCTCGATGGCAGCTGGCGCTGGGCCATGATCCTGACCGTCTGGAGCGTGGCGCTGTTGGGCGTGTTCGCCAAACTGTGCCTGCCCGGCATCGCCAAGGGCTTCTGGGTGGCGATCTACCTGCTGCTGGGCTGGGCCGGAATCGTGGTGGTCAACCAGATGATCGCCGGCCTGGACAGCGCGGTGCTGTGGCTCATCGTGGCCGGCGGCGCGTTCTACACCGTGGGCGTGGCGTTCTACGTGCGCAAGTCGATGGTCTACAACCGCGCCATCTGGCATGCCCATGTGCTGGGCGGTGCGTTGTCGCACTGGTGCGCCATCTGGCTGTGCCTGCGGCCGTTGAGCGGGGCGTGAAGGCGCAGTTGGGCGTCCTCGGGCCGACCGCTTGCCTCGCCCAAAGTGATACTTTAATGTCACTCCATGCGCACCGAACTTGTCACCACGCTCAAGCGTCAGGCCACCGAACTCCTTGCAGCTGCCGAGCGCGACAAGGAGCCGATCCTGATCACACAGCACGGTTTGCCCAGTGCCTATCTGGTGGATGTCGCCAGCTACGAGCGCATGCAGCAGCGCATGGCGCTCCTCGAAGGAATCGCCCGTGGAGAAATGGCAGTAGCGGAAGGCCGCACTCTGAGCCATGAACAGGCACAGCAACGCATGGCGCGATGGCTGAAATAATCTGGTCGGCGCCGGCATTGGCTGACTTGGACGCGATTGCCGACTACATCGCAATCGACAACGCGCCCGCTGCAGCGGCACTGGTGAAACGGGTGTTCGCGCACGTTGAGCAATTGATCAAGCACCCGGACAGCGGAAGCCGGCCACAGGAACTCAAGCGCTCGCGCTATCGCCAGATTGTCGAACCACCTTGCCGCATCATCTACCGCGTGGATGGGCAGCGCATCGTGGTGGTGCACGTCATGCGGTCCGAGCGCGCGCTTCGCAGGAACCGTCTTTCACGCTGAGAGCGGCTAACGAAACCACTGCACAGCCGCCAGGCGGGCGCGGCCGGTGTTGGGTGCGGCATGGGCCGCTCCTGCACTCTGGTCGTGAGTGCGCCGCCCGCATCCAGCTGACGACTGCTCGCACGTTCTGTCAGCCGCTGTATGGCCGGCAGGCACTGCAAGCGCCTGCCGCATCCCATCATTTCACCGCGCGCGGTCGCCCAATCCCACACGGTGCAGCATTTCTGCCCGCAGGCGATCGAGCACCGCAAAGCCCACATCGGCGCCATCGCCGGCCGGATCGATATGCACCCGGAACGGCCGCGTACCGAACGGTGCATCCACCACCTGCACGATCGCCTGCGCCACCTCGGCCACGTCGGCGTCCTCGGGCACGATGCGCGCGAACGCCTGCTGCACCTGTTCGCCGAATCCCGCATACGGGCCAGCCTCGTACGCGGCCGCGCGCGTCGCATCGTCGGGGGCGCCGGCATGCGCGAAGTGGTTGGTGCTCTTGGTGAAGGCGCCGGGCACGATGATCGAGGTCTCGATGCCCCAACGCGCCAGCTCGCGCGCGTACTGCACCGCCAGCGCATCCATCGCCGCCTTGGCCGCGAAGTAGGGCGCCAGATATGGCGGGGTGCCGCCCGCCGAGCGGCTGCTGGACACCCACACCAGCAAGCCCTGCTGCTGCGCGCGCAATTGCGGCAACGCGGCGCGGTTCACCCGCTGCGTGCCCAGCACGTTGATGTCGTAAACCTGCGCCAACTGCTCGGCAGTGAAGGCTTCGGCCGGGCCGAACACCATGTGGCCGGCGTTGTGCACCACCATGTCCAAGCCGCCGGCCTCGGCCACGATGGCCGCCACCGCCGCATCGGCCGAGGTCTGCGATTGCACGTCCAGCTCGACTGCGTGCAAGGCCAGCTGCCGCGTGCCGGCCAGCTCGGCCATCTCCTGCGCCACACCGGCGTTGCGGCCGGCGGTATCGCGCATGGAGGCGTAGACGGTGTGGCCGGCGGCTGCCAGCGCTTGCGCGGTCAAGCGGCCGAAACCGCTGGACGCGCCGGTCACCAGAATGCGTTTGCGCATGTCATTGCTCCTCAAGGGAAATGGGCGGCGCGCACTCCCGGCGCGCCGCTGCAGGTCAGACCATGCCGCCGTTGGCGCGCAGCACCTGCCCATTGATCCAGCCGCCATCGGGGCCGGCCAGGAACGCCACTGCGGCGGCGATATCCTCCGGGGTGCCCAGGCGTTCCAGCGGGTTGGCCTTAGGGCAACGCTGATCAAGTAGTCGCAACGGCCAGCGAACTGGCCGATCCGGCTCATGACGCACTTGGATCTACGATCAGCCGTCCTTCCATGCCCGTTTCCGGGCNNNNGGCAACGCTGATCAAGTAGTCGCAACGGCCAGCGAACTGGCCGATCCGGCTCATGACGCACTTGGATCTACGATCAGCCGTCCTTCCATGCCCGTTTCCGGGCGCTGCGGGCCGCTTTTGCGGCCCCGCAGGCGCAACTATCCCGCCAAACGCACCCGCGCCAGGTACAGGTTCGCCAGGCCCAGGGCCACGAAGCAGCGGTTCGCGTTCTTGTCCAGCCCGCGATAACGCACCTTGGCAAAGCCCCACAGCCGCTTCACCACCGCGAACACGTGCTCGACACGGGCACGGATCTTCGACTTGTTGCGGTTCCGCTGGCGCTGCACCTCATTCACTTCGCCACGCTTGCGAACCCGCTGGTTGGTGAAGTCCCGGGCGTGCGGTGCATGCGTGCCGATCAGCGCCTTCTGGCTGGCGTAGGCGCTGTCTCCATAGACCCGGCGTTCCTCCCCGTGCAGCAGGTCTCCCAGCAGGTGCTTGTCATGCACATTGGCCGCCGTCACCGCCGCGCTATGCACCAGGCCGTTACGACTATCCACGCCGATGTGCAGCTTCATCCCGAAGTACCACTGCTGCCCCTTGCGGGTCTGATGCATGTCCGGATCGCGGGCCTTGTCCGCATTCTTCGTCGAACTGGGCGCGCCGATGATAGTCGCATCCACGATGGTGCCCGTGCCCACCTTCAGGCCACGTGCTTCCAATTCCCGGTTCACTTGCAAGAACAGCTCCGCCCCCAGCTCGTGCGTCTCCAGAAGGCGACGAAACTTCAGCAGTGTCGTCGCGTCCGGAACCCGCTCGCGGCCCAGGTCGATCCCCACGAACCGCCGCAGCGCCGTGCTGTCCAGTAGCGCTTCCTCGCAGGCCTCATCGGCCAGATTGAACCAGTGCTGCACCAAATACATCCGCAGCATCCGTTCCAGGCCGACCGGCGGCCGGCCATTGCCTGCCTTCGGATAGTACGGCTCGATCACCGCGCACAGTGCCGACCACGGCACGATCTGCTCCATCGTCGACAGGAACACATCCCGGCGCGTCGGCCGACGATGCTGCTCGAATCCACTGCCCTGATCGGCCGCCATCGCCAATGTCTGCTGTTTCATCGGTCGTTCCGATTTGAAGGAAGGGGCATATTTTCTCCGATAGGGACCGACTTGATCAGCGTTGCC